>JBAXOP010000385.1:0-5210 GCA_037133195.1 Verrucomicrobiota bacterium | reverse complement strand
GTTTCGCGGGCCTTGCGGGCGGCGTCCCTAGCGCGGGCGGCGTTGACGGATTTTTCGATGACCCTGCGAGCGAGGGCGGGGTTTTCATCGAAGTATTGCATGAGTCCCTCATAGACGATGGAGGAGATAACGCCTTCGATCTCGGTGTTGACGAGCTTGTCTTTGGTCTGCGAGGAGAAACGCGGATTGGGCATCTTCACCGAGATCACGCAAACCAGACCTTCTCTAACGTCGTCGCCGGTAAGCGCCGGGTCCTTGTCCTTGAGGATCTTGTTGACCTTGGCGTATTGGTTGATGCCACGGGTGAGGGCCGTGCGGAAACCCGTCAGATGGGTGCCGCCATCACCGTTAGGGATGGAGTTGGCGAAGCACAAGATCTGGTCGTTATAGGAATCATTGTATTGAAAAACCACGTCGGCAAACACGTCGTCGGTGGTTTTTTTGCCATCATAATCGAGGTCAATCTGCCGTTTACCGTGGAGAATGACGGGAGTATCATGGATGACGGTTTTGTTCTCACCCAACTGGACGACGAATTCCTCGATCCCTTTGGCATAGAAAAACGCGCCTTTTCTAGCGGATTCAGGCCGCTCGTCCTCCAATTCGATGGTCAGGCCGGGATTGAGGAAGGCGAGTTCGCGCAGGCGGGTGGCGAGGCGGTCGAACTTGAAGTCGATGGTATCAACAAAGATAGTGGCATCCGGGAAAAAGGTGATGATCGTGCCTGTTTTGCTAGGATCGACCTCACCGACGACATGGAGCGGCTCAGTCGTCTTGCCGCGCTCGAAGCCGATGCGGTGGATCTTACCGTTGCGCATGATATCGGCGCGGAACCAATCGGCGAGGGCGTTGACGCATTTGGCACCGACGCCGTGGAGGCCGCCGGAGTATTTGTAAGCGCCCTGGCCGAATTTGCCGCCGGCGTGGAGGTTGGTGAGGACGAGTTCCACGGCGGGCATGCCGAATTTCGGGTGCATATCCACGGGGATGCCGCGGCCGTTATCGGCGATGGAAACGGAGCCATCGACGTGGATGGCGACCTTGATGCGGTTGCAATGGCCGGCGAGGTGTTCGTCGATGGAATTGTCCAGCACCTCGAATACGCAGTGGTGCAGGCCGCGTTCATCGGGGTCGCCGATGTACATGCCGGGGCGCTTGCGCACCGCCTCGAGACCTTCGAGTTTATCGATTTGCGCGGCGTCGTATTGCTGCGCGGCAGCGACTTGGGTGGCGGCTTTGGGGGGCTCGTTCTGAGACTCTGACATAGGCGGCCAAAGGGTCTTCAATTTCGGCGCTGGAAACAAGGAACTTCGCAGAAAAAAGCTGGTTTTTTTTCCGGGAATTCATCCGACAAACCAAATCCGTTAATCCGTGGTAAAAATATCGTCGGATCGCCATTTTAGCTGCATTTTTTAGGATTATTGGCAACGTTGGGCACTCCAGAGCACGCGCGGGTTCTGGTGCAAGAAAGGAAAATAGAAACTGCGGATTTCACGGAATGCACGGATCAAGGATGAGTTATGAATTTTTTGGCAGGCACCTTTTGGGTGAGCCGAGGAGTCGATTGATTGAGGTATTATTTTTCGTGTCATCCTCTTCAATCCGTTAAATTTGCCTGATTATTTGAAAACCAGCCAGTCAGGCAATCTCGCTGCGCTCGGTTATGGGAAATAAACGGCGCGACAATAGGGTCGTGGCTCCTTATGACGCATGCCCGGCGGGAGGTTCCTTACGCGCATGCCCGGTGGGGGTCTTAAGCCGGCAGGTTCAACTGTGCAGGATGCCGAGTTGCCAGGGCAAGAGCACGGATGTGGGCTCAAGCTCGCCGGCGGCAATGCCTTCGAGAGCCGCACGCGAGGCGATGAGCGAGCCCTCGATATCCAAAGCGGCCGCGGCCTGGTCGCGCACGCCGAGCAACTGATCGACCTTGCGCTCGAAATCGCGGTCGCGCTTGCGGCGTTGGAGTTTGACGCAAGCGGGCCACTCGGCCTCCGGCAACGCGGCGATGGTCTCAGCCAATTGACGGAAACGTTTGACGCGATCGGGGCGGAAATGACGAGGCAGAGGAATCGTTTGCCGCTGCGCCATGGTGGTACTCCACTCGATGAGATCGCGATTGGTGGCGACCATGAATGAGGGGCGGTCCCAGAGGGCGGCTTCGTTATCGCGCCAATACCAGAGGGCACGCAAGCAGGCAAGTGTGCGCGGATCAAACTTGCCGGAGCCTTGGATGCGCCAGGCATCCTCACGCCCATCCTCACGATCCAACACCTTTTTACGGGCCGCTTGGCAGCTTTGTTCAAACCATTCGTAGCGGCCTTTGGCGCGGAGATCGGCGACGATTTTATCGGCCATCGGCAACAGGTATCGCACATCATTCAATGCGTACTCGACCATTTTGGGTGTCAACGGGCGTTTCCCCCAATCGGCCTTTTGTGAGGTTTTGGACAATTCGATGCCGAAATAATGCACGACCAAGTCGGCGAGGCCGAAGCGCCGTAAGCCCAACAAGCGGGCACCGATCTGGGTGTCATAGACAGTGGCCGGCAAGGCACCAAACTCGCGCTTGAGCATGGTCATGTCATAGTCGGCACCGTGCATCCAGACGATTGCCCGCCCGAGAAACACGCCCAGAGCGGACAAATCGTCGATAGCCAGTGGGTCGATGAGCAGGCAATCATCGCCTGCGGCGAATTGAATCAAACACAGCGATTCGCGGTAACGATGCAGGCTATCCGCTTCGGTATCAATCGCGCAAATCGGCTCAGCATCGCCGAGGCGGCTGGTTTTGAGGTAACTGACAAGCGCCTCCGGAGTGTCGATTAAGGTCAAAGGCATGAACAGTCCGGGATGGCCGGTTGGCGATTACTGACTAGGAAAGCACCGAACTCTCCAACGCCACGTAAATCCAGTTGCGTCAGGCTTTTTTGACAAAAAGTCGTGTCAATCCACCGACTCAAAGTCACCTTGTCGAAGCCGCTCGGCGAATTGGCGAGCATGGCCAACGCGTCGAAGGGGAGTATTTGGCGGCAATTCACGTGGAGAATCTGGTAGTACGGGCAGCATCGCGCAAGGGAAATATCGTGTGGCACGCAAAAAACCCGGCGGTGGCGGGGCAGTCCGCGTGGTTCACGCCACCTGAAAACTGGCGGCCTGAGCCGTGGTGAGATCGCGGCAGAGCCAAGGCAGGCCGTGGACATGGAGGTCGGCCATGAAGGCATCGGGATCGAGTTGCTCGATATTCCAGACGCCGGGCTGGCGCCAGGAACCGGTGAGCATTTGCTTGGCACCGAGCATGGCCGGCACGCCTGTGGTGTAGGAAATCGCCTGCGAGCCGACTTCTGCGAAACACGCCTCGTGGTCGCAAATGTTGTAGATATACAGTGCCTTGGGCTGGCCATCCCGGAGGCCGGTGATGACGTTGCCGATGCAGGTTTTGCCCTTGGTGGATTGGCCCAGCTCGCCTGGATCGGGCAACACCGCCTTAAGAAATTGCAAGGGCACGATTTCCCGGCCCT
Source organism: Verrucomicrobiota bacterium (assembly GCA_037133195.1). Classification (GTDB taxonomy): domain Bacteria; phylum Verrucomicrobiota; class Verrucomicrobiia; order Verrucomicrobiales; family Akkermansiaceae; genus Luteolibacter. The sequence continues at coordinate 1,692 of JBAXOP010000385.1, read as the reverse complement.
GGTAGATGACCGGGTCGATGCGCGTCATGCCGACGTTTTGGAGCACTTCGAGGTGTTTCAAGTAATTGGGAGAGAACGACATCCAGAATTGAGCCCGGCGCAGGGTGGGGATATGTTTGACGAGGGATTCGAGTTCCTCATGGTACATCCGGTAAATTTCATAGCTGCCCACCCCCTCCGGACAGGTGAACCCCTGGTGGCATGACATCGCAGCGCTCTCCACAAACGCCCCAGCCTCAAAATGCCGGCATGGCGCGGTGACCTCGCGGATATTGATTTCCGGGTTGAAATTCGTCGCAAACGCCTTGCCATGGTTGCCGCCATTGACGTCGATGATGTCGAGGGTATGGATTTCATCGAACTGGTGCTTGAGCGCCCAGGCGGTGAATACGTTGGTCACCCCAGGGTCAAACCCCGAACCGAGCACCGCGCAGAGCCCAGCCTGCGCAAACCGGTCCTGATACGCCCATTGCCAGCCATACTCGAATTTCGCCACATCCTTGGGCTCGTAATTGGCGGTGTCCAGGTAGTCGCAACCGGCCTCCAGGCAAGCGTCCATGAGGGTTAGGTCCTGATAGGGCAGCGCCACGTTGATGAGCAATTTCGCCCCGGTGCTCCGAATCAGTGCCGCAGTCTGGCGCACATCGTCCGCATCCACCTGTGCCGTGGCCAGCTCGCGGCCCGTGCGTTGTTTCACTTGGGCGGCGATCGCCTCGCACTTCGAGAGCGTGCGCGACGCCAGGGTGATGGGACCGAACACCTCCGGCAACATGGCGCATTTGTGAGCCACGACACTGCCGACGCCGCCGGCTCCGATCAAAAGGACTGGTTTCATAATGGTTGGGGACGCGCAGCCTGCCGCATGGTTGCCCCCCTGGCAAGGAAATTGGCCCCGAGAGCAAATTGACCTAGAAGGAATAAGGCATGGGAGCCGCGCAAGAAACCCTGCGATTGACTCTGCTAACTCCGCACCTCCGCGGTTCGCTGCCTTATAGATCGTCAATACATCAAAATGTGCCAAATCGTTTCCCTTCGAGTTCAGAAACTCTGAACTTGGCGATGGCCGCGGGGTAGAGGCGGTGCTCCACCTCTTGGATGCGGGCGTGGAGCATGGCTGCGGTGTCGCCGGGCATGATTGGCACGGCTTGCTGGAGGAGGATCGGGCCGGTATCCATGCCGCCATCGACGACGTGGACGGTGCATCCGGTTTCGGTCACATCGGCGGCGAGTGCCTGTTTCCAGGATTCCAAGCCGGGGAAGGCCGGCAACAGCGAGGGGTGAATGTTGATGATGTGGTTGGGAAAGGCATCCAGCAACGGCCGTTTCACCAACCGCAGGAATCCGGCGAGGCACACCAAGTCCACCCCCGCCGCCTGCAATCGGCCTGCGGTCTCCTGTTGGGCCTCAGCAGGAAATTTTGTCTTAAAGCCGCGGCAATCGATCAGGGCAGTGGCGATGCCGTGGCGGCGGGCGCGCTCGAGGATGAATGCGTCTGGGTTGTCCGAAAGCACCAGTGCGATGCGTGCGGCGAGATTGCCAGCGGCGATCGCGTCGAGGATCGCCTGCATGTTTGAGCCGGAGCCGGAGCCGAGAATACCGAGGACCATGCGCGCAGTGTCGGGGCGTCCCGGCACCCGTGCCAAGCACCAAATTGCGTGCGCTGTGCATCCTCATGCCCGGCCCGCCGCGTCG
>JBAXOP010000384.1:0-5245 GCA_037133195.1 Verrucomicrobiota bacterium | reverse complement strand
GCATCACCGCCCAGGACCGCAAAATCGCCCAACTCATCCTCGAGGAGAAAAAACCTTGCCTCATCGCCCTTAATAAATTCGACCTCTATCTCCCAGACGCCCCCCATAAAATCCGCTTGGAAAAGGCCGCCGATCATGTCCGCCGCGAGTTGTTTTTCCTCGCCTTCGCCCCATTCGTCGCCTGCTCCGCCAAAACCGGCTCCGCCGTCGATCACGTCCTCAAGGAGGCCCTCAAAATGCGCAAGGGTGCCCAGAGCGTCCCCGGCACCGGTGTGCTCAACCGCATCCTCCACGCTGCCTTCGAGCAAACCCCACCACCCATCGATAATAAATTGCGCCGCCGCCTCAAACTCTACTACGCCACCGCCGCAACTAACGAAAAATACAGCGTCATCCCCGTCCCCACCATCGTCCTCTTCGTCAATGATAAACGTCTCATGGCCAATAGCTATGAAAGCTATCTAACCAACCGGATGCGCGAGGCCCACCCCGCTCCCGGCGTTCCTATCATTTTCTCTGTCCGCTCACGCACCCGCCGCGAATGGGAACCGCGCGATCGCCCACAAGGCCATTAACGCGAAAATCTGAACTCTGAAAATCTGAACTCTGAACTATAAATCCGTGCACTCCGTGGTTCATCCAACAGCACTTCCAGCTCGACCATCACGATTCGGGTTAATTTTCCTCAGCGCGTTGTTGCTCGCCTTCACGCTCCACCACACCGCCGCTGCACGCCCGTGGAAAAGCAGCGAAGGGGAGCGGAGCATCCAAGGTGAATTTATCACCCGCGACGCACGCAGCGTGACCATTCGCCGCAGTGATGGACAGGTATTCACTCTGGACCTAAAAAAGGTCCACCCAGACGACCTCCAATGGCTCAATGCCAATCACCCGCTGCCCACCGCCAAACCCACGCCTCCAGTGGCCCCAGCGCCATCAGCGCCACCCGTCGTCGATGCCACCGCCGTGTTTGACACGCTCCACTTCGGCGACACCCGCGAGCAGGTCCTCGCTAAACTCAAAGCCAGTAAAATAGTCGAGTTGCGGGTGGCCGAATCGCTCCTTGGCCGCTTCGGGCTGAACGGTAGTTTTCAAACTCGCAAGGATATTGGAGGCCTGCGCTGCCGCTTGTTTTTCGATTGGTCAAAAGACGGCCTGCTGCGCGAGGTAACACTCCAAACCGAAGCCCTCCCCGCCGACGCCTATCCGCTCCAGCTCAAGACCTGTTGGGAAGACCTCGCCAAACTCCTCACCACCATCTACGGCGAACCCGTTCAGAAAGGCGATTTTCCGCCGTTCGCCGGCCTCAGCGACGGGGCCTGCCTCGCCAGTCATTACTGGCAACTCAAAGGCGGTGGCACCGCTATCCTCGGCAGCGCCCGCGATAGCAAAAACTACACCACCGTCGTGCGCTTTATCCAACAGGAACTCCAGTCCATCACTATCCCGTGATAACCTAACTCATGCCCGCCAAAAATTTCCACGTCCGCCAAGCCGCCGTATCCGCCCTCCACGCCTGGGCACAAGGTCAGGACTACGCCGAGAGCCTCATCGAGCGACACGCCCAGCGCCGCAAACTTTCCTCGCCGGATCGCGCTTTGCTGCAAGCTATCCTCTTCGGCGTGCTGCGCCATCGCCGGTTGCTAGACCATTGGATCTCTAAACTGCGCGACGGCAAACTCGACCCCGAAACTCGCGATGTCCTGCGCGTCGGCCTCTGCCAGTTGCTCATTCTCAACCTACCCGACCACGCTGCCGTCAATGAAACCGTCGAAGCCGGCAAAGCCAACGTGCGCAGCCTCATCAACGCCGTGTTGCGCCGCGCCACCACCTCCCGCAAGCGATTGTTAGATGATATCTCGGATCTGCCACCCGCCGTCGTCCACTCGCATCCTGATTGGTTGTTCAACCGTTGGCGTGTGGTCTTCGGCAAAGCCAACGCGCTGGCTCTGATGGAGTGGAACAACCAACCCGCCGCTACGTTCTTCCGGCTCAATCCCCTCGCCGGAGCACCTCTTATCGGAGCGCCGGCTTCAGCCGGCGTGTCTCCCGCTCTTATCGGAGCGCCGGCTTCAGCCGGCGTGTCTCCAATATCTTCCAATACCTCCGCCGCCCTTCCCGGCACCCCCGTAGCCAACGCTCCCAACTTTTTCCAACTCGAAGGCCCGCTGCCCACTTCCTTGCTAGCCGCCGGCGCCATCTATATCCAAGATCCAGCCACGCGCCATGCCGTGGAATTGCTAGATCCCCAACCCGGCGAGCGCATCCTCGATGCCTGCGCCGCGCCCGGCGGCAAGGCATTTCTCATCGCCGCCGCACTGGGCTCCGCCACTTCCCTCGTCTGCACCGACTCTAACGAAAAGCGGCTCCCCCGGCTGCGCGACAATCTAACCCGGCTGCATGCCGCCGCTGCCACCATCGCCGTTCACGATTGGACCCAACCTGCCCCGCCGGCCTGGCACGGTGCTTTCGATGGCATCCTGCTAGATGTCCCCTGTTCCAACACCGGAGTACTGCGTCGCCGCGTCGATGTGCGCTGGCGTCTGCAAGCCCCGGATATTGAGGCACTGGTGCGCACCCAGCGCCTCATCCTCGAAAACGCCCTGCCGTGCCTCAAACCCGGCGGTCGGATGGTGTACTCAACTTGTTCTCTTGAACAGGCAGAAAACCTCGGCCAAATCGAGGCGTTCCTCGCCGACCACCCAGGCCTAACACTTCACTCCACCCGTGACGCCCTGCCGTTTCGCGATCACACCGACGGTGCCTTTGCCGCCCGGATCGGTGCCTAACCGTCACTCCGTCCATCATCGAGTTACTCGCAGATTTCACGGTAAGGTCGTCGCTGCCCTGGACACGCTATGCTTGCCACACACGCCCGACGATAGGGGGACAGTTAGATAGACGTGCACCACTCAAGGCGACTGGGAAATGCTCCAGCGGACGAAGAGCCGCCCGTCGACTGCGGCACCTGGCGGGGTCCAGAAGAGGTGGTTGGGGGCGCTCGCGGAATCCGCAATTTGATTCCATAAGATCAAGTCGGTGGACCACTCAGCACCGTAGATGATGCCGCTGACACCAGCGGCGGGTTCGGTGCAATGCAGGCGGAAGCGGTCGCCGATGAGTTCGGGAGCAGGCAGCAAATTGGCATCAAACACATTCGGGTTGAGGCCAAAGGCATACTCCAAAAGATTGTCCACCCCGTCGTTATCGGCATCTTCGAGCGGGCCTCCCACACCGTGATCGAGGCTCCATAAGTCATATCCGACGGGGGCCACGCCAAGCATGCCAAAGGTGAAATCCCCACTTTGGACCGTGCCTATCGCATTGGTAACGACGATGCGGCAATGATACAAAGTGCCGGGGATCAAGCCGTGCAACGTGCATTCCATCGCTTGAGTAGATATACCGTTGAGCGTATTATCGGCGGGTGCCTGATGACCGTAGCCGGGAGTGATGCCGTATTGGAAATAGGCAGTGGTGGCGCTGTTGGCCGGATTGACGATAACACTGATATGAGCCGAGTTGGAAGACACCGCTGTAACAGTGATGGCACCGATGCCCGGCAAGATCGGATCTTCGGAAACCTGCGCGGCAAGCGTAACACCACGAGACCGCGAAATACCGCCAGTGATGAGAGTGTCCGTGCTCACGGGGGTTTGGCCGCGTGCCAGTTCCTGAGCGAATGTGAACCCGTCGCCGTCGCTGTCGCTGCTGGCGTTTTGTGAGAGGTTGCCGTAGTAGGTCCACTCATACCAATCGGGAAGGCCATCGCTATCCGAGTCTAGATTCGGATCGACATAGTGCGCGGTTGCGATGGAGTCATGGCTGAGGGTCAAAGCGAACGCGCCCAAGGCGGCACCGGAGGGATCTGCTTGGCGTACACCGTCCAGATCCCACCATGCGAATTTATACCCGGCAAAGACATTGCCGGCCAAATTAAGGGAAGTGAGCGGCGTACCCGGCGCACAGAAATCGGTTTGGTTGATTATGGTGGGTGGGTCGCTGACCTGGCGGAATGTATAGCGCGGACTGGCAGAAGCAGAGAGCATCATCGAGCGGGCACGCGAGATGCCACCGGTGAGCAATTCATCAAAGGAATCGGGTGATTGGCCGCGTGCCAATTCCTGGGCAAAATTGAAGCCGTCGCCCTCGGTATCGCTGCTGGCGTTTTGAGAGAGGTTGCCGTAGTAATACCACTCGAACCAATCCGGGATGCTATCACTATCAGAGTCCAGGCCGACGGCGACGTAATGGGCAGTGGCGACGGCAGGAGCAGATAGGATGGTGGTGAAAGTTCCGAGTGCGGCACCGGAGAGATCGGCTTGGCGAACCCCGTTGAGATCCCACCACGCGAACTTGTACCCTGCGAAAACATTGCCAGCCAGGTCCGGCGACGCAACACTGGTACCCGGCGTATAGTAGTCGGTTTGTTCGAGAATGGTCGCAGGGTCGCTGGTCAGACGCAATGGGATGCGGCCGCTGGTTTGGGCATAAGTCGTCATCGAGCGACTGCGGCTGACACCGCCGCTAACCAGTTGGTCGGCGGCAAGCGGCGAGAAACCGCGTACGTTCTCATCCGCCCAGGTGAAGCCGTCGCCATCGGTATCTGATGTTAAGTCATAAGCGAGGGACTCATAAAGCAGCCATTCCACCCAGTCGGGTTCTTGGTCGCCGTCGGAATCCAGCGAGTCCGGCACATAGCGAGCAGACAATTCCATATCTTCCGTCGGTACGATGGTGATCGGCTGGATGGCGGTGGGGGCGTCGAAGCGCACGCCGTTGTGGAGCCAACCGGTGAAGCGCCAACCTGCGAAAGGCGTAGGTGGATTGGTCAAGGTGACCGGCACCCCCTTGGGAACGATGCGGATCTGGTTGACGACACCAGCCGGGACGCTTGTTTCGCGCAAGCGGATCTGGGAGGCGGAATCCTGGACAAGATAGAGTGAAAGCGAGCGCGAGCGACTCAGTCCGCCGACGGACCAGCCTTCGGATTGATTGGCGAGCAATGGATTGGAATTACCCAAGTATTCTGCTAGATTGTCCAAGCCATCACTGTCCGGATCATCGCTCGGCCCCTGTAACAAATTACCGAAATAGTGAATCTCCCACCAATCCGGCAAGCCGTCGGCATCGCTATCCTGTACGGCAGGCAAGTAGTGGGCGATCGCCTCGACGGGCGAGTTGATAGTGAAGTTGACCGGGTTGGCGGCGGCGCCTGCGGGGGTGTTGGCACGTGCGCCATTGA
>JBAXOP010000383.1:0-5265 GCA_037133195.1 Verrucomicrobiota bacterium | reverse complement strand
CACGAAGGCGTCGCCCTCGGACTCGAACACCGAGAGTTTGGCGAGCGCGGTGAAGTGCTTGTCGAATTTCTTGACCAACACCGAATCATATTCCCAGCCATAGCCGGCGGAAAGGGTGTCGTCGCCATAGGCATGGAGCGCGTTGGCCCATTTCATGCCCCAGCAAATCGGCAGGGTATGGGAAACATAGAGATCCGTGAGGCCGTTGTGATTGCCCTCGATGCGGCCGTTGGCAAAGGCGTCGGCATAACCATTGAAGACATGCACGGTCGCCAGCGGGGTTTTGAAGCCGGCGTTGAGTTGTTCGACGCCGACGACGAGCGTTTGAGTGCCGAAGGTTTTGGTGACGTTGAAATGGGCATACCATGCCTGGTTGTTCGAGTTGAGCCCCGCCTGGTCCTGCCAGGCGAGTTCGCCGTAAAGCGTCATCTCTGACACATCGCCCTTGGCGCTCAGGCCGAAGGTGTTGTTATTCCAATTCGGCTTGTTCCGAAAGTCCATGATATAGGCATAACCCCCAAGAGTTAGCCCCTGGATGCCGGTGTAGGACGCATTGAACAGGTTCACGTTGGCAGCGATGTCCTGCACGTTGTCAAACAAGGGTGCCTTGGTGAGGGGGGAAGTCGCCTCGGCACCGTAGATCCGGTTGATGCGGTTGAGGTAGGCATAGTTGAGCGTCAGAGCATCGATGGATTTGTTGGAGAGGGAAACCGCATCAAACGTCTGCTCGTTCTGGCGCCAACCGACGTTGCCGATGAACGCGGCATTGTCATAAATAAGCCGCTGGCGGCCGACTTTCGCGATCATGTCAAAGCCCTCGTATTGGAGCAACGCTTGATTCAACTCGGCATTGCGGGGATCCGCAATGGCCGAATTGGCGCGATCATACGGATAGGCCAGCGGGCCGGCATTCGCATTGTAGTCGCTGGCGGCCACCTCGGTGAACTCACCCTCGATCAAGGCGCTGAACCCGTTCCAAGCCGCGGTTTTCAACCCGAGTCGTTCACGCAAGGTCAAGGCGTTTGACGGGTCCTTGCCGTCGACATCGGCATATTCGTAGCGCGCGCGGATATCAATGAGCGGCTGGAGCCACGGCGCAGGCGGGGCGACGGGCGGGACGGCGGGTTCGGAACTGCCGGCGGGCAGCAGGCAAGTGGTGGCTAACAACAGTAGTGCGGTGCTTTTCATGGGGATGGTTTCTTTGATGGGTGAGGGGTCATGGGTTATTCCGCAACGGGCAACCGGCACGCGGGTGCCGGCACGCCAGTCGCGTGATTTTCAAAAACGTGCTCCAGGTGGGGAGAGGCGAGCTTGAGCATCTTCAGTACGACCCAGTGCATCCAGAGGAAGCTGCCCAGGGTGACGAGAAACAGAATTGCAAACGCGGTTTGTGGAATTCCGGTGGCTTTGAATGAATAGGCAAATAACAAGGGCAGGATGAAACCGCCCAGCGCGCCGAACAGGCCGACGAGTCCGCCGACCGCTCCCACATCCCTGGGAAAATACTCCGGGATGTGCTTGTAAACCGCGGCTTTACCGATGCCCATGCCGCATCCCACCAGAAACACCAGCAAGGTGAAGAGAACCGGGCCCATGACAAAACGCATCGTTTCCACCTTGCCACCGCCATGGATTCTTTCGGGCACATAAAGCACGATATGTCCCTGTGGCGCCGATAAAACCAGCAGCGCCAGCAACATCACGCCAAACACCCAATACATAACCCGGCGCGCCCCGAAGCGGTCGGAAAGCCAGCCGCCGAGTGGCCGCAGCAAGCTCGCCGGGAAGATGAACAAGGTGGTTAGCAGCGCGGCGTCCTTCAGTTCCAACCCGAACACATCGACATAGTATTTGGGCAACCACATCGACATTGCAACATAGGCTCCGAACACCACCACATAATAGAGACTGAAGCGCCAGACGCGCATTTGCGCGAGCGGACGCAGCAACTCACCCAGCGGCCGACCGGCCCCGGGTTTATGATCCTGCTTGGGACACAAGCACCAGATCGCCGCCGCCATCAGCACTAGCAAGCCGCTGTAGAGCAGCGGTACAAAGCGCCAACCGCCGGGAATGCGCCCGCTGAAGTAGCCCGCGGCAGGCACCAGCGCGATGAGCCACGGCCCGATCAACTTGGTCACCGAGGCCCCGACATTGCCCGCGCCAAAAACCCCCAGCGCAAACCCCTGGCGGTGGCGCGGGAACCAGGCTGAACACCAGGCAATGCCCACCGAAAACGCGTTGCCAGCCATGCCCACCAGAAAGGCGTAAACCATCAACTCGTTGAAGCTGGTGGCCTGGCTCACCATGAAGGCGGGAACCGCCGTCGCCCCGACTAACAACGTCATCACCACCCGGCCGCCATAGCGGTCGGTCCACAAGCCAAAGACCAACCTCCAGATGGAACCGTTCAACACCGCGATGGCGGTTAGCCAGCCGAATTGAATGTCGCTCAGGCCGAACTCCTTGCGGATCGGGATACCTAACACGCCGAACATCAGCCACACCGCGAACATCAGGGTGAACGCGATGCTGGAGAGCGTCAGCACGGTGTTGCCGGCGGCGGCATCCTGGGTGATGCCGGTTGCGGGCTCGGTTGGGGCGGGGCTTGCTGTCATCTCGACTCGCGGTTCGGTGGTTCGGCGGGATTGCCGCGGTAGACTTGCTACGAGGGTTTTTCCGCGTTCCTGCGGGCGTAAAACCACCAGTTGATAGCGGTGGCAAACAGGCAGAATACCATCAAGCCAAGGAAAAAGGGTGCCGGCGATCCGCAACGCGCCTTTGACTGGCCGATCAAGGTGGCGAACAGGAACGGCCCGTAAGCCGCGATCGCCGCGGTGAAACCGATCACTCCCGCCGCCTGGCGCGGCGAATGCGCGAAGATCACCGGAAACTGGCGGAAGGTCGCGGCATTGCCGATGCCGGTGAAAAAGAACATGCCTAACATCACCGCGACAAACATCGGGAATTGATCCACGGAGCTCGGCGTGAGCAAGCCGCCGAAGCCGAGAATCGCGGCTCCCGCAATCAGGCCGAAGCCGCACAGTTGGGTGAAGATCGCGCCGCCCCACTTGTCGGTGAGCGGTCCGGCGAACACCCGCATCGCCGAACCGATGAGCGGCCCGTAAAACGCATATTTCAACGGATCCGGGGCATTGGGAAACCCTCCGTAAACGGTCTTGATCAAGAGTGGGAAAGCGGCTGCCAGTCCGGAGAACGCGCCGAAGGTCATCACATAGGTGATGGTGCAGAACCAGGTGTGTTTGTTACTGAAAATATCCAGTTGCTCGCGAAACGACGCCTTGACCGGCACATTGCGCAGCATGGTCCAAGCGGCGATGCCGAGCACGAGCAACAGCGGCACATACCAGAAGGCGGAGTTTTGCAACCACATCGGGCTGGTTTTCCCCGCCTTGGTGAAGGTTTGGGAAACACTCAACGCCCCGCCACCAACGGCGAAGGTGATGATCCATGGCGTAATAAACTGCGTGACGCTCACGCCAAAATTGCCGATGCCCGCCTGGATGCCCAGCGCAGTGCCTTGCAGGCGCTTCGGGAAGAACACGCTGGTGCTCGGCATATAGGAGGAGAAGTCGCCCCCGCCCATGCCAAACAGCAGCGCCAGCAACAGGAACATCCAAAACGGCGTGGCGGGATTCATCACCGCAAACCCCAGACCCACGCAGGGCAGGATCTTGGCCAGCGTGGCGATGGCGATGACTTTGCGGGTCCCGAAGATCGGGATGAGGAACATGTGGATCAAGCGCAGCGTGCCGCCCGCAAGCCCCGGCATCGCCGCCAGCCAGAACAACTCCATCTCGGTGAACTTGAAGCCGATGCCCGGCAAGCGCACCACCACCGCACTCATCACAAACCAGGTGGCAAATGATAATATCAGCGAGAGCGTGGTGATCCAGAGGGTTTTCCAGGCGATTTTCCTGCCGGTTTGTTGCCAGAATGTCGGGTCCTCGGGACGCCAGTCAGTGATGGGTGTGGACATGGATGGATGGTTGTTAGTTGTTTTCGTTGTCGTCGTCGAGGCGGGTGGCGGCATCAAAGCCGTGGAGCAGGTGGTGGAGGCCCCACAGGCCGAGCACGGTGGCGGCGAGCATCAGCAGGATTTGGCCGAGGTTGGCACCAAAGTTGGCCTTGAACAGCAGCCAGGGACTGCCATCACTCTTGATGAGCGGATGGGTTCCAGCTAGATACTCCTGCACGTCGGCAATGCCGTCGCCGTCCAGATCGCTGTCCTGGGGCAGTTGCTTGGCCAGATCGGCCGGCATCAGTCGCAGTTCCAAAAAGCGTTTTTTGCCGATCGAGTTGATGATGTGGTTGCCAAAGGCGTTGAGGATAGGGCTCTTGACGTTGGTGTTGGGGGCAAATGCGGCGCGGGCCCGTCCGAGTTCGGCTTGTTCGGCGGCATTGAGGTGGCCGAGTTGTCCCGGCGCGGTGCCTTCCGGTCCGTCCGAATGGATGTGGCACAGCGCGCAATTGACGGTGCGTCCGGAATTCTGGCTCACAAACTTCTGGAACTCGGGATAGGCCCGGGCAGTTCCGGTCAGCGCCAGCACGGCGATGAGTTTGCAACAGGTGGGGATCAGGTTTGCGCGCATGGTTAGCCTTTGAAGAGATGATAGATGTTTTCGCCGAAGAAGGTCATGACAACCAGATAGATGCCCGCCGCGATGGCCAGCAGGGTCAGGGTCTTGCGGTTGGTGTTGCGGAAAATCCACGGGGTGGCCAGCAGGACCATGCTGAGCAGGGTGGAGCCGACCAGAATCACCCACAACGGCAACAGTTCGAGCGGGTAATACACCCAGAAGAAATACCATTCCGGCTTGATCCCGTCGGGTGTGGATCCTTTGGGATTAAACGGTTCGAACAACGGATAGGCAAACAACGATTCAAACGGCAGGCAGAGGCCGAGGATGAAGAGCACCATGAAGGCAATGCCCCACACCCGCAGGTCCTTGAGAAAAAAGGTCGGAAAGAATTTCTCCAAGCGGCGGGGCGCTTCGTCCACGCCCTTGCTCATGCCGTGCAATTGCACCGACACCAAGTGGAACCCAAGCACCCCGAAAATCGCCAGCGGCAGGATGATGACATGCAGCGCGAAGAACCGGCTGAGCGTGGCCTGGCCGACCGATGCCTCGCCCTGGATGATCTCCTTGGCGGCGCGCGGCCAATCCGCCATCGGTCCCGGCAGGTAACCGCCGATTTCCTCGATGGTTTGCAGGCCGATCTTGGTGGCGTTGACCGCGATCT
>JBAXOP010000382.1:0-5286 GCA_037133195.1 Verrucomicrobiota bacterium | reverse complement strand
ACTATCAGATTGTCCGCCATCTCGAACTTCCCTAACAGCGTCATGACATTGCCATCGAAATCACGGACCTTGCCGCCACAATCCACAAACACGTTGCGGCGGATCGGATTGTGGAGCGGTTGGCGCGGCTCGTCGCGCAGGATGGCCGCCAGCCGCGGATACTTGTCGCTCCACGGCGGCTGGGTATAATTCAGCCGCTTGGCCTTGTCCTCGAGGCACCAGCTGGCATCGGCGGGATTGTTCCATTGTTGCCGGGTCAAGCCGCGCGCGTCGAGGTGCAGGCCGATCGGGCACTCGATCACCAGGTTGTTGAGCACCGGGTTGTCGCGGCCGCCGCCAATCATGATGGCGCGGCCCGCCCGATAGAACACATTGCCCTCGATGGTGTCGCCGCAATCGCAGTCGTCGAGATAGACGCCCATGGTGTTGACGGCCTTGGCGTCGCCGCCGCCAAGGTCGTGAATGAAGTTGTGGCGCAACACATTGCCCTGGCTGGTCCAATCGCGACCGGTGTAGAATGCGCCCGCATCCCCCGTCTCCATCACCACCCGGTAGATCTCGTTTTTTTCGAACAAATGCTCGTTGCCGCCGTAGAGAACCGCGTTGTGAGGCGCATCATGGATCGAGTTATTGCGCACGATCTGGCCACAGCCGCCCACGCCGATTCCCGGAGCATAAGTGCGCTGGAAAATCCCGTAATGATGGACATGGTTGTTGATCGCAAGATTGTGCGCCAAGGTCAGTGACTTGCGATCGCCGCCGTCGAGGGCTATCCCGCATTTCCCGAGATTGAACACATCACACGAACGCAGCGTATTGTCGTAGCCGCTCACCGTGATGCCGGTACCCGCTAGATTAGCCACCTCGCAGCCGGCAATTTCAACGTGCTGTGCATTGCGCAGCACCAAGCCATCGCCATGGCTAAACTCAAATGCCAGGTCCAGCAGCTTCACGAATTTCGCGCCATCTATTTTCACCAGCGGCTCGCTCAGGGTGGCCAGCATGATCCTGGCAGCCGGCAGCGGGCATGCCGGATAGAAATACAGCAGCTTGCGGGGCCGATCGAGATACCACTCGCCCGGGGCGTCCAATTCCTCCAATGAATTGAGCGCAAAGAACCGGCGATTGGCCGCGCCCCAGGTATGGCCCATGACGCCGTAGCTATGCGGAGCCGCCAGAGTGATGACCTTCTTGTCCTTGTCGTAGGACCCCACGCGGATCACCTCGTCGCTCCAATCATGCGTCCAGTATCCCAGCAACCACACACCCTCCTGCAAATTCCAACGTGCCGGGCGCGGGTCCTCAAACTCGAACGACCCGGGATGCAACAGGCGCAACGCGGGATCCGGTGAATCGGCAATTGGCAAGCCGGTGTCCACCGCCTTGGTGAAGCCGGCCCACCCGGCGGCCGGGGCATCGGTGTTAGGCCAGCGTGCGAGGGGCATCGGTTGGCCGTTGACATAGAGCCACGGCCCGGTCGGCACGCCGCGATAGGCGGTCTTGAAGGGTTCCAATGCGCCCGGCAGCAAGGTGGATAGATCGCACACCCGCACTTTGCCGCGGGCCGTCTCATTCAGGCGGGTCAGCACGGCCGTATCGGTCAGTGGTTTGAACGCAGCGGGTTCCAGCGTGATTCCGCCGCGGAGCCGCGCCTGGCCGCGTATTTCCGCGCGGTACACCACATCAGCGCCGGTCGTACCGCTGTCCTCGGCGGTGAGTGCGAACGTGGCGTTCTGCGGGTAGATTCCCGCCCCGACCAGCACCGTCACGGCCTCCCCGCTCTTGAGGGTTGCGTTTTTGCGTGCCGAGCGCAACGCGTCGCGGGCCTGGGTCAGTGTCTGATAGGGCCTGGACTTGCTGCCATCCCCGCCGGCCGCCGCGTCCGCCGCCACAAACACCTTCATTTCCGCGCATGCGCTGGAAACCATGCCTAAGGCGATCCACACCGTCATCCATCGATTGTGCTGCTGGTGCATCGAAAGTGAATACCGGGCGGGTGGAGGCGACTTTTCACGAGGCTTCACCCTTCTGAATAACTTGGCTGTTACAGGCGGCGGGCAGCATGCCCGAGCCACGTGGTCCGGGCATCCTGCCCGGAGCCTTCAAGTCTTGCGTCTGAGGCGCAGCCGCGCGAGATAATGAGATCTGTTATTGGGCCATGATGGCCTCGATTTCGTCGGCTTCGATGGGGATATTGCCCATCAGGTCGAAGTTCGAGTCCTTGCCGATGAGTATATCGTTTTCGAGGCGCACGGCTAGACCTTCCTCGCGGATATAAATGCCCGGCTCAATGGTGAATACCATGCCTTCGGCAAACGGTTCGTGCGGCGGAAATACGTCATGCACGTCCAACCCGAGATGGTGCGACGTACTATGCATGAAATATTTTTTGACCAGCAATTTATCGGGGCCTTGCTCTTTGGCGGCCTTGGCGTCGATGAGGCCGAGGCCGATGAGTTCGCGTTCCATCATTTCGACGGTTTGCTGTTGGTATTCGAGCGGGCGGATGCCGGGGCGCAAGATCTCGTTAGAACCGCGTACGACGCGCAACACCGCGTCATACACCTGGCGTTGGCGCGGGGTGAAGCGGCCGTTGACGGGCACGGTGCGGGTCAGGTCGGAATTCCAGCCGGCATACTCGGCGGCCACGTCCATGAGCACCATTTCGCCGTCGCGGCAGATTTTATCGTTTTCGATATAATGCAGAACGCAGGCATTTTTGCCTGAACCGATGATCGGGCCGTAGGCGAACCCGCGCGAACCGCGGCGGATGAATTCATGAATAAACTCGGCCTCGATTTCCCACTCACCCACGCCGGGTTTGAGGAAACCGAGCACGCGGCGGAAGCCGGCCTCGGTGATGTCGCAAGCTTTTTGCAAGAGTTGGATTTCCAACGGGTCTTTGATGATACGCAGGCGGTTCATCACCTGGGCCAAACGCTCGTAGCGGTGCAGCGGGTAGCGGCGCTGGCATTCCTTGATGAAGCGGGCATTGGCTGTTTCCACCGCCACGCTGGCCCGCAGGTGCTCATTGGTGAACAAATAGATGTGGTCGGCCTGCGGCACCAAGCGGTGCAGCAAGGAATCGAACGTCGCGCTCCACTCAACCCGCTCGATACCGCTGGCGGCGCGGGCGGCCTCCTTGGTGAGCTTGTCGCCCTCCCAAATGGCGATCAACTCGCTGGTTTCCTTGACGAAGAGCAACTCGCGGTCTTTCGGATCCACCGCATCGGGCATCAGCACCAGCACCGTGTCTTCCTGATCCACCCCGCTCAGGTAGAACAGGTCGGTATTTTGTTTGAACGCCATCGTGCCGTCAGCATTGGTCGGCATAATGTCATTGGCTCGGAGAATCACGATGCTATTAGGCTTGAGCAAGCTGCGCAGGCGATCGCGATTGCGGAGGAAAAACTGGGGGTCGATTGGTTCGTAACGCACGGAGTGGAGTGGAAACGAATTAGCGGCGGCTAGCAACCCTGATTTTGGCAAAATGTGCAAATTTACCGCAATTCAGGCATCAGTGGCTTGCGGGAGGCTATTACCAGCGTTTGCGGAGTTTGCCGACGAGCCACAGCAAACCGAGACCCATGGCACCGCCGGAGGCATCGATGAACACGTCGGACACCTGCCCGGTACGGCCGGGGACGTAGGATTGGTGGAATTCGTCGCTGGCGGCGTAGAATGCCACAATGAATAGGGCGATGGCCGCCTGCGACCACTGCCAAGGTTGCGGCGGGTTAGGGACGAGGTGGCGGATTGCGCGCCACATCAACACGGCGAGAATGGCGAATTCCGAGAGGTGGGCGCATTTTCGCAACAGAAAATGGAAATCCTCGATGCGAGCCTGAGCCATCAATGGAAACAGCCAGTGCATCAGTGGCACAAACATTCTAGAGGAATGCTGCGCCGAGCCAGTATCGCTAGAGACCGAGAAAATCCCCGCCATCCAGAGCAAAGGTGGCAGCCAATCCATGAACGTTTGGCGGGAAAATCGCATGCCACAGACAAGCCGGATTAGTCTATGGCGGCAATCACGAAGTTGCGCCGTACATGCGCGTCGGACAGTTTATCTGTCCCCATAGCCAAACTCCCAGGCCGCCGCGCGTGCCGAGGCCTTCCGCAATGGCCGAGTGCGGACAGTTTATCTGTCCCCATAGCCAAACTCCAGGCCGCCGCGCGTGCCGAGGCCATTCCGCAATGGCCGAGAACCCGGCTTGATGTGAGCGTCGACATCGAGTGCGGACAGTTTATCTGTCCCCATAGCCAAACTCCAGGCCGCCGCGCGTGCCGAGGCCTTCCGCAATGGCCGAGAACCCGGCTTGATGTGAGCGTCGACATCCTCCGGCGTGTGTAGCCGGATTTACCATTTGACTACAATCGCGACTACGGTTACGTTGCGCTCCTGAAGACGATCTCTAAGGGCAAACTCAAGGGCCGGATGCTGGAGTATTTCCGGCAGGTGGAGCAGAGCGGTGAATCGTTGATCGTGACCGACCGGGGGCGGGAGGTGCTTGAGGTAAGGCCGGTGAGCAGGCGCGGTGCGACGCTCGCCGAGGTGCTGGCGGAGTACCGGAGTGGCGGCCCTGCGGTGCCCGAAGTCTCTGCAGAGACGTTGATGAAGCCGCTCCCGATCGAGGATTGGGAAGTATTGAGCGAACATGACCGCAATCCATGGTAATCGATTCCCATGTGCTCTATTGGTGGCTTGAAGGCCATCCCCGGCTTTCGGCCCAAGCGCTCCAGGTCATTGCGGCTGCGGAAAATGGGGATTTTCAATTGCTCCTCTCACCGGTGAGCTTGTGGGAGCTTGCCCGAAAGGAAAACCTCGGAAGCTTCTGCTCGCGACGCCCCGTGCGCGAATGGCCTGGCATCTTGGCCAAGGCGGATTGGCTCGAGGTCGTGCCAACCACGACCGACATCTGGTTGCTTGCGAGGCCCTCGCAATTAGTCTAGACAGATTCCATGGACTCTTTTTTATCACTTTGTTTTATTTTAATTGCGTGTTTTTATATAAATTTAGTTTAGTGTTAGATTTCATTTTAGCATGAAAATATATTATTTTATAGATTCATTTTTCGTAGATTGTTACTTCCTTCGCGCCTTCTCGGAGAGTAAAGTTATTTCTCGAAACCTCGCAGCTCTTTGTTGGGGTGCTCTATTAGGACAGATTAAAGAATCCGTTTAGAAGTGGATCGTGCATTTAGTATCTGTTGAGGTACTTTTTTAACTACTCATTATCCCGTTCAAGCTGCTGAAAGTATGTTTCGTAGTCATCCTTTTCCTGTT
>JBAXOP010000381.1:0-5291 GCA_037133195.1 Verrucomicrobiota bacterium | reverse complement strand
ACGCGGTGATTTTCGCCTTTGTCGGCAACATGATGTTTGCCGGGATTTACTACTCGACGCAACGTCTGTGCAAGGTGCGTACCGCCTCGGACATGCTCTCTGCCATCCACTTTTGGGGTTGGCAGCTCATCATCGTGGCCGCCGCACTGACGCTGCCCGCCGGCTTCACCCGCGGCAAGGAATACGCCGAACTCATCTGGCCGATCAACCTCGCAGTGGTCTTCATTTGGGTCGTGTTCGCAATCAATTTTTTCTGGACCGTGGCGAAACGCAATGAGCCGAGCCTCTACGTATCCCTGTGGTTCTACATGGCCACTATCATCACCGTGGCCATGCTCTATGTGGTCAACCATCTCTCACTGCCCACCTCCTTCACCCATTCCTATCCTATATTCGGAGGCTTGCAAGATGGCCTCGTGCAATGGTGGTACGGACACAATGCGGTGGCGTTCTTTCTAACTACCCCGATTTTGGGGATCATGTATTATTACATGCCAAAGGCGGCGAACCGGCCGGTGTATTCGTACCGGCTTTCGATCGTGCATTTTTGGTCATTGGTGTTTATCTATATATGGGCAGGGCCGCACCATCTGCTCAACACCGCGTTGCCGGTGTGGTTGCAAAACCTGGCCATGCTCTTCTCACTGATGTTGTGGGCTCCCTCCTGGGGCGGCATGCTCAACGGCTTGCTCACCCTGCGCGGTGCCTGGGATAAACTGCGCAGTGATCCGGTTATCAAATTCTTCGCTGCCGGCGTCACTTTCTACGGCATGGCCACCTTTGAAGGGCCGCTAATGGCCATTCGCTCGGTCAACGCCTTGTCGCACTACACCGATTGGACTATCGGCCACGTCCATTCCGGCACTCTAGGCTGGAACGGGTTTATGGCTGCCGGTATGTTCTACTGGCTAGCCCCGCGCCTGTGGAAAACCCAGCTATGGTCCAAGGCGATGGCGGACATGCACTTTTGGATCGGCTTGGTGGGCGTGTTGCTCTACATCGTGGCGATGTGGTTCTCGGGCATTTCCCAAGGCCTGATGCTCAGCCAATTCAAGCCAGACGGTGCCACGCTGGTGTACACATTCCTGCAAACGTTGGAAAATATCCAGCTCTACTATATCTTCCGAGTGATAGGCGGCGTCCTGTACCTAGGGGGGTTCGGGTTGCTGGCCATCAACATTTGGAAAACCGCGCGCTCCGGCAATCCCTACAATGAATCCGTCGAAGTGGTGGTGCTTGAGCCCAAGCGCAAGGATGGCATGACATGGAGCGAGGCGCTCATCAACGATCCGTTGGCATATATCTTCCTTGGCATCTGCACCACCTTGCTATGGTTTTTCCTGCCGCCGCATGCCGACAAAGCGGCCTTGCTGCTGACTGTCCTGATAGCCATCAAGGCGGTGTTTGCGTTCAAGTCATCCAATGACGGCTGGACCCAATGGCATGAGCGGATCGTAGAAAACTATCTACCATTTGCGGTGCTGGTGTTTGTGACGGCAGCCGTTGGTGGGGCGGTACAGATTATTCCCACCCTTATTGTCAACCGCGAGAAAAACGTCGAGGGCCGCCTCCAAGAACTCTACACCCCGCTCGAACTCGCCGGCCGTGATGTCTATATCTCGGAAGGCTGCTATCTGTGCCACTCTCAAATGATCCGTACCCTCTCCGCCGATATCCTCCGCTACGGCCGCCCCGGAGTGGTGGATGACTACTCGCATCTGGGGGAGTCTATCTATGACCATCCCCATCAGTGGGGCTCCAAACGCACCGGCCCCGATCTCGCCCGCGAAGGCGGCCCGCTGGAAAAGGATGCGCAAGGCAAGGAATACAAGTACATGCGTGCCGGTAAACGCGGCAACCAGTGGCACTTCAGTCATTTCCTCAACCCTCGTGGGATTTCCGAAGGATCCAACATGCCCGCCTTCCCGTGGCTCTTCGACCAACAGGCCGACGTCAAATCCCTGCCTGCCAAAATCGCCGCCCAAGTGCGCATCGGCGTCCTCTGGCCAGCCATGAACCAAAACGAAATTTCCGCCCAAGTGGAGAAACAGTCGCAAGAAATCGCTGCCTCGCTAGTTGCCGCCAAGGTCTTTCTTCCAGCCAAGCCACAACTCACTGGCGACGACTTACGCAACTATCTGGCCACCACCAAGGGCATCGCCCTCATCGCCTATATCCAAAAACTCGGCTCCCATCATCTCGTCACCAAGGACGGCCCAGCCATGCCCGTGCCCCTCAATCCCGATAGCTACCGCAGCAACCCACCGCTTACCCCGGCAACCCCCACAGCCCCGGTAACCCCCGCAACCCCGGCAACCCCGGCAGCTCCCGCAACTCCGGCGACTCCGGCAGCTCCGGCCAGCCCTGCGAATCCGGCGCCTGTGCCGGCACCAACCACCCCGTCAACCTAACCACGATATGCCGTTTCTAGCCAGTGTGGCATTCAAGCGTGTTGTTTTTGAAGAATGGGTCCCGATCGTCGTGATCGGCTCATTCGCGGTGGTGGCTTGTATTTTTCTAATCGGTACTATCCGGGCGCTGTTGTTGCCAAAGGACAAGCGCGAGCACCTCGCTAATTTGCCGCTGGATGGGGATTGGCCCCCGCCGCAACCGCCCACACCAGACCCGACATCACCCCATAACAATCCATGAGCGCAGACCCAAAGCCCGGCCAATTTGCCAAGAAAAAAGGCGAAATTATCCTACGTGAGCATGAATTTGACGGTATCCAGGAGTTCGACCAGAAACTACCTAACTGGTGGCTCTTCACTTTCTACGGGGCTATCGTGTTTTTTGTTGGTTATTGGTTTGTGTACTACGGCACGCCGCTGCTCAAGAGTCCGCAATTGGCGGTGCAGGAGAAAATCATCGCCGTACAAGCCGCCCAAATCAGGGAACTGAACAAACTTTTAGCCGACCTCAATGATTCCAAACTCGTGCACGTACTGGCCAAGGATCCGCTCTACGTCGCCGCAGGCCAAGCCACCTTCACCAAAAATTGCATCCCCTGTCATGGCGTGGATCTGAGCGCCACACAGGACGTCGGCAATGGTAAGAAAATCCCCCTGCCAGGCTTGCCGCTAACCGATCATATTTGGAAATTCACTGACAAGCCGATGGGGCTGTTCAATCTGATCAACAAAGGATCGCCGCCGGAGAGCACCGGCAACAACGGCACCAAGATGGAAGCGTGGGGCCAGAAACTCTCACCTATGGAAATCGCTCAAGTCCTCTCCTATGTCATCTCCAAAGTCCCTGATGATTTTAAAAATATTCCCAAACCCGACGCCAAGTAGTTATCATCCCAACAACCTTGGCTTAACCTCAGATTCCGTCCAACAATCCCTTGAGGCTGCCGAAGAAATCGTCGAGTTCGTCGCTGCTGGGTTCGGCACCGAGGATATCCTCGTAGGAGGTATGGGTGAGGTGCTCGTCGTCGAGTTCGCAAATGAACGAACTGGGTTGGCAACCGGTTTGCTGGCCCCATTTGATGCGGGTAGCGCAATACGTCATGGTAAGGAGGTCCTGGGCGCGGGTGATGCCGACGTAGAGTAAGCGGCGTTCCTCATCCTTGGTGCCCTCGGCGATCGAACGGGTGTGCGGCAAGAACCCTTCCTCAAGGCCAACCAAATAGACAATAGGAAACTCCAGTCCTTTGGAAGCATGCAGGGTGATAAGGGTGGCTCCTTGCTTTTTTTCCAGATCCTCGTCCTCGCGCTCAGAGGCCAGCGCGCTATCGTCGAGGAAGGATTGGAGGTTTTTGCCTTTGGCGGCGTGGTTGCGGAGGCTTTCGATCACACTTTGGATACCTTCGCCGCGTTGTTGGCGTTCGCTATCGGTTTTGCATGAGCGCTCGATCCACGGCAGGTACTCAATTTCCTTGATGAGGGCATTGAGGGTGTCGGCCGGGTTTTCGTGGTTGATGTCGATGCGGTTTTTGGCACCGGCGATGAGTGCGACGAATGCCTCGATGCAGTGGCGGGTTTTGCCGCCGAGTTGATAGGTAAAATCCGGGTCGCAGAGTGTCTGCCAGACGCTTTCGTGGTGTTCGCGGCTCCACTCGGTGGCGAGCACGGCGGTGGATTGGCCGATACCGCGGTTAGGGGCGTTGAGGATACGCAACAAGGGGACGTCGGCATCCGGGGCGACGAGGAGTTGGGCATAGGCGAGCACATCGCGCACTTCGCGACGGTCATAAAAACTCTGCGCACCGACCATCCGATAGGGGATTTTGCGTTCGCGAAAGGCGAGTTCGAGTTTTCGGCTTTGTCCGTTGGTGCGAAACAACACGGCAAAATGTTCCCACTCGCGCCCCACCGCGCTTTTCCCGGCAATAATCTCCTCGGCGATGAACTCGGCCTCCTCGTCATCGCCCGGCATCGCCACAATGCGCACCGGATCCCCTCCCGCTCGGGTGGAGCGCAGGATTTTCTCGCGGCGTCCGCGGTTGTGCTTGATCAGGCTGTTGGCCGTGTGCAGCACCGCGTGAGTCGAGCGGTAGTTTTCCTCTAACCGGATGATTTTCGGGTCGGGGAAGAATTTTTCGAACTGGAGGATATTAGCGACTTCCGCGCCGCGCCAGCCGTAGATAGATTGGTCGTCATCGCCGACCACGCAGACGTGATATGGGGAGGAGACGAGTTGTTGGAGCAAGCGCATTTGCAGAGCGTTGGTATCTTGGAACTCATCGACGGTGACGCGGCGGTAGCGATGTTGGAAATGCTCGCGGACGTCGGCGTGATCGCGTAAGACTTTTTCGGCGAGCAGCAGCAGGTCATCGAAATCCACGGCATTCTGGGCACGTAGTTCGTTTTGATAGGCGACGGCGAGCGTCGCAAAATAATCGTCTGGTATCTCTGCCGGATCGTCTCCTTTGTTTTTGGCTTTGGAAATGGCGGCCAGCACGGTGTCGGGTTTGACTTTCTCATCGCTGCCGCCCTTGCGAACTAGCAATTGTTTCATGAGGCCCACTTGGTCGGAGTGGGAGCAAATGGAAAAATTGCGTTTGTAGCCGAGTTTATCGATGCCGCCGCGCAAGATTCGCACGCACAACGAGTGGAACGTACACACGGTCATGTCAGCGGCGGCTTTTTTCGAGACCATGCCGCTGATGCGTTCGCGCATTTCGCTGGCAGCCTTGTTGGTGAAGGTGACGGCGAGGATATCGGCGGGCGGGATGCGTTTTTCGAGCATATGCGCGATGCGGCAAGTGACCGTGCGGGTTTTGCCGGTACCGGCGCCGGCGAGGATCATGACGGGGCCATCGAGGGCGCCGACGGCTTCGCGCTGGG
>JBAXOP010000380.1:0-5299 GCA_037133195.1 Verrucomicrobiota bacterium | reverse complement strand
CCGGGCGTTCCCTCCTTCGTTTTGGGCATCACCTGCATGCATGGGCAAATGCTCGCGGTGGTCGATTTGCGCAAGGTGTTCGGCTTGGCCGAGCGCGGTCTGCGCGATTCGCGCCAAGTCATTGTCCTGCAATCTGCGGAGATGGATTTCGGTATCCTCGGCGAGCGCGTCAGCGGTGTGCGCAGACTCGCACTGGCGCATTTGCAAACAACGGTGCCGACATTCAGCGAAGCGGCCGGTACCTATCTGAAAGGCATTGCTGCCGATGGAACCGTGGTCTTGTGCGCCGCCAAATTGCTGGCCGACCCCCAACTCGTGGTGCGTTACACACCTTAAAATGAACCTCTATTAAATTGAAAAGAAGCAACTATGAATAAGATGACATTGGGCTGGAGACTTGGGGTGTCCTTTGGGGCACTGCTGCTATTGATAGGCGTGCTCGGCAGTATCGCCGTGTGGCGGATCAACCTAGCCGCCGCGAGTGCTAGGAACTTAGCCGCCAAGCGCGGTCCGGAAGTGCAGGTGTCTAGCGCAGTGGCGGCAGTGGCTTGGGATGCGCGATTCAATATCCGCAGTTATTCCTTGAGCGGCGACGAGGAAAACCTGCGCAGCGGACGCAGGTTGCTCACCTCCCTCAAGGACCAACTCAAAACCGCCGCCGCCCTGACAGAAAAATTTCCCGATTTGGTGGGATTGAAAGCGGGGCATGTTGAGGCAGGCGACAAGACAGCGGAGCTTGAGGTACTGGTTGACAAGATGGAATCTGAGTACAAAAACGGTGACCTTCTCGATCAGGCGCTCGATGGTGCCGGCAGGCGATTTTCCGAGACGACGCAGGCGTTGCGCCAATCTGAGCAGCAACGGATGAATGAGGAATTCGATGAGTTAGAGTCACGCGCCAAATTGGCCGATGCCCCCCCCAAGGATGCCGGTCCAGTAGGTAATGAGCCAGTGCCCAAACCAGACATCGCTGCTTTCAAACAACGCTTCGAAATATTGAGCCTCATCGATGACATGATAGACGCCGGCAACCAATTGCAACTCGATGACTTCAAGGCCACCCACCTGGGAGATATGGATGCACGCAGCGGCATACTCAGGCAATTCGTCTCGCTCGAAAAAATCATGACCCACCTAACCGCGCTGCTGAGCCGCCGGGAAAACCTTGCCCAAATGGACGTAATCCAAAAGGCGGTGGCAGACTATAAGCTGGCGATGGAAAAGGATTTGAAAAACCAGTTAGCCATCCGCGATAATGCCAGGGACTCGTTTAGCGCCGGGCGCAGCGTCACCAGTAGAGCCACGCTAGTGGCCGACAGCGGGTCCCAGGCGATCGGCAAAGAGGCCATGGATGTCTCAAAAGGACTCGACCTCACGGGTACCATTTTACAGGTCGGCCTGCTCGTCGCTTTGCTTGGCGGCGTCCTCATTTCCTGGCTCTGCATGCAAGCAATCACCGTGCCTATCCGCGAGGGCGTCACTGCGCTCGCCGCAACAGCCAGCGAGATATCGGCCACTCTCTCGCAATTGGCGGCCAACGCCAATGAAACCGCCGCCGCAGTAGCCGAGACCACCACCACTGTTGATGAGGTCCGGCAAACCGCGCAAGTGGCAGCGGATAAGGCTAAAGCCGTGGCTGACAGCGCGCAAGGAGCGGCGTTGGCGGCCGAAGCCGGGCGCAAGGCCACTGATGAGACAGTGCTCGGATTCAATCACATTCGCGAACACATGTGTGCCATCGGCGAGAGTATCTCCCACTTGAATGTTCAAAGCCAGGCCGTCGGCGATATCGTGGCCACCGTCGCAGACCTTGCCGAACAATCAAACTTGCTCGCAGTCAATGCCTCCATCGAGGCCGCCAAGGCCGGCGAGCAAGGTAAGGGGTTCGGCGTGGTGGCACAGGAAATCCGCAACCTGGCAGAACAATCGAAGGATTCCACCAAACAAGTGCGGGCGATTCTCGGCGACGTGCAGCACGCTGCCGGACATGCGGTCATGGCCGTGGAGCAGGGCGGAAAGGGGGTCGCCGAGGGCAGTAAACAAGCCGACGATGCGGGCCAAGCGATCCGGGTTCTGGCAGCCACGATGCAGGACGCGACACGGGCGGCGCTGCAGATTGCGGCTTCCAGTCAGCAACAACTCGTCGGCATGGAGCAAGTCGGGCGGGCCATGGAGAGTATCCGGACGGCCACCTCGCAGAATGCCGATGGTGCCCGGCAACTCGCCACCGCAGCACATACCTTGCGGGACATCGGTGCGCGTTTGAAGGCGCTGGTGGATGTGGATGCCGCCGCCATGGCCGCGGCATTAGGCAATGGCAAAAGACATGCGCTGACAGATCCCTGATGAGCACGAATATGCAACCCAATGCGGAGTTCTTGCGGAAGCTCATGGCGACTTTCCTTGTGGAGGCGCGTGAACATCTCGACGCACTTGGCACGGGCTTGCTGCAACTCGAAAAGGCCACCCACCGCGATACCCAACTGCCTTTGGTGGAAACTATCTTCCGGGTGGTGCATTGCCTCAAGGGGGCTGCTCGGGCCGTTAACGCCCGCGAAATAGAGCGTCTCTGCCAATCGTTAGAGGGCATGACCGCCGAGATCAAGTCCGGCAAGTGCGCTCTCACCTCTGAGGTGATTGATACGCTCCACCGCGCCGTCACCGGCATGGGCCAACGGCTCGAGGCAATCGCCGGTGAGGCTCAGCAAACACCATTAGACAAGCCGCCGGACACGACTCCCAAGGCGGTGGTGGCGCCCGTTGCCATCGCCCAACCGTTAGTCAAAAATCGCCAGGAGGATGGTGATACGATCCGCATAGCCAGCCACAAACTCGATGCCTTGTTCGTGGAGGTGGAAGAATTGTTAGGTGTGAAATTGGCGTATGCCGAGCGCCACCTCGAACTCAAAGGAGTGGCGGAATTGTTAGCCGGGCGCGAACGCTTATGGCACACGATGCAGCCGGTGTTGCGCGACTTGCGCCACCACCTCGCCATCCGCGATACCCCTCCCGCAGATGACAGTGCTGGCATCCCAACCCCATCGGACCAGGCTGCCCGCTTGCTGGATTTTCTTGATGAAGATCACGAACACGCCGTGGTTCTCGCTGCACGCGTCAACAGTTTGTCGCGGGCTATGATCCGCGATCGCCGCCAGTTAGGCACGATGGTTGATCGCTTGCTAGATGACGTCAAAACCCTCCTGATGCTGCCATTCGATACCTTGCTGGCGGGGTTTCCCAAAATGTTGCGCGATATGGCCTGCGACCTCGGCAAGGAAATCGACTTTACCATGCACGGTGGGGACGTTCAGATAGATAAACGCATTCTCGAAAAAATCAAAGATCCGCTGCGCCACATGTTGCGCAACAGTATCGACCACGGCATCGAAACGCCCGCCCAACGCATCAGCTGCGGCAAGACGCCTTGTGGACACGTGGTTCTAACTATCACACAGGCGGCCGGTAGGATCGAACTCACCCTCAGCGATGACGGCGCGGGGCTCGATCCGGTCGTGGTCAAGGCGGCGGCGCTACAAGCCGGGGTCATCACTGAGGACGAGGCGGCGATGCTTGAGGACAAGGACGTGATTGCTCTGGTGTTCCGCTCCGGTGTGAGCACCAGAGAGCAGGTGACAACTTTGTCCGGGCGCGGTCTTGGCATGGCCATCGTCGCGGAGCAAGTGGGAAAGGTGAGCGGCACGGTGCGCATCGAGTCGAGTTGTGGCAGCGGCACCTCTATACATATTAGCTTGCCTCTAACACTCGCCACTCTGCGCGGCACCTTGGTGCGCGTCGCTAATCGCGAGTTCGTCATCCCCACTGCCAACGTGCTGCGGGTGCAGCGCGTCGCCGCGGCTGCCGTCAGACGAGTGGAGAACGCTGATAGTATTTGCGTGGACCAAACAACACTGGTCTTGGTGCGGTTGGCCGATTTGCTAGGCTTGGCGGCCAATTCATCCCCAGTCGCCGCCGCCGCCTCCCTAACCGTCGTGGTGATCGCTCACGGCGCGTTGCGCGTGGCGTGTGTGGTCGATGAAGTTACGGGCGAACAGGAAGTACTGGCAAAACCGTTAGGCAGCCTGCTGCCGCGGGTGCGTCATCTGGCGGGAGCCACGGTGTTGGGCAGCGGCCAGATCGTCCCTATCCTCAGTGCGCCGGACTTATTGCTAGGCGCGGTGGGTTGGGCGCGGGCCGCTCGACCGCAACCAGCGGGGATGCCACATACCTCCGCGCGACTCTTGGTGGCGGATGACTCTATCACGGCTCGCACGCTCTTGCAGAATTTCCTCGAAGCATCAGGTTTTTCGGTGCAGATAGCCGCAGATGGCAAGGCAGCATTGGCCGCCCTTCAGAACGAATCCTTCGATCTACTCGTGTCTGACGTCGAAATGCCCGGGATGGATGGATTGGATTTAACAAAACGCATCCGTGCCACCCCGCAGCTTGCCAGCTTGCCGGTGGTGCTCGTCACCACCCGCGACACGGTGCATGACCGTTCCCGCGGGATGGCTGCCGGAGCCGATGCCTATATCGTCAAGGGCAGATTTGATCCAACTGAATTGCTGGCGATCATCGCCTCCTTGCTCCGTACGCACACCGACCCATCGCATACTAACAATGTAGCGCCCTCTGATCGGATCACAGCCGTCGCGCCTGTGAGGGAAGACGGCGCGTCCCGCCTCCCTGCTCATGAAAACGACAGGCAGGATGCCCGTCATCCACGACAGGTTGGAAGCCTATCGTCCACGCCAGGCAGGTTGCCCGTCGTCCACGACAGGCAGGATGCCTGTCCTCCTTCTAAACTGGCAGCAACCCTAACTGGAAACCTACCGCAGCATGCCCGTATCTAACATTCATGGCGGGGCCGCGCCGCTCTCCCGCATCCGCATCCTCGTCGTCGAGGACTCGCCGGTTATCCGCGATTTTCTAACCCACATTCTGAATTTGGTGGCGGACCTGCAAGTGGTGGGCGTGGCGCATAATGGTGAAGAGGCGCTCAAGTTGGTCCGCGAGCATCGGCCTGATGTGATCACCATGGACATTCACATGCCGGGAATGAACGGGTTTGAAACCACCCTGCGTATCATGGAAACCCAGGCGACGCCTATCGTTATCGTCAGCGGCAGTTCTTCGGTCACCGAGGCGGTGACGGCTTTCCAAGCGCTCAAGGTTGGAGCCCTCGCGGTCATGCCACGGCCCTATGGATTTGGCCATCCGCAATTCACTTCCAGCACGAACCAACTCGTACTCTTTGATTATGACCAAGTTGTATGGTTGCGGGAACGTATTGTTAATATCC
>JBAXOP010000379.1:0-5334 GCA_037133195.1 Verrucomicrobiota bacterium | reverse complement strand
GAAATGACCAGGGTGAGCCCGTCCAGCAGCAAGGCCGGGAGTTGGTAGCACAGGGATTTGCCGCCGCCGGTTGGAAAAACCGCCAATGCCGAGCGGCCCGCCAGCAAGGCCCGGATCACCGGTTCCTGGCCCTCACGGAAACGCTCGAAGCCAAAGCGCTCATGGAGAGTTTGCAGCACGCCCGAGCCTGAGTCGTGCCGCGTCCACTGACAAGCCGGAAGCACCTCTGCGCCCAAGGAAAGGCATCTGTCTCAAATCCTGCCGCCAAGATGGCAGCGCTCCCCCAAGATGGCGGTATTCCTCGAAGAAAAAGGATAAAGGGATATGGCAATCGCCAATATGCCGGGATGAAACGCCAACCTGCAGCCACAAAACCTCCCCGTGATGAAATTCCCGCATTCCTGGCTTGATGCCTGCCCCAAGATGGGAATCATCCCCCGCATGCCACGCCCACTTTGCGCCCAGCTCGCCGCGCTTTGCTTCACTGCTGCTCTCGTCACGTCATGTGGCGGTAATCCTCCTCCGCGCCGCCAGCCGAGCCCGCCGTCATACCCGCAAGTCGAGCAACCCGGCAGTACCTCGTCCATCCCACCCACTCCGCCACCGCCGGTGGCTGGCGAAAGCGCCATCGTGATCGACGCCCAGAGCGGGCGCGTCCTCTACGCCAAGAACGCGGATGTGCCCCGCCCAGTGGCTAGCACGCAGAAAATCATCACGGCCCTGTGTATCCTCGATGCCGGCAATATCGATTCCACCGTGACTATTGAGGCCTCGGATGGTGCTTGCGAGCCTACCAAGCTCGATCTCAAACCCGGCGAACACTACAGCCGCCGCGAATTGCTCAAGGTCCTCGTCGTCAAGAGTGCCAACGATGTCGCCCGCGCTCTGGCCCGCGACGTCGGCGGCAGCCAGGAGGGTTTCGCCGCCCTGATGAATAGCAAGGCCGCCGCACTCGGCATGCGCAATTCCAATTTCATCAATCCCAACGGCCTGCCCATGGCTGGCCAGCACTCAAGCGCCCGCGACATGGCCATCGCCGCCCGTGCCGCTTACCGCAGCCCGTTGTTTCGTACGTACTCCGCGACCAAGGCGTTCACCTTCAAATTTAACAACGGCCGCACCCGCGAGATAGAAAACACCAATCATCTCCTCAAATCCCTGCCTTATTGCGACGGCATGAAAACCGGCACCACCAACCTTGCCGGACGTTGCCTCGTGGCCTCCGGTTCGCTCAACGGCCGCTCCGCCATCACTGTAATCCTCAAGGACAGTACCGCCTGTATCTGGAAGGACTCCGAAAAACTCCTCCGCTGGGCCCTCGAGCGCCCCGCCTCTACCGCTAATTGAGGTTTTTCCGAGAAATCCGCTTCAATCCGTGGCCGATAATACGCCCCTGTAATCCATTCCTTTTCCCTTTTTAAGTTGACCGCCCCCGCTGATGTCTTGCGCCAACTCGCCGCCAGCGGACTGCTGCGCTCGCTCCGCACGCTCGACTCCGCAGCCGGCCCAGAGGTGATCCGCGACGGCTGTCCTCTCGT
This sequence comes from Verrucomicrobiota bacterium, assembly GCA_037133195.1. GTDB lineage: Bacteria > Verrucomicrobiota > Verrucomicrobiia > Verrucomicrobiales > Akkermansiaceae > Luteolibacter. The sequence continues at coordinate 3,796 of JBAXOP010000379.1, read as the reverse complement.
CAATTTTGCTTCTAACGACTATCTCGGCCTCGCCCGCCATCCCGCCATCGAGGCTGCCTGCATCGAGGGGATCCAGCGCTTCGGGGCCGGTTCCACCGCCTCGCGCCTCGTTTGCGGCACTCTGCCGCCGCATCAGGCACTGGAGGACGCCCTCGCCGCCGCCAAGCAATCAACCGCCGCCCTGACGTTTTCCTCCGGTTTTGCCACGGCCATCGGCGTCATTCCGGCGATTGTAGGTAAAGCCGATTGCATTGTGCTGGACAAACTATGCCACGCCTGTCTCGTCGATGCCGCCCGTCTTTCCGGTGCTACTCTCCGTGTGTTTCCGCACAACGATCTCGACAAACTCACCCGTCTGCTGCGCTCGCTGCGTGCTAATTCTGCCACAGCCCGCATCCTGGTGGTCACCGAATCAGTCTTCAGCATGGATGGCGACCTCTGCCCGTTGCGCGAAATCGTCGATCTCACCGAGGCCCACGATGCCTTGCTGTTGTTGGACGAGGCGCATGCCATCGGCGTGTTGGGCGATCACGGCATGGGTCTGGCCGACGCCCTCGGCCTGCAACCCCGCGTCACTTTTCAGATGGGCACCCTCAGCAAGGCCGTCGGTCTGGCTGGCGGATACTTGGCCGCCTCGCGTGAGTGGATCGACTTATTGGTCAACCGCGCCCGCTCATTCATTTTTTCCACCGCGCCGCCGCCTGCCATCGCCCATGCCGCCCTCACCTCGCTACAGCTAATCGGCTCGAGCGAGGGCCGCGAGCGCCGCGCCACGTTGCGCCGCCACCTTAACGCGTTCCAACATGCCAGCGGCTTGCTGGCAAACCACGCCACGCCGATCCTGCCCATTGTGTTAGGTAGCAACGATGCCGCTCTGGCTGCCGCGGCGGCCCTCGAAACCCAAGGATTGTTAATTCCGGCGATCCGTTTCCCCACGGTCCCGCGCGGAACTGCCCGCCTGCGCATCAGTCTATCCGCCGCCCACTCACCCGCCGCCATCCAGGACCTCGCGGCGAAAATTCAAGTTGTTATCCGCTAGATAGAAGACGATTCGAGATCAGGAGTTATTTGGATTCCAGCAAAGATGTTGCCTTTGGAGTTGAGTTGGCGTGCGCGACGGCTAAAGTCGCGCCGTTCATCCCATGATCCGCCCCATAATTATCCCTTTCGTCGCGTTGTTCGGTGCCCTTTCGCCCATGCTACTCCACGCCCAGTCCCCGGAAAGCCTCATGGTGGTGGAAGCTTATTCAGGAAAAATCCTCGTCGCCGCCAATTCCTCCGTTAAACGCCCGGTGGCCAGCCTCAACCAATTGGCCACCGCCATCGTGGCCGTGGATTGGGCCAGCGCCACTGCCGTGGATATCAGCCAAGTGATCATCACCGCGCCGCCTACCGTCGCTCTGGTCGGCGGGCCCAATCCCATGCGCCTGCAACCCGGCGAGACCCTGACGCTGCGTGACGCTCTTTATTCGACGTTGCTAGGATCTGACAACCTGGCCGCCCTCACCATTGCCGACCACATCGGCAAACAGATTCTGGCCAAACGCGGCAAGAGGGGCGACCCAGTAGCTGCTTTCGTCGCTGAAATGAACCAGCTCGCCGCTCTCATCGGCATGACTAATACGAAATTTGTCAATCCCCACGGGTTGGAGCGGCCGCGGTCGAATGGCTACTCATGCGCTGCGGATGTCGCCCGTCTAGCCATTTTCACAATGCGCCGCAACGCTCTCAATTTCATCGTTCGTCAAAAAGAACGCCAAATCAACGTCACCGGTGCCACTGGCAAGCGCGGCTATCTGATTCATAACCCCCACGAATTACTCGGTGTGGAAGGGGTGCTCGGTATCAAAACCGGGGCTTCGGCGGCGGCCGGTCCGTGTTTGGCCACTTGCATGGACCGCGAGCCATTGGTGCGCACCAAGCCCGATGGCTCAAAAGGTGCCACCCCGCGGCGCCTCATCGTGGTGTTGCTCAACAGCCCGGATCGCTTCGGCGAAACTCGCAATTTGCTGCTACAAGGCTGGTCGATTTACGACGCCTGGTTGCAGGATGGCACGCCAATCAATGATCCACGCCGCGAGATTCTTTCCGTGCCCGCACCGAACTAACAGAAAGACGCAAGACTTGAAGACGCAAGACTTGCCTCTACCCTATAACTCCCCCTATGCCCCTCGATCCTCTACTCCACTTGTTGTGCCGCAAGGCACGCTTATCCCATCAGGAACTCAGCGAATTGCTCGCCCTGCCGCCTCTTACTATCGCCGAGAGAATCGCCGCCTGGGAAAAAGACGGCACTATCCGCGGCTACCACGCTGTCATCGATCCGGAAATCACCGGCGACACCGCTGTGTCCGCCTTCATCGAAGTGAAAATCGCCCCCGAGCGTGGCGGTGGCTTCGACCGGCTTGCCATGCGCGTGTCACGATTTGAGCAGGTGGTATCGTGCTATCTGGCCAGCGGCGGCTATGATCTGATGGTCGTGGCGCAAGGTGCCGACCTGCGTGAAGTCGCCCGTTTTGTCTCCGAGAAACTCAGCACGCTGGAGGGGGTCATTTCCACAGCCACCCACTTCCGCCTCAAGACTTACAAGGAAAACGGCTTTATCTTCGAACATGAGGCATCTAACGAACGTCTCGCCGTCGCTCCCTGAACTCTGAAACTCAATCCGGCCGCGTCAGCTCCACAAAGACATCCTCCAAGGTGGCTTCGTGGCGAAACAACGAACGCAGTGGCCACCCATATTGGGCCGCCAGTTGGGCAATCGCTTCGCGGGTATCCACCCCGGAATCCACCCACACGATATAGCGCGTCCAATCATCACCCATCGCTTCCGGGGTGACTTTTTTCACCCCGTCGAGGCGGTTCATCGCGGCGGCTACCACCTCGGGGGTCGCCATGATTTCCACTTGCAGGCGCCCCGCGGCACGCATTTGGCCAATCAGGTTGGCCGGGGTGTCGGCGGCGCGGATTTTCCCGTTGTCGATGATAATGACGCGGTTGCAGGTCATTTCCACTTCGGTGAGGATATGGGTGGAAATGAGCAAGGTATGGGCTTGACCGAGTTGGCGGATGAGTTCGCGGATCTGGCGGATTTGATTCGGATCAAGCCCGTTGGTCGGTTCGTCGAGAATGAGTAATTCCGGATCATGCACCAAGGCATCGGCCAAGCCCACCCGTTGGCGAAAGCCTTTTGACAAGGTTTTGATCATATTGCGGCGTACTCCTTCCAGCCCGCAGGTGTCGATGACCGCTGCCACCCGGCGGCGCGTGTCGTGCTTGCCCAAACCCTTGAGTTGCGCTCGAAATTTAAGGTACTCGCGTACCCGCATTTCGCTGTAGAGCGGAACATTCTCCGGCATGTAGCCAATGCGGCGACGGGCCTCGAGTGATTGTCGGAAAATATCAACCCCCGCCACTCTCGCACTGCCCGATGTGGGCGGCAAGTAGCCGGTGAGCATCCGCAGCGTCGTGGTTTTGCCCGCCCCGTTGGGCCCGAGAAATCCGACCACCTCACCGCGCTTCACGGTGAAGCTGATGTTGCGCACCGCCTCGTGGCGGGCAAATTGTTTGCTGAGGTTCTTGGCTTCGATCATGGACACGCGGTGGCTTGGCCTGGCTGCAAGCCCCCGCGCCTCCGGTTGACGCGGCGGGGTGCGCCGCCAATCTAGGCGGTTTGCGCCTGTGGCCAAGCGTGAAATTCATCTGAGATCCGAGTCCTGGGACCCTTGCACTAGTTATCTGTCACCATGTACCGCACATTGTCCTTGCGTGAGGCGGTGGGTGAGGCTACCGGTTG
>JBAXOP010000378.1:0-5347 GCA_037133195.1 Verrucomicrobiota bacterium | reverse complement strand
GGCAGCGCCTGCCACGGCTGCCTCTACATTTCGGAAACATCCTGTGAACGCTTCAATCAATTTCTAGATCGTTCGTTGGTAGTGCCCACCATCGACCGCCGGGGCTGCGCGTTCCTCACCGTTTGAACCAATTATGGACGGCAATCTCACACATCTGCTGGATCTCCCGGCGTCTACATTGCTGGAACTGGGCAACGCACTACGCGGTGGTTCCCTGCGTTATGGAGTTTCCGCCGGCATGCTTTCCCCATTCGCTGGCAACAGGGCGGGGGATTTGGCCTCCGCACTGCAATCCATCCTGAACGACGGATGCTCGACCGAGGCCCTGGGGACCATGTGCCTCCTGCTCCATACCGCTAAGGCCCGCATGGAAACCAACGAGAATGCGCTCTACCTCGCGCTCAGTGGTCCTGATGTTCCGGGAACACCGGTGGTCTCCACACCGACTGTGGTCCGTTCTTTGTTTGAGGAGGCAAAGCACAATGTCATCGTGGCAAGCTACGTCTTCTATCAGTGCAGGGACCTGCTCGCACCGTTGGCGGCGAAACTCGATGCGGATCCGAACTTCAAGGTGAGATTCATCGTGGATCTCTCCCACCAGCGGCAGCATGCGACCGAGCCATTGCCAATCGTGGCGAACCGTTTCAAGACGAATTTCCTCAGCGATCTATGGACGGGAAACCGGCAGCCAGAGTTTTGGCATGATCCACGGATCTTCGAAGAGGAAGACCGCAAGAAGGCAGGCGTCATGCACGCCAAGGTGGTGATTATAGATACCGAGGCCGCGCTGGTGACCTCCGCCAACTTCACGGAAGCCGCGCAAAACCGGAATATCGAAGCCGGTGTCATCGTGCGGCAGACACATCAGGTCGGCGTCCTGCGGAGCTATTTCGAAGGGTTGATCGACACTGGCGGGCTTCGTCCGCTTGTGTGAATCGGAACGCCAGGTTCTCAAAATCAATGGAGGATGTCGGCGTTGACGACATTTGCGGTTTGCCCGCCTGTACCTCTGGAGATTACCGGGCATATCGTGTTCAAGACGCTCCAAAGCGGTGCGCGGAGCCGGTCGGCTGTCATGCCTCCTTGGAAGGAGTGGAAAACTCTTCCTGCGTGACGGTCATTTTTATCTTAGTTGTCATCGTGAAATTCACCAAAGGATCAATGAGGGTTGTTTTTTCGTAGAAATTCGATGCCTATCAGCGCCGCAAGGGGATGGATTCGTCCATTGAGACACACGTCTGGCGTTTTGGCAGGTCTTCCGAACTCGCTGGCTACACGCTCCGGATGTTGCGTTGATCTAACGAACTGTTCATACAGCCGTTCTTCCCGGAATAGCACCGCTCCTCCCTCTCCCAGACAGAGAGGTTTGCCTGGCCCAAACGAAAGAACCTGAATATCAGAGAGGGATTCATGCCCTATTGCAGCCGAAATTCCGGGAAGCCTTCCGGAGTCCTCGATGACCAGCCTTCCATGCCTTGAAGCATGAATGCGTGTTTCCTTAAAATCATCGGATTGGCCCACAATCGTTGCCACAACAGAGTCGTCCGAAGCAACCGGGTCGGTTTGTTTTCGCGGAGGATTGTAGTGTCGAATCTTCGCTCCCATCAATCTGAAGGCTGCCACGCTGCCCTCCCAGTGATCACGCGGAAAAAGCACGGTACGTCCTTGCGCGTGGATGATCAAAGCCAGGCCTAGCAGCGCGGTGGTAGCATTGCATGTGGCCACGCAGAACGGGAATCCGCATCGTTCGGCCAGAAGTTGTTCAAACTCCCCCACCGGACCGCCGCCACGCAATTGCTGGCCTCGGAACGCAGCGGGATCGGTGAGGAAATCCCGCAGGTAATCGGTAACTTTCCTGATTGCGGTGTGCGGTTTCCTGCATGTTCTATCAGACATTGACGTGGGGTTTCAGTTCCTCGATGCGCCGGCCGAGGAGTTCAGTATCGATCCTGCCGTTGCTGTCGTTGACAATGCCCTTGAGGTAGGCGGGCAGCGGGTAGTCGCTGACGCGTCCATACCACGGGAGCATGTCAAGATCGGAGCAGGCCCGGATCGCGAACAGGTCGGCATACTCGGCACTGGCACGATCCCTCGGATCTTGGGGCGCACACGCGTTGGCGGATTGAAGCAAGAGCGCTGGCCCAAGATTCTCGCTTGATGTCCCGAGTTTGGAAGAAATCAATGTCCGCATAACCCGCGGGCTTGCACCTTTCCGATGGAAAATGCTTGCCGCCTGCCGAATGGTCGGGTCATTCGAATCCCATTCGATCTCCGGCAGCAGACTCCCGGCCACGGCACAGAGGATATCCGGATAATCCTCCTCGATGGCGGAAAGAACCGGGACATAGAGGAATCGACTCGCCATGGCCGCTCCGACTCGCCACGGGCAGTTCGTGGTGGCGATGAGCAGGGTCCTTCCCGCCCTGGACCCGTCTGAAAGTGCGCTCAACATCTCTGCGGTGACAGCCGAAGAAGCCCCCGAGTCGAGGTTCATCGAATGGCGTTCCGTTGGAAATGCCTCGGTGATCTCGTCGATCACGCCGAAGGCCGGACTAAGTTCCTTGAAGACACGGAAGAGCGTACGCACTTGTCGTTCGGTCTGGCCAACCAGCGAGCCCTTTGGGGAGTGAACACCATACGCCGGGGTCTTGGAGCGCAGCGCAGTGAGCAGGGCGAGGTCGGTCTTGGCAGATGACGGAGCACCCACGAGGATCACGTTCATGGGCGTGTGCAGGTCTCCCTTTTTGAGCCCATCGGCCCATTTCTGAAGCAAGGCCAGAGGCCGCTCGATGGTGCGTCCGAGGAGGCGGGTGTTCCGCACCCGCTCAGTGTCCAACAGACTCAGCGTGCCCTCCGAAAGCGCAACCACATCCGCGCGCTTGTTTTCGATCAGTTGAATGTGGGTCAACGGTTTTCCGGTTCTTGAGGCACCGAAAAACGCTTCTTCCAGGCTCGAATTAGGAGTCCGCGCAGTTAGGTTGGCAATTGTCGGGGCGTCCAGGCCTTGCTCGAATGTTGCCGCGCTTGTCGCGGGCATGTTTTTCAAAGCTCGGATGAACTCCATTTTCTCGCACTTGTCCGGCTGCGCAAGCCGAACCGGACAGAAAGATCGCACGACACGCTGGTCGATCCGTTCGACCGTTCCGCTGAGGATCATCAGAAAGGGATGCCGCCGCCGCAGGTAATCACTCGCCAGCAATTGGAGTAGTTCGTTGATCTGGACCAACCAGTCGGACGGAGTGCCCCGGTCGCAGTCGGGAACAATATCCTCACCAAACTCCCAGATTGTAAGAATGGCAGGCATTTCGCCGGGTTCCTCGATACTGCGCTTGAGGGAAGCCAAGAGGAGAAATGCCCGTTCATAGGGAGAAGTCCTGTGGTTCTCCCCTTCCCGGATGCCATGGAGTAGCGGAATGTTGCTTTGTTCCAGACGGCGCTCAAACTCAGCGCGAGCCTCGGTCGGGATGCCTTCCCAATACCAGCGTGTGCCAAGGGCGAGGTTGAACACCAGGGTCGCCATGCCGAATTCCTCCCAAGCCCGTCTGCTCAATGTGAGTTGCAGGGGCCGGATCGCGTCTCGATCATCGACGTGGAGGTCCGTCAAGGACCGTCCCGAAACCAGCAGCGTCTGGTGGCCAGCTCGGCAGGCGTCGAGGATGGGATCTATCGGAGTGGGCGGCATGGGCTTGCTCATGGTAGTTTTCCTTTTTGACCTCAGCGAGCCATACGCTGGCGGCTAGGGATACGGGTGACATCAATGGCGGGACTGCGGTCTTTTCGGCGGCGGCAATCGATGCGAAAACGGACCCCACGCGCTCGAAGTTCTTCCTGGAGCGTATCCAGCATCCGAGTGCATTCGCCACCGCGGAACCCGTGGGTATCGAAGTACATTCGCATGTCACCATCGTTTCCCTTCGCCACCTCAATGGTGATCTTGCGACCTCCATCGCCGCTGGTTGCGGTGAGGAGGCCCGGTGTCCCCCGAACCGTTCTCGGCGTAAATCCGATCCCTGTGCATGCCCTGGCCGCGATTTGAAGCGCAGTCGATTGCAAATACTCCTGCCGGGCCTGGATGATTTCCCGGGCGAACGTCGCGATCTCGACCTTGTTGCTCGCTGGTGACAGTTGGTTGAGGCGGCGGCGCCACTCCGGGGCTTGGCTGACCGGTATTGCAAGGCCGGGATGAGCCGCCAGTTCGCGCAAAGCGGTGGCGGCGTCCGGTGCATCGCTCACGATCCGCGAGGCCCCGGACAGCGTGAGGGGTTGTGGCGCATGCGAGTTCTCCCGCATCACTTGCACGGCTTTGGCCGTCAGCTTGACGCCGGCAATCGTGCCCTTCACGGCGAGCCGGGTTACCTGATAGCCCAGCCAGCCGACGCCCACGAGCAATTCGGCCAGACTAACCCGGTTCTCGCGTGACGGTGCATCGTCGATCTCCACATGTTTGGTTCGGATGGTTTCGCTCATGGCTATGGTTTTTGAGTTTGTTGGATTGTGTTGATGATCAGGCAGGCGTCCCGAAGATTGCCGCATAAGGATCAACGTCGTCGGTGCTACGATGCCGGCGAGATGTGGGTCCCCCTTGCTGGTCGCTCCCTACGGTCGCCCCGTCGGCTTGTTCATGGGAAGCTTCCGCTTCCGAGGTCGATTGTGTCGAGGTGGTTTCGCCCGCGTCCGGCTGCGGAGACGGGGAAGCATCCGTCACTCCCGTTACGGGGTCGCCCATTGCCGCCGCATTGATGCGGGCTGCGACCGGCTGCGCCTCACGGATCAGCGCGTCCCTCAATTCCCCATCATTCTCATTAATCCGGTGAAGCAGGTCTCGCAGCACCCGGCCCTCGCGTTCCCGGAGACGATCAACCCGCCGTCCTGCCGCCCCCCGTCGAAAGCTGGCCAATTCCCGATCTTGGCCAGCTTTCGCGGCAGGTGCCAGCAGGATCACTCCATGGAGCATGAACAGTAGGCAATAGACCACGAGGGCTGGCCTCGCCAGATCGGCAGAGGAGTCTCCGGTGTTGTTGGCGGCCTTTGCTTCCTGCTTGGACGTGCCGGTCGATTCGTCACTCTGAAGTTCGCCGCCTGAGATGCGGATGCCCACGTCCGCCCATTCCTTTGTCTCTGTGCTCATCGTCTGAAGATCCTTCATCAGAACGGCGCGGGTGAGATCGTACTGATACAATAGGTTCAGAAGCATGGCCAAGGCGCCCAAATAGACCACCTTCAATGCCCGCTTGAGCCACACCACGCGCTGAATCCGCCGGAACGTGTGGTCGTCTCCTGGCTGAATCCCCCGGATTGCCTCGTGTTGATGCGCCTCGTTGCTCTGGCTCTTGACCCACGCGGTTAA
>JBAXOP010000377.1:0-5350 GCA_037133195.1 Verrucomicrobiota bacterium | reverse complement strand
GGCTGACCCATGGCATCCGCGCCGTCCTGTGGCATCAAGGCGAAGCCGACCAAGGGTCGGATGGCCCGGACAACGGCTATGACTCGGCGGTCTATCAGCAATACTTCCTGGACATGACGGCTGCATGGAAACAGGACATGCCTAACATCCGTCACTACTATGTGTTCCAGATCTGGCCCAACGGCTGCAGCCAGGGTGGCGGGCACGGCGACCTGCTGCGCGAGAAGCAGCGGACCCTGTCGCGGCTCTACTCGAACCTGGATGTCATGTCCACGCTCGGCATCAAACCGGGCGGTGGCTGCCATTATCCGTTGGTAGGTTGGTCCGAATTCGCGCGCCTGATGCAACCGCTCATCGAGCGGGATTTCTACGGCCGCAAGGTGCCCGAGCCGATCACCGCGCCGGACCTCAAACAGGCATATTATGCAAACGGTGCGAAGGATTCGATCATCCTCGAGTTTGACCAACCGGTCATCTGGATGGATTCGCTGGCCGGCCAGTTCTATCTGGATGATGCCAAGGACATGGTGGCCAAGGGCAGTGTGAATGGAAACGTGATCAACCTGCAACTGAAAGCACCCGCCACCGGCGGCAAAATCACCTATCTCAAGGAACTCAACTGGAATCAGAACGACCTGGTTTTCGGCAAGAACGGCATCGCGGCGCTGACGTTCTGCGATGTGCCGATCCTGCCGGAGAAACCGCGTTCCAAATAACAAAATAATGCGACCTACAAGCACATATATGCACACAAGTGGGGCACGGGCGGCCCGCCCGTGTCTGCCACTGTCCGACAGGCCCCAGAACGGGCGAGCCGCCCGTTCCCCTCTTCCACTAACATAATACCTCCAAGTATGAGAAAACTAACGAAAACGAAATTTGAATCCGCCCTGCTGGCCATGGCCATGTTGCTGAATCTGCCGGCCATGGCGGTCGAGGGACCGCCGGATCTCACCAAGGTCGGAGCCGCAGGGGTGGATCGCAAGGAGACCTACAACCTGGGGCCCACCGGAATGCGCGGGTGGATCTATCACGCCTGGTCGGCGGTCCCCGGGCGGGATGGGACCACGGCATTCGCGCCCTATCAGATTCTGGTGACCACCGTGGCCGACAAGACACCGGCCACCGGGGTGCTGGCAACTGACGACGTGATTCTGGGCGCGAGTGCGGACAGCGGAGCGGTGCCGCTCTTCACCGCCGATGCCCGCAAAAGCCTGGGTTGGGCGATCGGCGCGGCCGAGGCTAACACTGGGATTCTCAAGCTCAAGCGCTGGCGTGCGGGGGCGACCGCCGATGTGTCCATCACCCTGCCCGTCATGGGCGCCTACTCGGACACCGCGCCCTTCAACTGTCCCAAATCCGCGAAGATCCTGGCCAACGCCGCCAGGAGTCTCCAACAGAAGATCCTGAAAAACGGCTGGGGCGGTTCCGACGGATCGGGGGCCATCGGCGCGCTGGCCTTGCTGGCAACCGGCAACCCCGAGTACCTGCCGATGTTGCAGACTTATGCCCGTTCGCTCGCACCCAAGGATCTTGACCTTGAGCGCACCGGGGTTTCGGCATGGAATTGCTATAACAGCATTTTCCTGGCAGAGTATTACATGCTGACCAAGGACGCCGAAGTGTTTCACGGGCTGAGCGAATATGTCATCTATGCGGCCAAACACACCAGCATGTTCGGCACGTCCGGCCACGGGTTTTCGAGTATCCCGCCGCCCGGCGGTTGGGCCGCCGGCGGGACCCATGGCTCGATCTGTTGGTACGGACCGGTGAACCAGGCCGGACTGGCCGCCCAGCTCACGATCGTGCTGGGCAAGAAGGCCGGCGTGAAGGATCCGGAGATCGATCCGGCGATCGCGCGGGCCGCCAATTTCTTCGGTTACTATGTCAACCGTGGGTCCATTCCCTACGGCGAGCACCAACCGTATTATGGCGAGCACCAACTCCAGGGCCAAAGCCGTTTCTACTATGATCACTGTAGCAACGGCAAGGACGGGTTGTCCGCAGTCTTGTTCGCCAACATGGGCGACAAACCATTACAAACTGAATACTTCTCGCGCATGTCCCTGGCAGGCTTCAAGGGCGAGGCATACGGACATACCGGCCAGGGCTTCAGTTACCTGTGGACCGCGCTGGGTGCCGCCATGGGCGGCCCGCAAGCGGCGACCGAATACCTCAAACAACTGCGCTGGGACCGCGACATGAAGCGCCGCTGCGACGGATCGTTTGTCTATGAAGGTGGCGAGCAGTGGGCACCCGGAAAGGGCAATGACTACTGGGATGATAGTCATATCTACTGGGGCTATCCGACCGCCTATTACCTGCTGCACGCCACCCTGCCCCTGAAGAAACTTTGCATCACCGGGAAAGATCTGCCCCAGGCCAACCATCTATCCCCCAAGGCTGTTAGCGACGCGACCTGGGCCGCGGAATTCACCGGGCGCTGCGGCAGTTATACCAAGGACCAACTGGTTGCCGCTATGGGCGATTGGGATCCGATTGTCAGATACAATGCCGCCACCGAGTTGAGTGTGCGGGCCGATGGACCGTCGCTCATCCCGATGCTAATCACCATGGCTGAGAATCCCGCCAATGCCAACCAGCGCGAGGCGGCCTGCACCGCCCTTGGTTGCCTGAAGGCCGCAGACGCGGTGCCCGCGCTGACCCGCCGCCTTTCCGACCCCGAAATTTGGGTGCGTGCCAAAGCCGCCAAGGCACTCGGCCAGCTCAACGCGGCGGCCGCCCCGGCGGTGTCCGACATGCTGGGCGCCTTTGTCAGGAATGTCGCACCCACCTATCCGTTTGAGAAAGGTTTCAATTGGAGCGATCCCCTGCAAATCGCCAACGGCTACCTGTCAGAGGCCTTGTTCAAACAATTGGGAGGCGAAACCATCAAGGCCGACAGGAACCTGCTCTATCCGGCGGTCCGGGCCGGCATCAAACATCCGGCCGGCATGTGGCGCGATATCCCCAGCGGATTTGTGCGGGACCGGTTGGAACTGGCGGATATTGTAGCGCTGGCCCCGGACCTTTTCGCCGATGCGCTGAACGAGGGACCGTGTGACCGGATGTTCACCTCCTTGCCGGCGGGATCGGCCATGGCGGCCCTCTCAAAACACAAGATTGATGAGGGCATCGACATCAGCCTCGGCAACGTGGCTTATTGGGGTGAACTGGGCAAAAGCGCTCTTGGCAGTCTGCCGGGTTATGGCGAGGCGGCCAGGCGTGCGCTGCCGGACTTGCATGCCTATCTCGCCGCGTGGACGCCAGGCGATAACAATGCCCCCATCATCATCAAGACCATCGACGCGATCGAAAGTGCCACTACCACACCGAAATTGGTCAACGCGTTGCCGGTGGCCAGCCCGCAAATCGTGGTCGCCCCGCCGAACACGGTCAAGGCGGTCGTTCTATCAGGAGCCTCGTTCCGCTCGGACAAGGTCACCTGCAAGATCGCAACCCAACCGGCACACGGCACCCTGACAGGAACCGTCCCCAACCTGACCTACACCCCCGCGAAAGGCTATCAGGGTGTGGACCGCTTCACGTTCACGGCCACCGACAGCCTGACCACATCGCCGCCCGCAGCGGTGGACCTGCTCGTGGGCACCGGCGGCACCGGGCTGAAAGGTTATTATTTCGACAACAAGGATCTCACCGTAGCGAAGGCGACGCAGTTGGACCCGGCGGTGGACTTCGACTGGGGTTCGGCACCACCCGCCAAGGCGCCCGGCGCGGGCGCCTTCGGTGTGCGCTGGACCGGGCAGGTGCTGGCGCCGGAGAGCGGGACCTATCGGTTTTCCACCCGCACCGGCGACGGCGTCCGCTTGTGGATCAACGGCGTGCAGGTCATCGACGACTGGAACGACCACACAACCAAACTATGGAACGACAGCGCTGCGATCACCCTAACGGCGGGCCAGAGATACAGCCTGAAAATGGAGTGTTATCATGCGGCGGGTCCCGCCACGGCACGCCTCTATTGGTATATGCCATCCCGCAAGGCCTGCTCGATCATTCCGCAGGAGTTGCTCTATCCGGTGACTGGCGTGATCCTGACCTCACCGGCCAACGGCACCAGTTTCGGACCGACGGCGACCATCACGCTCACGGCAGATGTCGCGGACGTATCCGGCAAGGCGACCACAGTGGCCTTCTACAACGGCGACACGGTGATAGGCTCCTCCACCACACCGCCGTATTCCGTCGAATGGAAGAACGTGCCGGTTGGTTCCTATCGTCTAACAGCCAAAGCTGCGGGCGGCAACGGCCAGGTCAGCACGTCCACCGTAGTGGTCATCACGGTGGATGGTGACACGGTTCCCGTGACTTCCGGCCTGGCTTGTTGGTATGATGCGTCCTTTGGGGTCAACACGGATGCCAACGCGCAAGTCCGCATCTGGCATGACCGCTCCGGCAACGGGCATCACGGAGTGTTTTCGGAACACAACCACCCGGCACAAGTCCCCAACCAACTCGGCTCGAGACCCGTCGTGCGCTTCGTGGGGGAATGCAGCTTCAATGTTGGCGGCAAGTTTTTTGTCAAGGAGCAATACGTCGTGGTGCGTTCACCATCACCGCTCTGGAGCGGCTTGGGCTCGTTTCTCGGCCGCGCGTCGGGCAGGGCTTCAAGTTATATGCTCGCGGGCGTGTCCACCGGTTTTGATGAGGATCAATTCCCGGCGGCTGTTTACAAGAATGGATCACCGATCACGTTGGAGAAATCGGGCCGGGTTGGCTACAGCCTCGGGACCATCACCGGCTTCATGGTCCTCAAGATCACCGCCAATGACAGCGACACGAAGGCAACTATCTATCAGATCGGCGGCATCGATCGCCAGTGGCAGTGCAAATTCGACGTGGCCGAGATCCTTGGCTATTCAAGAACGTTGACAGCCCCGGAGGAAACCTCGGTCGGCGGCTATCTGGCGGCCAAATATGGCATCAAAACGACGTATCAGCAGCCGTCCAATAGTCAACCGGTGGCCCCGAAAACTCCGCGAGGAGAGAACTGAACATCTATATGCACACGACTCAGGGCATCTACATTTGGATTTTGAAGGTTGAAAATGAGATACGCGCATGGCCAGGCGGGATGAAAACAAGGGGGGCACGGGCGGCCCGCCCGTGTTTGCGCAGGCTTTGCCAGTGCTCGACAGGCACCAGAACGGGCGAACCGCCCAATACGGATAGTTTAGCGCTCTCTGAGCGGAAAACAGGCATCCTGCCTGTGAGGGAAGTCAGCGCTTCCAGCCTGTCTGCGCCAATGCAACGACAGGTTTCCCGAGGACTGCAACAAGCAGCGGGTTGATTCGGTCAAGAAGGCGATCAAGGCCATCGAGGCCGCGAC
>JBAXOP010000376.1:0-5351 GCA_037133195.1 Verrucomicrobiota bacterium | reverse complement strand
GCCCGCATCGCCCATGCGATGCGAATGCAGCGTGCACTAGGCGCTATCCATTCTCACCCCATGGGCCGCCGGGCAGGATGCCCGGTCCACGTGGCGCGGGCATGTTGCCCGCATCGCCCATGCGATGCGAATGCAGCGTGCACTAGGCGCTATCCATTCTCACCCCATGGGCCGCCGGGCAGGATGCCCGGTCCACGTGGCGCGGGCATGTTGCCCGCATCGCCCATGCGATGCGAATGCAGCGTGCACTAGGCGCTATCCATTCTCACCCCATGGGCCGCCGGGCAGGATGCCCGGTCCACGTGGCGCGGGCATGTTGCCCGCATCGCCCATGCGATGCGAATGCAGCGTGCACTAGGCGCTATCCATTCTCGCCATGAAACGACAGGCTGGATGCCTGCCCTCCATCTCAGGCAGGATGACTATCCTCCTGCTAAATTGACGCATTTGGGCGGCGGCCACCTGTCTTGTTCCGCGGCAAATTGCGCCTAGCATCCTCACTTCTGAACACGACACTTGGCAAGTGACGTGTTCAGTTAGACTTGGGCGGTGGCGGGCTGGGAGTCCGGTTGGACCGAGGTGAAGAGAAGTTCCTCGGAGTCAGGCTTGCGGGAGACGTTGACGAATGAGCCAGGTTTGACGTCGCCGCGGAGGATCGCCTCGGCGAGCGGATCTTCGAGGAAACGCTCGACGGCGCGACGCATCGGGCGGGCCCCGTACGCTGGATCGAAGCCTTTGGTGGCGAGCAAGGTGCGGGCGTCGTCGCTGAGGACGAAGACAATATCCTTTTCACGGAGACGCTTGAGGAGTTTTTCCACTTCGAGATCGACGATTTGATTGAGATCGTCCTTTTCGAGCATGTGAAACACCACGATGTCGTCAAGTCGGTTGAGAAACTCAGGTTTAAAGAAACGCTTGCTTTCCTCGAGGATCTTGCCTTTCATGCCCTCGTGGTCTGCTAGATCCTGGGCCATAGCGCCGAAGCCCAGGGTTGTCTGGCGCTTAATATCGGAGGCCCCGATATTGGAAGTCATGATGATGATGGTATTGCGGAAGTCGATTTTGCGGCCTAACGAATCGGTGATTGTGCCTTCCTCGAGGATTTGCAGCAACAAGTTCATCACATCGGGATGGGCCTTTTCGACTTCATCGAAGAGCACCACCGAATAGGGGCGGCGGCGCACGGCTTCGGAGAGTTGGCCGCCTTCCTCATGGCCGATATAGCCTGGCGGCGAACCGATGAGGCGTGAGGAGGTGAATTTTTCCATATACTCAGACATGTCGATCTGAATGAGGGCGTCAGCATCGCCGAACATAAACTCCGCCAGGTGGCGCGCTAGATAGGTTTTACCAACGCCGGTGGGGCCGAGGAAGAGGAACGAACCGATAGGCCGGCGTGGATCCTTGAGGTCCGCACGCGAACGGCGCAGGGCTTTGGAAATGGTGATGACGGCCTCACTCTGACCGATGACACGGCCTTTGAGTTCGTCCTCCATTTTAAGAAGTTTTTCGGTTTCCTTTTCCTCCATGCGGCGCAGCGGCACACCCGTCCATTTGGAAACCACCGCCATGATATCGTCGTCGGTGACGGTGACAATCGTTTCCTCTGAGGAAGCGCGCCAATTCTTGAGGGTTTCCTCCAGTTCCTTCTTGGTGTGCTTTTCCGCATCACGCAAGGACGCCGCTTTTTCAAAATTTTGTTCAGCGATGGCGGCCACCTTGTCGCGGTTGATTTGCGCGATCTTCACTTCAAAGTCCTTGATAACCGGCGGCCGGGTGAGCGTGCCGATGCGGGCACGGGCACCGGCTTCATCCAGCACGTCGATCGCCTTATCGGGCAGAAACCGGGCCGTTAGATAGCGTGACGTCAGCTTGACCGAAGCCTCGATGGCTTCTAGGGTGTACTTGGCCTTGTGGTGGCTTTCGTATTTATCCTGCAGGCCTTGGAGGATTTTGATGGTATCACTGACGGAAGGTTCGTCGACCTTAACTTGTTGGAAGCGGCGCTCGAGTGCGGCATCCTTTTCGATATACTTGCGGAATTCGTTGAGGGTGGTGGCACCGATGCATTGGAGTTCGGCGCGGCTGAGAGCCGGCTTAATAATGTTGGAAGCATCCATGGTGCCCTCAGCCGAGCCAGCGCCGACGATGGTGTGGAGTTCGTCGATGAAGAGGATGATATTTTTGGATTTGCGGATTTCATCCATGACCGCCTTGATGCGCTCCTCGAATTGGCCACGGTACTTGGTGCCGGCGACCATCAATGCGAGGTCGAGAGTGATCACCTTGCGGTCGCGGAGCAATTCGGGCACATTACCGCTGGCGATTTCCTGTGCGAGACCTTCGACGATGGCGGTTTTGCCGACGCCGGCCTCGCCGATGAGAACGGGGTTATTTTTGGTGCGGCGGCAGAGGATTTGGATAACCCGCTCGATCTCACTCTCGCGGCCGATGACCGGATCGAGGCCGCCCTCGCGGGCCACCTTGGTGAGGTCGCGGCCGAAAGCGTTGATGGCCGGTGTTTTGACCTTGCCGGGGATTTCCTGGCCTTGGCCTTGGGGCTGGCCTTGGCCTTGGGCTTGGGATTTTCCTTGGGGTTTCCCTTGGGCTGGCATGTCGGCCTCTTCAAATGGGCCGTCGCCATCTTCGAGTTCCTCGTCGTCATCGTCATCGTCGTCATCATCGGCGTAATCTTCCGGCGAGAAATTGGGGTCGATTTCGGCGAGGATTTCGTTGCGTGTGCGTTGGATATCCACGTCGAGGCGGCGCAGGACGCGAGCGGCGATGCCCTCGCCTTCGCGCAGCAGACCCAGCAAGAGATGTTCGGTGCCGACGTAGGAATGGTTGAGCGCCTTAGCTTCCTTGTTGGCAAAGGCCAACACTTTTTTGACACGCGGGGTGTACGGGATGGTGCCGGTGGATTTTTGTGGCGGGCCGGAGCCAACTTCTTTTTCCACTTCCATGCGTACGGCTTCGAGTTCGAGGCCCATGTGTTGGAGGACGTTGACGGCGACGCCCTGGCCGAGTTTGATGAGGCCGAGTAACAAGTGTTCGGTACCGATGTAGGCGTGGCTGAAGCGATCGGCCTCCTTGCGAGCCAAGGCGAGGACTTGTTGGGCGCGTGGGGTGAAGTTATTCATAATTCGTCAGGGGGATTAGCGGGATCCGTGGGAGGAGGTGGCTGGCCAGCGGATGGGGTACAGGTATCCGAGGATTGGAGATATTGCAAGCGGGAGCGGACGATTTGGGCGCGGATGGAATCGCGCTCTTCCGGGGAGAGTTTGCGCACGGCGTGCAATTGCAAGTGGGCCGGCTGAATATCCATCAACAAAGAGTCGCACAGAATGATCGTGTCCGCTGCAAAAAATCCCAGACTGCCGCCTAACCGCAATAACGACAAGTGGTTGAGCGCCTCCTTCGAATCGATGATATGGGCATGGCGCAACACACCGTAAGCCCGGCCAATTTTGTCGGCCACCATTTCGGGATCGTCTTCCACGAGTTTTTCGCGGGCGTTTTGCTCGTGTTGGGCGACCTGGCCGATGACCCGCTCGAGCCGCCGGATAATCGTCTCCTCACTTTCGCCGAGGGTTGATTGGTTGGAAATTTGATAGAGATGCCCCAGCGACTCCGTGCCTTCGCCGTAGAGGCCGCGCACGGCCAGGCCGATTTTACCGACGGCTTGGAGGACCTGGCCGATTTGGTCACTGAGGACCAAGCCTGGCAAATGCAACATGACCGAGGCACGCAGGCCGGTGCCCAGATTTGTTGGGCAAGTGGTGAGGTAGCCGAGGGTAGGATCGAAGGCGAATTCGAGGGTGGCTTCCAGTTCGGTATCCAAGGCGGTGAGGGCCTCATAAGCCGAGCTGAGTTGGAGGCCTGGGCGGATTGCCTGCATGCGGAGGTGGTCTTCCTCGTTGAGCATGAAGCTGAACGACTGGCGCCGTTCAATGACTACAGCGGAGCCCTCGCCGCGGGCGGCGTGTTCGCGCGACACGAGGTGGCGCTCGACCAGCACCTGTTTTTGGACGGATGAAAGGTCGCTGAGTTCCTGCGAGAAGGCGTCTTTCATCACGGATAGAGCCTCGACGGATGGGCGCATCAACTCAAGCGCCAGTGCCCGTTGCTCGCGTTTCGCCCAACCGGGAAATGGCTGACGGCGCAGGTTGCGGGCCAAACGGATCCGCGACGTGAGCACCGCGCCATGCGCCGCAGTTCCGCCGGTCATCCAGTCGGCCGGATTTTTGATCAATGTGGAAAATCGCATCATGGCAAGGCGAGGGTGTGGATTTCATCGCGGATACCGGCGGCTTCCTCATAATTTTCAGAGGCGACGGCTTGTTCGAGGCGTGAGCGCAAGTCCTGGAGCCGTTGGTGCTTGAATTGCAGGGCCATGAGCCCCTCGGGGACCTTGCCGACATGGCTGGCTCCCTTGTGCATACCGCGCAACATCGGCGAAATTTCCTCGCGAAACGCCGTGTAGCACTCGGCACAGCCAAAGCGGCGCACCCGTCGCAAATCCTCCAGCGTGAATCCGCAGGCTGCGCAGATTTTGTTGCCGCCGCCGCTGCTGCCAAGTGACTGAGCGCCGACCAGCGCGCCCAACTCGCCGGTGATCCCGCCTAGCAGCAAATCCGCTAGCGAAAACCCAGTCGGGTCGGTCACCCCGCGCTCCTTGGCGCAATTTTCGCACAGGCTCACCTTTTTCATCTGGCCTTCGACGAGTTGGGTGAGGAAGACGCTGGCTTTGGAATCGCAGAAATCACATTTCATATCCGGACAAGGCTAGGACCAGGCATTTCGGGAAGCGACAAAAAAGCTGCGGGATCTGACGGATTTTTGGTGAGCCATCATGCGAACGGAGTGCCACTGGTGTTGGTGAGTTGTTTGAAAGCCTCCATGAAACGGCGGGTCAGGGGGCCTGGTTGGCCGTTACCGATAGTGCGGCGGTCGAGCGAAACCACCGGGATGACCTCCGCCGCAGTGCCGGTGAGGAAACACTCGTCGGCAATGAAAATATCGTAGCGGGTAAGCGAGCGCTCGTGGAATGGGATGCCGAGGGTGGCGGCCAATTCCAAGATAACGCCGCGGGTGATGCCATCCAGCGCGCCGTCACTGATGAGCGGTGTGAGCAATACGCCGTTTTTAATGATGAACAGGTTGTCGCCGGTACACTCAGCGACGTAGCCCTGTTCGTTGAGCATGATCGCCTCCAATGCGTTGGCTTGGATCGCCTCCACCTTGGCCATGATATTATTGAGGTAATTGAGGCTTTTTACCTGCGGCATGAGTGCGCCAGGGGCGGGCCGGCGGGTGGCGCAGGTGACCAGGGCGAGGCCGTTGGTGTAGTG
>JBAXOP010000375.1:0-5398 GCA_037133195.1 Verrucomicrobiota bacterium | reverse complement strand
GGTGTATTGCGAGCCGAAGTCGAGAACGGCGACGTGGTGGTGGTCGTGCATCATGTGGTGAAAAATTGCAGCATCAGCTAATCGGCTGATAGTTAGTAGGTTCTTCGGTCATGACAACATCGTGGACATGACTTTCGCGCAAGCCGCCGGCGGTGATGCGCACATAGGAGGCTCTCTCGCGCAACTCGGTGAGGGTGCTCGCGCCCAGATAGCCCATGCCGGACTTGAGGCCGCCCATGAGTTGGAAAATCACATCAGAGAGCGGGCCTTTGTAAGCGACCCGGCCTTCGACGCCCTCGGCCACCAGTTTGCCTGAACTATTTTGGCCATAGCGATCGCCCGCGCCTTTTTTCATCGCACCGATGGAGCCCATCCCGCGATACGCTTTAAAACGCCGCCCCTGGGATTGGACCATCTGACCGGGGCTTTCGCGGGTGCCCGCCAGCAACGAACCTAACATCACAAGATCAGCCCCCGCAGCCAGCGCCTTGACGATATCCCCGGAGTAGCGGATACCTCCATCGGCTATGACTTTCACTCCGTGCTCGCGACAGTAGCCCGCTACATTCTGAATGGCCGTGAATTGCGGCATGCCCACCCCGGCTATGATGCGCGTGGTGCAAATCGAACCGGGTCCCACTCCCACTTTCACCGCGCTGGCTCCTGCAGCCACTAAATCCCGCGCACCTTGCTCGGTGACCACATTGCCAGCCACCACCGGCCGCTCAGACAGACCGCGCAATTGTTCCACCACCGCCATGACGTGACGCGTGTGACCAGTGGCCGCATCAATGAACAAGGCATCCGCCCCCGCATCTAGCAATGCGCGGCCACGCTCGATGCAATCCGGCCCCACACCGACGGCTGCGCCGCAGCGGAGTTGGCCGTTTGCGTCCTTGGCAGCATTGGTGAATGTGATCCGCTTTTCAATGTCCGCTCCGGTGATCAATCCCACCAATTTCCCCGTTGTATCCACCAACGGCAGTTTTTCAATGCGGTTTTGATAGAGGATGCGCCGCGCCTCTTCCAGACTGGTGTGCGGCGGCGCGGTGATCAGCCTGGCCCGCGGCGTCATCACCTCGGCCACGGTGGCATCCTGGCGATCCAGGTAGCGTACGTCTCGGCCGGTGACCATGCCCTCGAGCAAGCCATCGGCAGCCACCACGGGGAAGCCGGAAAACCCATTGCTGGCCATCAAAGCGTGGACATGGGCGACGCTGTGCTCCTTGCGCACGGTCAGCGGTTTTTGAATCACCGCGTTTTCCGAGCGTTTCACCTTGGACACCATCGCCGCTTGCTCATCAATGGAGCAAGCTCGGTGAATGACGCCCATGCCGCCCTCACGCGCCAAGGCGACGGCCAGATCATGCTCGGACACGGTGTCCATCGCTGCGGAAACCACCGGAATGTGTAACGCAATATCCGCTGCCACCTGGGTGGAAAGGTCCGCCTCACCGGGCAGCACGCTACTGAGCGCCGGCACCAGCAGCACGTCATCAAATGAAAGTCCTAGGGAAATCTCCGCCATGGGGAAGGCAATAGAAACACCACCCACCTGGCAAGCCCGAAATCCCTCCCACTCAAAAAATTTCTCTGCTTCAGTGGGCTTTGGGGATCCTCAAGCCCGCTGCGAGGCTATGGTCATCGGTATGGCCACCACTTGCATGCCGGCCCGTTGCGCCGCCAAAATCCCCGGCGGCGCGTCTTCCAGCACCAGACACTTGAACGGCACCACTCCCAGCAATTTCGCGGCATGCAAAAATACATCCGGCGCGGGCTTGCCCTCCGCCACATCATCCGATGTAACCACCTCATCAAACCAGTCAGATACACCTAACAATTGCAAAGTTTTTTCCACCACCCAGCGGTTACTGCCGGAGGCGATGGCCATGGGGACGCGGCCGCGCAGTGATTGGGCAAAGGCGGCGACCTCGTCGATCAATGTGACAGAGCCGAGGCGTTTGAAGTAAGCCTCGCGTTTAGCCAGAGCGATGGCCTCTGGGTCGAGCTTAAAGCCGTAGAGTTCGTTAATTTCCAAGACGATATCGCGAGACGGTCGGCCGC
The DNA here is from genome assembly GCA_037133195.1 of Verrucomicrobiota bacterium. Taxonomy (GTDB): domain Bacteria; phylum Verrucomicrobiota; class Verrucomicrobiia; order Verrucomicrobiales; family Akkermansiaceae; genus Luteolibacter. The sequence continues at coordinate 3,334 of JBAXOP010000375.1, read as the reverse complement.
CCATGGCGAAGAACACGTCCTCACGCAACACCCCGGCAGCACCGTACATCGCGAGAGCATCGCACCAGGCTTCAAAATGCGCTGGCATGGAATCGACCAATGTGCCGTCACAATCGAAAATGACAGCCTCAAAGCCGTTGATGGGGAAAGAAATTGCACCGATACTAGCCATGGCGGCAGTTGCTCTAGCTGCCAGCACAGCAACTGACAAGCCCTTCCGACCTAAAAAAATCAACAGTGGGAAATGGCGACCTACCCAATACCGTCGCCGTGCGGAAGGACCGACCATGAAGCGAGCCTTCGGTGCTCATCCATGGGCCGCTCTTCCGCTTTCACCACAAGAATGTGGTGGCTCCTTATTGTGGTGGCTCCTTACAGGTGGCCTCCTCGGCGTCCCTGAGCGGCCTTTGCGCCTCAGCGGTAAGCATTTCGTACCACACCTGCACTCCGGGTTCTGGCGCTAGGAAACACCCGCGCTTGCAGGCAAGAATCCGCCACCAGAAAATTTCCCAATAAATTACTTGGCAAGGCGGGACGGATAGCTACTTTCTCGCTTGAGAAGTGACCCGCATGTTTCTGACGAAATCCCCGTTTACCCAGCTTGATCCCGCCGTACCCACACGTTGGCGGGCTAGGGTACTGCGGTTTTTCGCAGTGGCACCTGCCTTTTCCTCTGTCACAACCCTTTTTCCGTTCTCCGGCTCTGCCCACCGCCGTCACTCCAACAGCAATTTCCCAGCAATTCTATAACACCCACCTAATTATTCTCATGCATTTCCAATTGGTTTTGAAATTTGCCGCCAAGTATAAGACGAATCTAGTGATGTCGATGGCCGCGCTGGCGTCCTTGGCCCTGATGAGTTGCGGTGGAGGTGATAAGTCAGCTGTTTCACCAGCGACGATCCGGCCCAAGACATTGGATGGTATCGATCTGATACTGGACAGCAACGTCACCTTTGAGTTTGTCCGCAATACGGGTACTCCCCCCGCCGCATTCAACGGGGATGTGGAGAGCGGTACGTTTTTCTACACCTTGGGCGGCGTGCAGGCCCGCCAGTATCCCAATATTCAAGGCGATAACTCCGATGTCCATTACCCAGACTCCATTTCCACCGCAACCTATACCTACCGTGCCATCAACGATGCGTCGGGCTTGCTGACATTGAATGGATTTGGTGTCAATGACCTGATTTTAACTGGCACGTATAACGCCCGCAACGGTTCCTTCGGGCAGTTCTTTAACAGCGACTCGGCGGGCAACGTGATCAATAAGCTCGAAGTGGATATGACCTTCACTGCGGCAGGTGGCAGCATCACCATCGGCACCACCACAGTGCGCATTCCCGGCAGCACCACACCGTACTGGGATACGGTGCGCATTCCGGCCACGGTCAAGCTGGCGGCGGGAGGACTGGTGCCGGAGAATTACAACCCCACGATTGACTTCCTGCGTCCGAGCCGTCTTTGTCCTGCCTCGCTCACTGACACACTGATTAACTTCACCAATGGCGCGGGCGTCGTCGCTAATAATTTCACTATCCAGTTCACTGCGGATGCCAACGGCATCATCCGCACCGGTCCCCTCACGCCCGACGAGATCGGCCTGGGCCTGATGCGCATAGCCGACGCGCCGATTGACTATGCGGTGACCTACACTTGGCGGAGGGTCCCCGGCACGGATACAGCCACCTTGGTCCTCAGCGGCGGAAATAATACGTTTGACGGTAGCTACACACTTGCTTTTGCCGGGACAGATAACGGGATTTACACTGGCACCGCAGACGGCATGACCCCGGACCCTGCCGTAGTATCCGGCACGTTCAATATCCCCAAGCCTAAGTAAGGGATCATGCTATTTGGATTCAGTGCCTCCTCATGGCGTGGCATAGGTGCGGGCGACGCCCGGGTTGCCACCACACCACGGAGACTGGGTCCCGCCCTCCCACCGTTGGGCATTATCCTCCTCGCGCTGGCCTTCAGCGGCTGCATAGCTGCACCGCTGCAACGCAATTTAGCAGCCGATTACACGAGCCAGCTCACGGATTTCAACGGCATGCTGGAGCGGGTCCGCAACACAGCGCAGACCCCCATGACCTGGGATGCCGCCCGCCGACAGATGGAGCGGCACAACATATCCTTGCGCCAGTCTGGCAAGCAACTGGAAGAGGCGGAAAAACAAACACGGCACCAGTGGCTCACTTTGGTGCCTCGACTCGCCGCATTTTTGAGCGTTGGCACCAATATCTCCTCGCTCACGAATCTAAGCAGCAACGACATCAACGCCCGGCTCATCGCCAATTTCAATATTCCGAACCCATTTGAATTTTATGGTTCGCTGTATGCCGCGGCCTTGCAGGTGCAGAACGCGAGGTGGTCACATGAGTTGGACAAACGCCGGGCCTACGCGCAGCTCTACTCACTGTTTGTAGATTCCCGGGCCTTGCAGGAATCAGAAACCGCGTTGCAGCGCCAACGACTCACCCTAGTCAACGCCGATCTGTCCAATATCGATAAAATCCTCACCAAGCTCCCAGCGATGACCCGTGACATGGAGCACCGCCGCCGCTACCACCGCAGTGGGGTTAACCAGATGCTTAACACCCCAGGAGACAATTACGATCTGAGCGGCACGTTGCCGGTGGTTTCCTACAGGCATCGCTACCGGCAACTTCAAATCGGTGAAAATTTCGGCAAGCTCGCCATGAACCTATACGCCATACAAATCGAAGTGGCCATGATGCGCCTGCGCCAAGTGAAGTTCCAGCAGTGGCCCAGCATCAACTTCGGCTTCAGCAATCCGCCGCTGCTGTCCAGCTTGCCCACCAGCTTTTCCAGCGATCAATTGGCGTTGTTTTCCGGTGCGTCGAAGTCCATTGATCTAACTGACATCTGGAACCGTGATAGCATTATCGACGCGAAGACGCGTCTGCAATTCACCCGCGAGCAGTTGAAGCAACAGATCGAGATGGAGGCAAGCCGGATGCTGAATATGTCTGCCTCCTATGACCAACTGCTCCAAGAGGAACAACGCCTGCAACGAGACCGCCAACGCTTATCGAGTCCCGACACTTCGGATCCGGAGATGGTCCTCAAGGATTTGGCCACACGCGCTCAACTCGAACTGCAACTTATCGAAAACCGCCGCCAAATCCAACAACTCGACCTTCAATTATTGATTTGGGATGAACGCTTTTGGAAATCTTAACATCCTCGGCTTGGCCTGCTGCGCCTGCCTCGGCATAGGCATGGCCAGCGCGGCCAGCACCCCGCCTGTCGCCGAGCCCAAACCCCTGAAATCAGTTCCGGAGGTGCGGCGATTGTGGATGGGCTTGGA
>JBAXOP010000374.1:0-5422 GCA_037133195.1 Verrucomicrobiota bacterium | reverse complement strand
CTCATTTGTCATGGCCTCGCCCACGCTCAACGGCTTGCAACTCGCAACCCACGACCCGACAAGCACCCCGAGCCGCAACGGCAGCGAATGGGTGCCTCTGCCAGCCGCCGGGCCGTTTGCAACGACGGCGCTGGATGTGGCAACGCCCGGGAACACGCGCCGCCCCGAACTGGTGCTCGGCACGGAAGCCGGCTCCTCCACCCAGTTTCAAAGGCACCTGATGCGCCGCAATGGCAGCACTAACACATGGGGCGCCCCGCTCACATCCTCATCTAGCAAACACGTGCTGCGCCTCAGCGCCTTCGCGGCCTCGCCGAGCAGCAGCGAACTCAACGCCATCGGTGCCATCCTCGAGGATAGCACCATCGCCCAACGATTCGAGGTGTGGAGCGCCGATGCCACCACAGGCCTAACCACCACCGGAATACTCAGCGGGCTGCCTCTGGGATCGCGCTTCATTGCCGGTCAATTTGAGGCGGGCTCGGTGGATGTGCTGATATTTGTTCAAGGTGGTTCCGCCGTGCGAGCCAGCCGCATCAGCTCCAGTACGCCGGGCCAATATAGCCCCGGCGCGGTGGTATTGCGCTCACTGCCGCAGCCGGTGTTAGCCATGTATCCGGTATTGCGCGATGATGCATTACGGGTGCTGGTGCTTTATACTAATAACACTGCTGAGCTTCGCAGTTATACCCAGTCTGGCGGCTTCACCTTCGTTCAGGCGCTCGGCTCGCTTGCCCCGCCAACTGGCACCGTCGGCCTGTCGGGGGCCGCCATGTTGCCGGATGGTAATTTCTCCCTGCTGTGGGGCAATGGTACCACCAGCGGCTCGTCGCTAGCTATCCAAACCTATAACTTCGATCCCGCTACCGGTAAGTATGCCCTCGCCGAAACCCAAGCCCTGCCCGATCTAAAACCCATGCGTGCCAACGCCAATTTATGGGTTTTCGATGCCGATATCTTCGCCCAGCCCACCGCCCGCCTGCTGCGCTCTTACCGCATCAGCGATTGGACCAGCGGCCTGTTTCCTTATGCCGATCGCATCGACCTGACGGCTGAGTCGTTTCTAGCATCTCACCAAGGACTCGACGGCCCCTATTTCGCGTCGATCCAAAATAGCGCCGGTACATTTTCGCTAGGCAACCAGGCCGGCGCCGCGCGCGGCGGCGCGGCGGTATCGGTGTACCTGATGGATCCGCTCATGGGCGAGCACAGCGATGATGTGGTGGCCGTGCCCAATGGCGGCTCGTTTGATCAAGCGGTGCAATTGAAGCTCAGTGCCGCGCATTCCGATACGAGTATCTTTTGGCGCAAGAGCAGTACGGCGGCCTTCGCACCCTTCGCTGCCAATCCCGGCTTTGCATGGATCCTTAACGATACCCAGATAGAATACTATGGCGTCACCGCCAGCGGTGCATTCACCCCTCGCAAAACCGCCACATTTTCCTTCACCAAAGCACCTCACCTTCAGGACAGTGATGGCGACGGAGTGCCTGATTTCGTCGAGCTGGCGTATGGCCTTGATCCGAATGGCTCATTCCATCCTAACGGCAGCTCCGCGGATTGGGACGGAGATGGCTACAGTGACTTGAGCGAAATAATCGCCGCCACCAACCCCGCCGATCCAACCGCACATCCGGACTTCGACTGGCAAGCACCTGTTGATCCAACGCAGCATCCGGATTTCGATTGGCGACCGCCGGCCAACACAGACCGCCTAACCGTGGACATTAGAGTTGCCAGCCATGACCGCGACGGCAATCCCCTCGCCGCCGCCCCGGGCACCGAGGTGCGCGTGTACGATACCGCCGGTTCCTTGCTCGGCAAGGGCTCCACCGCCACCTGGCCCGACTATGTGTCCGTGCCTGTCATTGTCACTAACAAGACTAAGCTGCTCATCGTCACCACCCAAACGCATTTTCCAATCGATACCAGCGGGTTTCTAACAAATACGAGCAAGCTTCCCGCCACGCCGGAATCCGCCACCAATCCCCACGGTCGTGAGGTCGTCGGCTATGTGATCGTACCCGAAGGTACCAGCGCCAGCTTGAATTTCACCTACAACCCCGCGCAATCGCAGGCCGCCAACGCCAGCGCCTGGAGCCTCGCCCGCCGCAATGCCAGCGCCGCCACACTGCCGCCCGTGCAAGTCACGCTCGATTCCCTGAGCACCTTGAAACTCGCTATCTTGGAACGCGTACTCAGCATGGTCGGCGGCTCCAATGGCTTCTTTTTCAACGGCACGCTCACCCCATTCCGCAACCAAGAGCAAACGTTTGGCAACTCTGGCCTCAGCACTGAACAAATCCGCCAGTTAGAAACCGCCGGCTCCAGTTGGTGGCAAGCGTCCGACATTCACGCGTACCGCCTCAAGGCGTTAGCAGCCAAAGTGGATGCTTGGTTGATCACCCCATGGAGCGATTTGACAGATATGCGAAACGTGGCCGACGAGGTCTATAAAATCAGCGCTAACCGCAATAACTCCCAACCGGGCGTGTTCGCCTTGCCTCTCGATGCCCTGCGCCCGTGGGTTCACTATGGCATGCTCAGCGAGGCGTACCGGAATTTGATCACCAGCGTCAGTTATATGAGGGTAATGATGATCGCCTATGGGTTTTACAGTCATCAGAATGAATTGCCACAACGTCCGCTCATCGATCTGAGTGGCCTGCCATCGGCCGCTACCGAAGCACCCGTCTGTCCCGATTGCACCCGTCTGCGAGGTAGCGGCGGCTCCCTTTACGGATTGCTAACCTACGACGGCGAGCATTACCCCTGGCCCGGTTCCTTCGGCGTCGGCAGCAACACACCGCTGCGCGTGCTGGCCTTCGACGACCTTGCGGCCGACCACTCCGCCGTCGAGGTGATTCGCACGGAAATCAGCGATTTTGCGCTCACCCAGGCACCCGACCTTGATGGCAACTTGCTGCCCGATGCATGGGAACAATATTGGTTCGGCACCACGGGCCTAAACCCGTTAGCCAACGCCGACGGTTCCTCCTACTCGCTGTTGCAGGAGTATTTGCTAAGCACCGACCCAACCCGCAGCAGTGACAGCCCTGCCAGCGCACCCGTGGACCTCTCCGTCAACAACCTTCACCTCGAACTCCCCCCGGCCAACCCCAATGAATTGCTCCTCCGTTGGACCTTCCCCGCAGACTACAGCAGCTCATTCCGTTTTTCCGTCGAGTCATCTAGCAACTTGCTCAACTTTACCGAAGAACCCCTCGTCCCTGTCGAGGAATCCCCCGGCAACTTCAGCCTAACCCTCCCCAGATCCGCCAGTCACGGATTCTATCGGGTCGGCACTCGCCTGTGGTGACTATCCCCCTTGTTCCTCCCGATGCGCTATCCCCTCGTGTTCCTTTGCCTCTGCGCCTTGCAGGCCCATCCTGCCTGCGCTCAATTGGTAACGGACCAACCCGTCATCGAGTTGAAACCCACACCCGAAGATATTAGTATCTCCACCACCTTTGATTTTCATAATAAGAGCGCCAAACCCGTTAGAGTCGTCTCCATCGAGAGCGCGTGCAGTTGCCTCAGCGCCACACTCGATAAAATTATCTATCAGCCAGGCGAAAAGGGCACTGGCAAGGCGACCTTCAAACTCTCCGGGCTAACAGGTATGCAGGAAAAGGTCGTGCATGTGCACACCGACGACGCGACGCGGCCGGAGTGGGTGATCCACTTCGCCATTGACGTACCGGAACTCATCCGCATCGAGCCAAAAACCCAGCAGTGGCAACAGGGGGGTGGAGCATCGGCCAAAACCACCCGCGTGTCCTTGCTGGGTCCCACACCGATGAAGATCACCTCCATCACCACGGCTTCTGATCAGATCGAATTCTCCTGGCGGGAAATTACCCCAGGCCGTGAGTATGAGATGTCCCTCAAACCCACCACCACCGACGATATCCTCTTCGGCGCCCTCAAAATAGAAACCGATAGCAAAATCCCCAAATACTCGCGCCAACTCGCGTTCTTCGCCGTTTGCCGCAAACCCGGCAAGCAGTAATCCTCCCCACTAACCACAGGAGTTGATGTATAGCAGGATATGCATACCTTAAGTGTGCCTTTACGCCCTTATTTGTACACCCCACCGGTGCGGTCTTCAAGGCGACGGGGGGGGGGGGAATTCAGTTAGCTGCGGGTCAGTAAAAAAGTTAGGCTATTATCTTGGCATTTCCGGCTCATCGGGCATGCTGGGCGTTGGGAAAAAGGCGATCACGGCTCCCCTCCAGGTGCCGTAACTCACCAATCCATGCCTCAACAACTAACAATAAAACCGCCGATCATGAACTGCATTCCGTTCTATCTGACTGCCTGCCTGCTTCTCAGCTCTGCCGCGCTGCGTGCCGAATTTCGCAACTGGACCAACGCCGAGGGCAAAGTCATCGATGCCGAACTCATCAAGGTGACCGGAGACAACGTCACGTTCCGCCTGCGCAGTGGCGGCACCACCCTCTATCCGCAAGCTAAACTTTCGGAGGCCGACCGCGACTACATCGCGAAAAATCCGCCATCTACGGCCACAACCCCGGCGACGGGCAAGCCCGCGGAAGTGGCGTCGGCCGAGCCTGTAGTGGGAGCGGAACGCAAGGCGAAGTGGCAGACGAAGATGGCGAAGGCCCAGGAGGAAGCCAAGAAAACCGGCTTGCCGATATTGGTGCTCTTCACCGGCACCTCGTGGTGCCCGTACTGTATCAAGTTGGAGGCGGCAGTGTTTTCTCAAAAGCAATTCGCCACCTTTGCCAATAAGAACCTGGTGCTTCTCAAGCTGGAGTTCGGTCCCGGTGGCAGCACCAACAATAAGGAGGAGAAAAAACTCCAAGGCGATTTCGGCGTTAGAGGCTTCCCCAGCTATTTTCTCACCGATGCCACCGGCACCAAGCTGGCTCAAGGCGGTTACAACGACGGCATCACCCCTGAGTCGTTCGCCGCATGGGTGACCAGCTCCGCCAAGCCCAAATAGCTGCGACATTCCAACCAGTTACGATGAGGCGAGACTGCCCGATACGGATGGCCCAACTCCGAAAGACTAAGGAGCCGCCTGATACAGGAGCCGCCTGAGACAGGAGCCGCTTGAGGCAGGAGCCGCTTGAGACAGGAGCCGCTTGAGGCAGGAGCCGCCTGAGGCAGGAGCCGCTTGAGGCAGGAGCCGCTTGAGACAGGAACCGCTTGAGACAGGAACCGCCTGAGGCAGGAACCGCTTGAGGCAGGAGCCGCCACATTCTTGTGGTGGTAGCGGAAGGGCGGCCCATGAATGAGCGCCGAAGGCTCCTCTCATGGACGGCCCTTCCTCACGACGACAGTAACGTCGTCGCGCCACTGAAGAATGATAAGAAACTCGTGATAGCAGTGCCGCAGTGCCGTGGTGGCGTGGTGGCGTGGTGGCGTGGTGGCGTGGTGGCGTGGTGGCGTGGTG
>JBAXOP010000373.1:0-5450 GCA_037133195.1 Verrucomicrobiota bacterium | reverse complement strand
GCTCTCGGCACGGTTGCTGGGATTCTCGCTTGGGGGAACAAGCTGCTTGGGGTGGCCGATGGGGAAGCTGCGGATGGCAAAGAGACACCCTAGCTAATACGTCGCGCATTTCTTGGGCATCGGCGCTCACAGAGCGCCGCTACAATGCATCTCTTGCGCTACGGCGCTCACAGAGCGCCGCTACAATGCATCTCATTGGCATCGGCGCTCACAGAGCGCCGCTACAATGCATCTCATTGGCATCGGCGCTCACAGAGCGCCGCTACAATGCATCTCATAGTGGTTCCTCAGCGCAGCATGGCGACGACCTTGTGTGCGGCTTCGGCGAAGGCGCGGACATCGGCCTCGGAGTTGTAGAGAGCGAAGGATGCGCGGGTGGTGCCAGTGATGCCGAAGCGGGCCATCAGCGGCTGGCAACAGTGATGACCCGTGCGCACGGCAACACCCATCTTATCTAACAATGTCCCCATGTCATAGTGATGGAGGCCTTCGATGCCAAAGGAGAGGATGCCGGCACGCTCGGGCGGTCCGAAAAAATGAATACCCGGGATATCTGCGATAGCTTGCTCGGCGGCACGAGTGAGGAAAATTTCAAGCTCATGGACGGCAGTGAGGCCGATGGCATTGACATAGTCGAGGGCGGCGGCGAGAGCGATGACGCCTTCGATGTTGGGGGTACCCGCCTCGAACTTGAATGGCAGCTCGTTGTAGGTGGTGTGGGAGAAAGTAACTTCCTTGATCATTTCGCCGCCGCCGCGCCACGGTGGGAGGGAATTGAGTACCGCAGCACGTCCCCACAGCACGCCGATTCCAGTAGGAGCATATACCTTATGACCCGAAAAGACGAGAAAATCAGCGCCGAGTGCTTGGACGTCAATGGGTAGATGGGGTGCCGCCTGCGCGGCGTCGATAAGAACAAGAGCGCCGGCTTGTTTGGCGGCGGCGGTCATGGCCACGATCGGGTTGAGAGTGCCAAAGGCGTTGGAGATCCATGTGAGGGCGAGCACTTTGGTGCGTTCGCCAAGCAGTGCGGCGAAGGCGTCCTGATCGAGGGAGCCGTCGTCATGGCAAGGGATAATTTTGAGGGTAGCGCCGCATCGCTGGCAGAGCATTTGCCAGGGCACGATATTCGAGTGGTGCTCGAGGGTGGAGATGAGGATTTCGTCGGTGGGTCCGAGCGTGCCAGAGGAGGCGAGAATATTGGCGACGAGATTGATGCCGTCGGTGGTGCCGGAGGTAAAGATAATTTCCTCATCGGCGGCGGCGTTGAGGTGTTTGGCCACAGTGAGGCGTGCCCGCTCGAATGTTTGAGTGGCGGCGCGGGCGAGCGAATGGGTGCCGCGGTGAATGTTCGAGTTGAGCACCTCATAATAATAGCGCGAGGCATCCATCACCGCACGCGGCTTCTGGGTGGTGGCAGCATTGTCCAGGTACAACAGTGGCCGGCCGTTAACTTTGCGGTCTAGAATCGGAAAATCGCTTTTGATGCTTTCGGGATCGAACATGGGGAAAGTTATTAGTTATCCGGAGAATAGACACAAGACCGCTGGGCGGCAAGACACAAGACCGCTGCGCTCAAGACAAGAGCAGAGCCCTTGGGCAGCGCATGGCGCTTCTTTCTCTTGTCTTCTGTCTTCAAGTCTTCTGTCTTGTATCTTCAAGTCTTCTGTCTTCTTCAGTATCTTGTGCCGGACTTCGGATCGATGGTGATGGGCCAGCCGGGGTACGGGGAATTATTGGGGGCGGATTTGGCCGGAGACGCCCAGTAAGGCCAATTGGCGAGGGTGATGCGTCCGGAGGTTGGCTCACAGGTGAGGATGGAGTAGCCCACGGGACGATTGAGAAGACTGGCAGGTTCGTGCTCCCTTTCAACGGGATTGGCGACGGCGGCCACGGTGATCTTATTGCCAAAGCCATCGTTGAAGTCGCCGGTTTCGCGCGGGGCACCGGTGCGGGGGTTGGCACCCTTGAGGGCAGGCATCCATCGGCGCGGCCACAAGTTGGACATCGGTGGGGTGGCGAGCCACCATGGGCCATCGCGATACGTGGTAATCCCGTATTGGCCGCTGCTGCCAATGTCGTCGTCGCCAGTGACGTGGAGGGCACCGGCCTTTTTTATCAGGTCGAGGGCATGTTGGCGTTTAGCCTGGGGCCATCCGTTAGATTCAAAATCGGGTTTGGGTCTATCGTCGGGTGGGTAGTCGGTTGGTTTGAGCACATGCAAGTCGCTGGCATAGGAGGCGGATTGTGCGGAGCTGGGCTGGGTTTTGACGGCGGCAAAGGCGGAGCGGGAAAGGACCAAGCGGATTGGGGTGGCGGGATCAGGTATGGTGGCCCAGCGGGCGAGAAATGCCTCTTGGCGCGGGCCGAGGAGTTCTGCCTTGGGGTGGTCCGGCGGCGGGGATGAGTAGAAATCCTGGTTGGTGGGCCAGCCGTTGTCTATTTTTGCGGCGGGCAGCAACTCGCGGGCCGCGGATTTGAATTGGTGGTCGGCGAGGATAGCCATATCGAGGGGGCCGTACTGCCACTGGGTAAAAAACACAGAGATAAGGTTATCGGCGATGGTGGGATCGATGGGTGTTGGCAGATTGCCCGTTTGGGTGGCATGGACGGCGTTGATGAATTCCGGTGCCATTTTGTACCCTCCGGAGTCTTGAGCGCTGATACCGTAACCTTTAAAAACTTCGGCGAGTTTGCCGCCGCAGCCCCAGAGTTTATCATGGAACACATCGTGATCGCCGGGAAGGGTGATTGAGGGAGTATCGCGCAAGATTTCGCGCCAAGTCCAGCCATGCATCGCAAATTTGCGTAAGTAGCACAACAAGGTGCGCTCGTTGGGGCGTTGATCCACCACGTAGGAGAATCCGCCACCGAGTTCGTTCACTTGATCACCGAGGAAGGCGATGACGTCGGGCTTGTGGGCGGCTACGTTTGCGACGAGTTCGTTGTGGGGGAAGCCGCCGGAATTGTTGCAGGCGAGGGCGGCCAAAGTAACGGGGCGGCCTTTGGGAAGGGGGTGGATGTTGCCTTTGAAAGCTACGCCGTCGAGGGTCACTTCGTAGCTGTGGGGAATCGTTAGATCCATTCGGCGCAAGGTAAACTTAGCGGTGCGGGTCGTGGAGTCGAGGGCCACGGAGGAACTGGGTTTGCCGTCAAGGGTGAGAAAGACGTCATGTTTTTCGGAGCGGCCGAATGAGGCGGCTTGGACCAGCAAGCGCAGGCTGCCGTCATTGGATGGGGTTTGGGTGACCCACAAAATCGGTCCGAAGCTCCGATCCGGGTGCTCGGCGACTTTTTCACCCGTGACTAGGAGGCGGTCGAAAGCTACGCGCAAATCGCCGCCGCGGTCTTGGGGGATAGCCGGCGCGATGGGCGGGCGTTGTTGCGCGGTGTCTATGGCGGCGGGTGGTTTGGAGGAAACAGTGAAAGCGACGAGGCCGGCAAGCCATGAGGCGTGAACCTCGGTGGTGACATTACTGAGGAGTCTGGCGGAGGGGTCGGTGGCATTGAGCGAGAGTTTGTAGGTATCGCCGGCGAGCGGCTCACCACGCAGTTCGAGGGTGACCAAGCGAAAAGGAAAAGGGATTTTGGCGCCGGTGCCCACGGTGTTGCCGATGAACAGACTGCCATCGCAGCGAATCCCGGTACTCAGACCGCTGCCGAGAATGGCGGCTTCCCGAAAATCCCCGGATGGGGCACTGAGACCGACCTGAATACCTACAAACCCTTGCATCTGGAAAGCCGTCGAGATTTGGTCAATGCGGCAACGCACGGTGAACGGAGCGACCGCCGGGATGAGTTCGGCGGTGAGGAAGACGAGGTTGCGATTACCGCCGGAGAAGGTATTTTCGATACGTCCGACTTTAGTTGTCCAGTCTTCGGCGGGATTTGCCCACAGGTCGGGGCCGGGCCAAGGCCGGGTAATGGTCTCTTGCCACCGGGGTTCGACGGTGGCGGCGCTGGCGATGCCGCCGAGCAAAAGGAGGAGGGGAAACAGCGATTGCATGGGTGCGGCGCAATATGCAGCAGATGGGAAGTGGCTGCAACGCCAGAATGCGAGCAACTGAAATGAGGAAAAACACATCCGCTCTTGCGGTGTGGGGCAAGTACGGCTTCAATCCCGCCCCACTCGCATGTTTTTGCTCAAAAAGATATTTCAACTCAGGGACCATGTGAGTTCCGACCAGGAGAAGCCGTTTCTCGAACACCTGGAGGATTTACGCTCAGTGATTTTCCGGGTGGTCATCACCCTCATCGTCTCGATGCTGGTTTGCTTCAGTTTCCAGGAAAAACTCATGGAGGTGCTGCGCCGCCCGGTGGAGCAAGTATGGATGAGCCATTTATTAGACAAGCTGCCGCAAGGCAACAAGGACAGCTCGGTGCGGGCGGTCAATGTGGACACCTGGGAGCGGGCCAAGGCGGTGGAGCACGCGGTGATGGGGCAAGATGCGGGGACGCGCAAAGTATTTTACGAGGCGCTGGGGGATGACAACCTGTGTTTTCACGCGCAGTCGGTAGGGTTGTTGCGAGCGGCGTTGGCCTTGCCGAAGGACAAGCAAGAGGGATTTGTGAGTGCTTTGGCGGGGCCTGAGGATTTGAAAGCGCAGGTACACGCCTTGATCAAGACGGCACCGAGTCCGGAAATCGACAACCGCGGCAACCTGCGATTGATGTCTGCCTTGAAACCGACCGAAACGTTCATGCTCTCGATGAAACTGTCGTTTTTCGCCGGCATCGTCATTTCGTTTCCGTTGTTGATGATGTTTATCATGCAATTTATCTTGCCCGGTATGCACGACAACGAAAAACGGGTGCTGTGGCCGTCGCTGGCCATCGGTTTCGGCTTGTTTTTGGGAGGCGTGCTCTTTGCCTATTACGCGGTGTTGCCGCGGGCGCTGGGATTCTTTTACGAATGGGGCGGCAAGCTCGGGGTGTCCAACGATTGGCGCATCGGTGAATACATCAGTTTTGCCACTCAATTCACCCTGCTCTTCGGCTTATCCTTCGAGCTGCCCGTCGTGGTGATGGTTCTCGTCAAGTTGAATTTGCTCACTTATGAGACGATGGCCCGCACCCGCTCGTATGCCATCGTGGCCATTTTCGTCGCGGCGGCGATTTTGACTCCCACTCCCGATGCTCTCACCATGACCCTGATGGCAGCGCCCATGGTTATCCTTTACGAAATCTGCATCTGGCTCGCTTGGTTCGACGCTCGCAAGGCCCGCAAGGCCGAAGCCGAAGAAGCACGCCTTCGCCAAGTGAACGGCCTGGAACCTTCGCCTGAGCCGGAACCTGAGCCGGAGCCGGAACCTGAGCCGGAACCTGCAGCACCCATCGAGCCGATCGACGACGGTGGCTGGCATGCCGCCTATCCGGACTTAATCCCAACCGTGCCCGACCAGCCAGATCCAGCAGATCCAGCCCCACCGGCTGATCCGGCTGATCCGGCT
>JBAXOP010000372.1:0-5465 GCA_037133195.1 Verrucomicrobiota bacterium | reverse complement strand
CGGGCTTGACCGCTGCCCTGACAAAGGTTATCATGGCTATACACGTTACACCGGCTTGGGCGTCATCGCCTACAACCTCCACCAAATAGGAAAAGGCATTTTGCGTCAGGCGCAAGAGGCCAAAGAAAAGGAAGCCAAGAAACTGCAACGGCAGATAGAGCGTGATGCAGCGTAACGCGGTTCCTTCCCCTGCCGGAAACATCCCGTCAACCCGAGCGGTAGTCATGCCGCGCCCTAACAGAGCGAAAATCGGGAGTCAGCGAGACTTATAGAGTTCATGAAGGCCCAGAAAGGCGGATGTATAAGTCCCAAATCAGACAAATACCAATCTATCCGAAAGTTCGCCGTTGCCAAAATCTGAAAAACACCCCATTTTTTCCCAGACACGAATTACAACCAAAGCGGCACCAAATTAGAATGACCGCGTGGGAATATAGTCCTAACATCTGCGATAACAATTCGGCCATCAGCAATTTTGCAAAGGGCGTCCTTCATTTCCTCTTGGAGCCGCCAGTCACCAGACCAATTGCCACACAGGTCAATCCCAATAATAACAAAGACCAGAAAAACCAAAGCCACTCGGATGGCGTTGTGTAATGATCTTTTACATCATATATAATATATACCGCAGATCCCAGTAGGCCGACTGCGCAGAACAGTATCCCAAAGGTCACAAATGTTTTCATAAGAAATCACCGGCCAAATCTCCTGCTACAGCAACAATCGCACGATGCACGAAACCATCTCGTTAGATTACCGAGGCCAAAGCCGCTCTCAAATCCAGCACAGTCCAGCCCTGTCAGGTTGTTGGCGATGTCGTATATATGATTGGCCATGTCCAAGTCACCAAAAGCTGCTGTTAATACTTCAAATCCGATTCCGGCAAGCTCGGAAATTCCCTTGCCACATGTGCGCGCTGCAATGCATGAAGTATAGCAATGCCTCATTTCTTCGTCGTCAGGATACTTGCTCTTTCCGATTGCGTAATGCGGCAGCATGCATGCTCCCATTATGGCAGCCGCTCCCGCCACTGCCACCACTACAGGCGCCACATTTCCTAGATGATCCCACCTATCCACTCCATCATTCCCCACGAACCCATACAGGTTCGACCCGCCCTTCTCTTCAATCGGATCTCTGGATGGCCAATAGGGGATACCCGACACGGTTTTCGTAGGCGTAGGGCCGATTTTCCGGCGCGGTTGTGCGGACTGGCGGCGGTTTGCCGGGTGCGTTTCGTTAGACAAACGAAAAAAATCCCAGACGCGGTTTTTTCCGGTGGGATTGGTGCGCTCGGGCGCGGGTTTTGTGCTGAAGTAAGCCATCTTCTAAGCGCGGTTATAGCGGCTTTTGGCGGCTAAAGGAAGGAAATTCTTCAGGCTTTTTTGCCGGTCTCGGCCGGGTCTTGCCGTGAGCATTCGTCCATGCCTTGAAAATCCTGGGGTCTGGGGCAAAGCCCCGGCCGCGGCAGGCAATTGGACGCGCCATGTCCTGTGGAACAATGCGGCGGATATTACGACCAAAGCGGCACCAAAGTACGATGAAAGCGGGGAAATATCGCCCTAACATCTACGATGTGAATTTGGTAAAGCGCCACGATGACAATTCGGCCATCAACATATAGGATTGTCGCTTTGTCAGTTCATTTCGCGGAATCTTTCGCTCCCTCGCTATCCTCAACGTTCAATTTGGAATAGCGCATTGACCCTCTTCCATCATCCGATTGGAACACCACTTCAGTTAACGTTATTTTCGATCCATTCTTGACTCGCTTGTCAAAAGGACCTCGAAAGATAAGTAGAAGATAATCGTCGTTATCAAGTGCCTTTACGAGCTTTTGATGGATTCCGCGAAATAACCCAGTGTTCAATCGAAGTCTGAATGATGCCGTCATGAGTTTTCGATTGTAATCGTTAATGCCGTGCACATCTCTTAGCACTAAGTGCCACTCATCGAATGTTGGAGTCTCGACAACGCTCGGCGGTTCATTCGTGATTACCGCAGTCTTGATGCTACCGGAAGCCGCATGCCAACTTCCCCCCACCACAGTGCCCGTGATTTGCTTGTAGGACTCCTCTGGATATGGATTACAGACGGCAGACTCGATTGATAAAAGAAGAACGATGAGTGCTGTTCGGAGGACGATAGATGTAGGCATGATGTTCATCATTTTCGGTTCAACATGATTCGATTAACTAAGGGATTTGGTCCACACGACAGTTCTTGACTTGACTTGAACTGCTGATCACCTGCATAACTCTCCACAGATTGTCGATCTGTCCAGTGCCGTCGGCATGTATCCCCATTACTGGATGAACATTAGCTGGATACTGAAGTCCACACTGACCGTAAAGGCATGCGGGATTTCTTCGCGCAATCCCATATTCTTCAAGGTTTCCCAGAAAATGACCAAACTCATGTGCCGCCGTTTGTCCCGGGGTCATCGGTGGATCGGCTGCAGTAAGGCCAGGATTGGTTCGATTCCAATCAAACTGATTCGATCCCCGGACGGGTGAATCAAATACTCCAACTTTAGTTCCATCTTTGTCAAGGCGTAGTCGGAAATCCAATAGACAACAGCACGGATGTGTTCTTCGCTGTCCCCCACTGGTTGGTCCGGGCGTTAAAATATATGTAGGTCCACTGCCATCTTTGAGATTCCCCATCATGCCATCGCAGCATACGGAAAATTTGTTATTCCAGGCATTGTCAATTCCTTGCTGAAATTTCGCAAGCGTTGCTTGGGCTTCAAGGTTGCTTATCGCTTTGTATCCGGTTTGATCTTCGTACCCGGATCCTTGATTATCACCGCCTATTGGATGTGCGACCCCTCCAACTAGATTGACGAACACGTCAACATGCATTACGCACCCAAGTTTCGAGATCTCCGACGATATGCTAAAGCTAGCGAGGCCCGTCCGATTTGCCGAGGACCCATCGAGGCCGATCTGAGTCCATGTGTAATTCTCATTCACTGATCCTATCTGATTAATTAGATCAAGGCCCAGCCGATCTAGCCGACTTATCGGCCGATTCCCCACGAATCCATACAGGTTTTTCCCGCCCCGTTCCCCGATGGGGTCCCTGGATGGCCAATAGGGGATACCCGACGCGCCTTTCGTAGCCGCAGGGCGGGCTTTCCGGCGCGGTTGCAGGGCTTGCTGGCCGTGACGTGGGCGCAATCTAACGGAAACATTTGAAGAGTCCCGGACGCGGTTTTTCGGACTCGTTTTGACTTTGCGCGACACAGGTGCTGCGAGGGTGTAGTCCATCTTTCAGACGCAAAGCTACGCCTGTCGGCGGCCAAGGGAAGGAAAATCGCCGCAACCGGAAGAATTCATCCGATAGGCCGGACCGCCGGGCCGCTGCGCGGTGGCTGCGGCGGTCAATGGCGACCGCTACAAGGCTTCACCTTTGGTGTCGGCGTGCGGATTTTCGGCCGGATGGCAGCGGGCGTGGACCGCCTTGAGCTGCTCGATGCTCACCTGTGTGTAGATGGCGGTGGTTTCGAGCTTCTCGTGACCGAGGAGCTGCTGGATGAAGCGGATGTCAGCACCGCCTTCGAGAAGGTGCACAGCAGTCGTGTGTCTAACCAAATGACAGCTCCCGGGCCGGCCGATGTCGGCCTGTTTGAGCCATTTGCTGACCATGCGGCTGAGCACATCGGGATTGAAGGGCTCGCCATAGCTGGTTAGAAAGAGGGCGCGCTCCTGGGCGTGCAGGAACAGGAGGGGCCGCACTTCGTCGAGGTAGCGAACGAGCCATTCGAGGGCGCGCCGTCCGACTGGCACGACGCGGTCCTTGTGGCCCTTGCCCTGACGGACATGAATCGTTTGACGTTCCCGGTTGAGGTCGTGGATTTCTAGCCGGGACAGCTCGCTGCGCCGGACGCCGGTGGAGTAGAGGGTTTCCAGGATGGCGCGGTCGCGCAGGCCGAGGGGGTCGAGGACGTTGGGCACGGCAAGCAGGGCGCGGGCCTCCCGGATACCGAGGGCTTGTTTTGGCAGGTGCTTTTCCTGGCGGGGCATTTCCAGCTCGCTGGCTGGATTGGCGCTGAGAATGTTCTGTTTGGTGAGCCATGCGAAGTAGTCCTTGAGGGTGCCGAGGCGGGCACGCTGGGTACTGACGCCAAGCGGCATGCCGTTTTTCTTGCGCCAGTGCCAGAGGTGTCGCTGATAGCTTTCGAGGATGGTCTTGGTGATGGCTGCTGGGTCGGTCAGGTCGCGGTCGATGGACCATAGGAGGAAAACCTTGAGGGCGTCGCGGCGGCCCTCGATGGTGTCCGGGGTGTAGTTGCGCACGGCGAGGTGTTCCAGATAGCCGCCGGAGTAGCGGGCGAGGCTGCCTGGGTCGCCGGCGGGGAGGTCGTTAGGGGCGTTGCCGCCCCTTTGAGTGCGGTTGCGCTGGCTGAGGCTGTGCGTGGCTTGATAGCCCTTCTTGCCGGACATGGTGATTGGTTACTGGTTAGAGGCTATCGGTTATTGGGGAAGATGAAAGACAGAAGACCGCTTCGCTCCAAGACAGAAGACAGAAGACAAGAGGGAGATGCAACTACACTACGACGGGTCATTGGCGGGGTCCGGATTTGCGTTTGTACAAGATCACAAGGTTGGGCGCAAGGCATTGACTGGCAATGGATTGAACCTCGTGATGACGCAATCACAAGGCGGCACAAGGTTCGCCTTGAAATCACAAGGTCGGTCGGCGTAGTCATGGATTTTGAGGGGTTTCGCGGAGTTCATCAACATCCAAGAGCCCGATGCGGCACACTCCTGCGGGTTCTCGCGCATCGACCAACAACTCGTATTGCATGAGCGCGCCGTTGCGGCCACTGCGGCGCTGGATGTGTTCGAGTTGTTCGAGGCGCCCCAGATGCATGCGCACCTGGAACTCGCTCCAGCCGCAAGCTTCGCGAATGTCGCGACGGGTGAAGTGGCATTGCCGTTGGTTGAGGGCCTCCTTGTCCATCATGGCGCGGACGTGGATCTTGACGTGTTCCAGCAGATGGCCGGTTTGGGGCGGGACTTCGTCGAGGCTGCGGCCGAGGATTTCAGGTGCAAGGCGGTTGGCGGCGGCAATGTCGTCAAGGGTGGCGCGGATGTGCGGGCCGGCCACGGGGTCTTGGTGGAGGGGGCGCTGGTGCTGGTGCAACAGGGTGATCGTGTCTATCAATGTGAGGTATTTCTCGTGATCGCGCCGGGTGCGGGTGCGGCCGGAACTGAACCGGAGTTGCCCGGCGTAGGGGTTGATGATCGCAACCGGCTCCAACAGTCGCTGGGCGTTCTGGAGCAATTCGATGGTTTCGCTGCGGCGGCGCTTGAGGCGGAGGCCATCGAGGGTGCGGGCCTCGCGCTGCAAGGCGTGGATACGCTCGGTTTGCTCGCGGCTCTCGTCAACGGTTAGGACGAGACAGCGGTTCATGAGTTCCTCGTCGATGTCGATGGCGGTGGTGGTGAACAGGATGG
>JBAXOP010000371.1:0-5468 GCA_037133195.1 Verrucomicrobiota bacterium | reverse complement strand
GACCAATTGATTAAGAGTCAACTGCTCTACCAACTGAGCTACCGAGGCATTTCACGGAAGAGACCGGCGGATGACATTTGACATGAACCCGTCGCGGCCGCGACACGGGAGTTGTATCGTGACTGACATGGGATGCAACTGAAAAGATAAAAAAAATTCTCTACTACGGCTCGAACCGGAACCGGAGTGGCCGACACCCCCCCGCGTGTGGAGACGACCAACCTGCGCCGACGGCCCGCGACACCGATCGACTGAACGTCAAAATGCGCCCCTCATTCCCACGTATTTCAGGAACTGTGAAATTCCCGCAGCGATCTTTTCGATTCTCTACTATTTATCTGTCACCTTGCAGTTACAGCCCGCTCCTGAAATCTCAATTTCCGGCTTACCGGGGATTGCTTCGCCTACCGCACTCTGCATAATGCGCGCCGTTCCGCACCCGCATGCTCACGCTTCTCAAAATCCGCAATCTGGCCCTTGTTGACGAACTTGTTTGGGAACTTGGCCCCGGTCTCATCGGCGTCACCGGCGAAACCGGTGCCGGCAAGTCAGTCATCGTCGGGGCACTCAAACTCGTATTAGGCGAGCGTGCCGAAAAATCCCTGATCCGCACCGGCGAGGACGCCTGCTCGGTGGAGGCTGTTTTTGAACTCAAGGATCCTGCGGAAATCAACGCCATCCTAGCCGACGGCGGTCTGTCTCCCTGCGATGAAACCCAACTCATCGTGCGCCGCATCATCGCTCAAACCAATACCCGCCAATTTGTCAATGACTCGCCGGTGACCCTTTCCCTGCTCAAACGCCTCGGCGAACATCTCGTCGATCTGCACGGTCCCCACGAACACCAGTCGCTGCTCTCCGCCGAACGCCAACTCTCGATGCTCGATGCCTATGCCGGAGCCGCAGCCGCCCACGCCAACTATCGCGAGCAGCACCGCGCCTGGCGCAGTAAAGCGGCGGAGTTTGAGGCAGTGCGCCACGCCGAAAACGCCAGCGAGCAGGAACTCGAATTGCTCCGCTATCAAGTCCAGGAAATCGATGCCGCCAACCTCAAACCCGAGGATGAGCAAGACCTTGAGGACCGCTGGCGCCGCGCATCCAACGCCTCGCGCCTCGTCGAAACCGCCGCCGCCGCCGCCGCCGCCCTCACCTGCGAAGATGGTATCCTCGAACGCCTCACCGAACTCCAACGCCATATCCGTGAACTCGAAAAACTCGACCCCTCAATCCGCGATCGCACGTCTTCGCTGGAGACCGCCAGTCTCGAACTCGCCGACCTCGAAGCCACCCTCGCCGATTATGCCGAAGAACTCGACACCGATCCCGCCGCTGCCGCCACCCTCGAGCAACGCGTCAATTTGATCGAATCGCTCAAACGCAAGTATGGCCCATCCCTAACTGAAGTGCTAGCCCGCCGGGACAGCGCAGCCGCCCGCCTCGACACCATTGAAAACCGGGGTGAAAAACTCGCCGCCTTGGAGAGCGAGCTGGCCGCTTGCCGCACCGCACTGGATGGTGCCGGCAAGACACTGAGCAACGCTCGGCGCAAAGCCGCCCCCAAACTCGCCAAGGAAATCTCCACCCAGCTCAAGGACCTCGGCTTCATCCAATCGTCGTTCGAGGCACCACTCCAAACTCTATCCGATCCGGGACCGCAAGGCTACGAATCCATCGAATTCCAATTCGGTCCCAACCCGGGCGAACCGCTGCTGCCGTTGCGCCAAATCGCCTCGTCCGGCGAAATTAGCCGCGTCATGCTCGCCGTGAAATCCGCCTTGGCCGAGCAAGACGCCACTCCGCTGATGGTCTTCGACGAAATTGACGCCAACGTCGGCGGCGAGGTTGCCCGGGCAGTCGGGCGAAAAATGGCCGCCTTGGGTACCCGTCACCAAGTGGTTGCCATCACCCATTTCCCGCAGGTGGCAGCCAGCGCCACCCTCCATTTCGTGGTCGAAAAAGAAGTCTCTGGCGGCCGCACCCGCTCGCGCTTATTCCGCGTCAACGGCGAAACCCGCATCAGCGAATTGGTACGCATGTTAGGCGGCGGCGGCCAGCAAGCCCGCGCAATGGCGGCTTCGATGTTAGGGGCGTAAAACGGCCACTACATTCCTAGTAATTGCGCGATGTCTCCTATCTTGTACTTTTGATTCGTATCCCACGTGGTCTTCGGCCTAGACTTTCCCCCATGCCACCGCCACCACGCCGCCCCTCTCACACCCCACAGCAATCCGGCCCCAAAGTATCCGGCCGCAAGCCACCGGAAAAAGCCCGGGCCGCTCCTAGCGAACAGGGCTGGGATCCGGTGGCCGCGTGGTATGACAAACTGGTGGGCGACAGTGGCTCGGATTACCACCGCCAAGTGATTTTGCCGGCCACACTGCGTCTGTTGGACCCGCGCCCCGGCGATGCTGTCATCGACGTGTGCTGCGGTCAGGGCGTCCTTCTCAAACCTTTGTTAGACGCGGGAGTTGCCAAGGTGACCGGGCTGGATGCCAGCCCGCGCCTGATAGCCGCGGCGAAGGCCCGCCATGGCACGGAGCGGCGGGTGCGGCTCATCACGGCGGATGCCTGTGCGCCGGGAGCATGGGCCGATGGCAGCCATGATGCGGCCACATGCGTGATGGCGGTGCATGATGTGACCGATGCTGTGGCGTTGTTTTCCAACATGGCCCGCGCTCTCAAACCTGGGGGGCGAGCGGTGGTGATGTTTATGCACCCGTGTGTCCGGATTCCGCGGCAAAGCCACTGGGGCTGGGATGCGGAGCACAAAATCCAATACCGGCGGTTGGATGCATATGCATCGCCGAGGGCCATAGCCATCACCACTCATCCGGGAAAAGCCAGCGGCGGGCAGACCACATTTCATCACCGTCCGCTAGCCGAGTTGCTCAGCGCCATCGGCCAGGGAGGGCTCGTCGTAACCGCCTGCGAGGAACTCTACAGTCACCGCCGCTCGCAGACCGGTGGCCCGTTTAGTAAGGCGGAGCACCGCGCCGCCCAGGAGTTCCCACTATTCCTCGCCCTAACGGCGCGGCGTTGACCTGGATTCCTTTACTTAGTGCCCGCGCAATAATAACTATCGCAAGGCGTCTGAGATGGATTGTAGCGGCGGCCTGTGACCGCCGCTAGCCAATGAGCATAGCGCATCTCTTACGCATCGACGCTCATAAAGCGCCGCTACAATGCAACAGATATTCTTGCGCAGCTCCTTACTCACTGGGCGGCGCCACTTCGCGGGTCGTGGCTCCGTTGCTTTCACTGAGAATGAGCATGGAGAATTTGTCAATCTGCGATAACTCGGCGGGCTTGAGCATCTGATAGTCCAGTCCGTTAGGCGGCGCGGCAACCGGACCGCCGAACGGATCCGGCTGCGGCTGCGACTGGGCCGGTGCGCCACCGTTGAGGCTGGCATAATCGAAGCGGCCACGCAGGTCGGTGTAGCCATCCTTGAAGAAGCGCACAGTGCCATTCTTGAGCCGCGCGTAGACTTTGACGTAGGCCTTGCTCACGGCACGGTCGCTGACGCTGTCGCGGGTTTCGAGGCGGCCGTAGTTTTCCGCCATGACGAGCTTGAGTGAATTGGCATGATAGGCCTGAGCCTTGCGCTGGCCCGCGGCGACAATTTCCACCAATACGTTGGCCTTGGCAAATTCCGCAGGCAAGGCCACGTCTAGTGTGTCCTTACCCTTGGGCAGGGTAAGCACAGCTGACTTGTTCGGCTTAATAATACTGAAGCGGCTGGCGTCCTCGCTGACGAACGGATTGCTGCTGAATGAGAATTCCGGGTCCATAAGATAATAGTTCACCGCGACCTCGCCGAGGTTCCGATAAGTCAGCGCGAGGGTCTTGTTCTCCACTTTAAACTCGAAACCCGGCTCACTGGCGGCGAGTTCGGTATGTTGTTTTTCGCGGTCCGGCTTGTCGTTCTTTTCGGCCTTGCTCCCCTTTCCTTCAATCTCGTCAAGCTGGCTAGTCACATCGCTAAAAAGCAAGCGCCAGCGCGAGACCGGGTAGTCGCTGTAGCGCGCAGCTATACCACGCACCTCTGCTAGCGTGCTTTCATAGATGCCGGCATAGCATTGGAAGTAATCGTGCTGCATGCGCGTTGGCAAGCTCTTGGCATCCACCTGGTGGAAACGGCCGAGCGCCTCATCGACGCGGTCCTGAAGGAATAGATAGTAAGTGGCACTCATGTTATCGGCGCCATCAAGCGCAGGCTTGTGAGCAAGAATCCCTAACAACGCACGGTACTGCGCCAGCACCGCCGGGTTGGCGATGCACGCCTCGTTGCCGAGCCGGTGGGCTCGCTGGTTGACCAGAGGGCTGTACTCAAGGTGTTCGTAGGCGCGGCGCTCAATCGGATCGAGCAATACCAGGGAGCTGGCCAAGTACGGTCCGCACTGGGCGACGAATTCGTTCTTATGCTGGAGCCATTCGCGCAATGCGGCGGCATCATTGTGGAGTAAGGCATAACTGTAGATGGTTTCGTCCCACACATGGTGCATGCCCAAAAAGTCGGTTAGTTTCTTGAAAAAGCCGGCATCATGGCAGCGCCAAGCGATGCGCGGCAATGCGAGTGAAGCGAGATTATTGTGTTCGAGAAAGGTGAACACATCCGTCTCGCTGCCATATTGTGAGATATAGTCCCACGACGCCTTGTCCACCTGGGTAAGCTTGGCGACGACGTTGAATTCGAACGGCTTGGCCGCGCCGGCCACATTGCCGTTGATGGCGACGTTGACCGGAAAGTGCGGGAATTTACTAGCCCCGGCGGTGGCTGGGAAATAGAAATGATATTCGAACGTCTTGGTGGTGTAGGGTTCCAGGCGCAGCGAGCGTGAATCGGTTGTCTTGCTGCCAAGCACCGGAAGCGCGCCTTGCGGGATTTGCAACAACACCTCGGCTTTGGCCGGAGCACTGGTCGGATTGGTCACCACGATGTTGGCACCATAGACGGTTCCTGTTAGAAACTCGAAGGTCACATATTTCTCGAATTTTTCGTTACCATCCATCCGATAGCGGTCGCCCGCACGGAAAAAACTCTGCGAGACAAGCAGCGGCACCGCTTGGGCATTGGCAGCCAGTGCTGCCGGCGGCTTGATTTCCTTGTGAAATACAATGAGCGGCCCACCAGCCGTTAGATTAAACTGGCCAGCTGCGGTCTTACCGAGGTGCTTAGGCGCGTCAAACGGCAAATCGAGTACGGCGAGGGCGAGCATCATTTCAGCGAAGTTGTGGCTGGCCTCGGCGACGTTAGGTGAGAGGAAAGCACCATGGGAGCCATCGGCGAGCCACTTGGCATAATCGCGCCAGAAGCCGCTCACCGGGATGAGCGAACTATCCTGTTGGGTGATGCGCAGATGATAGTAATTGTTTTCGGCCCATTCCTTGGTGGGGCCTAGTTCGCGGTAGTAAGCGCGGATGATCGCGCGGCTTGCAGCGGCGACGTCGCGGCCGAAGTAGCCGAG
>JBAXOP010000370.1:0-5485 GCA_037133195.1 Verrucomicrobiota bacterium | reverse complement strand
CAGTGGATATGAACTTGTGGATCGCGCGACAAGACCCGTCAGTCAGCTCATTCACGCGAAACCCTTCGCCCTGCTCAGCCTGCAGGCCAAGACTAGCTCCAGCGGCAGATATGCCTCTAGCAATGATGGCCGGTATGCCACCAAACCATGGTGCTTCGCCCACGCCAATATCGGGGCGTCAATCCAAAAAGTTGTCAGCGAGAATTCCGCCAATTTCCCGCATGAGTTGTCCTTGATTGGTCTTGATAACCGCTTACTAGATGACTATTTATCTATTGATTTGCAGGACCGCACGTTTTTCATCTCCGGCAACACTGCCGCCACCGGCACGAGATTTGGCCTGCAATATGAGATACCGCTCGCGCCGCTCCAGACGTTTGCGGGCCTCAACGGTGCCAATCCCGGCGGATCGTCGGGATATTTGCCGCGCTTCGCCCAGCCGATCGGCAATTCCTGGGCGCATCCGCTGATGTCTCCTACCCATCTAATGGAAACGAACGCCGCATCCGGCTACAATTACCTGGACCATTCGTTTCTACTCAACCTCGCGTTGTATGATGGGTACTATTTCTCCGGGTTGGCCGACCAATACGGCGCATTCGGCACGGGCAAATCCACCAACTCACTGGCCAACGGTTTCGCCTCAGGCACACCGCTCGACGACCCGCGGTTATTGCTCTACCGGCCCAACGGCAAGACCTCGGCGTTTTTTGCCGACGAAGCAGCGAAGCCATTGGGCTATGCCAACATCGCCGCATGGCAGATGATGCGTGGCGCGTTCAACATCAACTCGACATCGGTGCCGGCATGGAAGGCCATGCTCGCGTCTATCCACGATTCACAGGCACTCTACAATCAACTCAATAAAACCAATAACTCATCCGCTCTCACCGCTCTAACATCCACATCCGCCGGCGAATCCCGCATCAGCAGGTTCCGTCTGCCAGCGGCCATTTCCGCCGCAGACGGCGGCGATGGCCACGATGCATATTGGCTAGGGCCGCGCGAGTATTCCGACGCGCAGTTGCAGACGCTGGCCGAAAATATTGTGAAACAGGTGCGCTTGCGCGGGCCATTCCTGTCGCTGGCGGAATTCGTCAACCGGCGGCTTGGCATTGGCGAGAGCGCGCAGCGCGGCGCGTTGCAACAGGCGATCGACGATTCCAACCTCAACCAAGCGATTGCCACCACCGCCAGCGCGGGCTTCGAGATTCCTCTTTCCTCGGTTAGCACCTATAAATATTTGAATCCTGTGGCCGGCGCAGGATCCAGCTATCAGGGAGCACCCGGATATCTCACCCAAGCCGATTTGCTCAACGTACTTGGCAATGCCGCCTCCGCTCGCTCCGATACCTTCACGATCCGTGCCTATGGCGAGGCACATGATGAAAGTGGCAACATTACCTCAAGTGCCATTTGTGAGGCGGTCGTCCAGCGCCTGCCCGATTGGTATGATCCTGCCGACCTCGCGGAAACCTCACCCGCCTCCCTGGTGAGCGCTGCTAACAAAATGCTGGGCAGGCGGTTCCGCGTCACTTCCTTCCGCTGGCTCGCACCCGGCGAAATCTGAATTCCACATGCACGCTTATTACATCCATTTGTACGCCGTTTGTACGCCGATTTCACCAAGCCCCCGCGTTTCGACCCAAGATAACACAGGTGAGGTTGAATGATTCCTCCCGCTAGATTCCGCTTGCAGACAATGGCTGAAATGGGCAGTGTGGTGATACTCACATGATTACCCGACTTTTTTCAGCGGCCCTGCGCGGCGTGGATGCCCAGGAGGTGGAGGTGGAGGTCAACGCCCACGGGGCCGACAAACCGATCATCATCATTGTCGGGTTGCCGGATGCTGCGGTGCGCGAATCGTCGCAGCGGGTGATCTCGGCCATTGGTGCCTCCGCGCTGGTGCTCGGCGATGGCATCAAAATCGTCAACCTCGCCCCGGCCGATTTGAAAAAAGAAGGGCCGTCGTTTGATTTGCCCATTGCCCTGGCCATGATTGCCGCCAGCGGCACCAAGGTATTGCCGGTGGATGATTGCTGCATCGTCGGCGAACTCGGACTCGATGGCGCGGTGCGTCCGGTCAAAGGCGTGCTGTCAATCGCATTGGAAGCGAAACGCCGTGGCCGCACCCGTTTGTTAGTTCCGGATGAAAATGCGCCGGAAGCCGCGGTGGTCGATGGGATCCGGGTGTTTCCTATCCGCTCCCTGCGCGAGGCTTGGGACTTCCTAACCGATAAAACGATTATTCCGGCTTTCACGCTGGATCGGCGGGCATTTTTCAATGCTCATCGCAGCTATGAGGTGGATTTCGATGAGGTCAAAGGCCAGCATCACGTCAAGCGCGCACTCGAAGTGGCTGCTGCCGGCAATCACAATCTGCTGATGGTAGGGCCGCCTGGCACCGGCAAGTCGATGCTCGCCAAGCGCATCCCCACTATCATGCCCGACATGACCGAGGAGGATGCTATCGAAACCACCAAGATCCACTCAATCACCGGATTGCTGGACCCGCGGCGGGCGTTTCTAACAACACGTCCATTCCGCGCGCCGCACCATACGATCTCCGACGCTGGTCTGTTAGGTGGTGGCACCAATCCGGGTCCGGGCGAAGTATCGCTAGCCCACAACGGCGTGTTGTTTCTCGACGAGTTGCCGGAATTCCGCCGCCAGACGTTGGAGGTGATGCGTCAACCGATGGAAGACGGCTGCGTAACAATTTCCCGCGCGGCAGGCTCATTGACGTTTCCCTCCAGATTTATGTTAGTCGCCGCGATGAACCCGTGTCCTTGTGGCTACTATGGCGATCCGAAGCGCAGTTGCCGCTGCTCGCCGCGCCAGATAGAGAACTACCGGCAGCGGATCTCGGGACCATTGTTAGATCGGATCGACCTGCACGTGGAGGTGCCGCTGGTGGATTTCCGCGAACTATCATCCAACACAAATATCGGCGAGGCGTCCGCGCTCATCCGCCAACGGGTGATTGCCGCACGCGCAATCCAGCACGAGCGGTTCCGCCGTTGCGGTCATTCCACCAACTCGGCGATGACTTCGCGCCAAGTCCGCCAGCATTGCCAACTCGATGCGGAAGCCACCGGCTACCTCGAACAAGCGATGGAGGAAATGAGTTTTTCGGCTAGAGCCCACGACCGCATCCACAAGGTGGCACGCACGCTGGCGGATCTGGCCGGCTCCATCAACATTCGTCCGCAGGACATTCTCGAAGCCATCCAATACCGCTCGCTGGATCGGAAACTCTTTTCCTGACCCCCATTCCCCATGAAAATCATCCCCGCCATCTTCGAGGAGCACGAAATCCGCCGCCTCTATGATGAGAAGACCGAAACCTGGTTCTTCTCCGTCGTGGACATCGTCCAGATTCTCACCCAACAACCGGATTTCCAGACCGCTAGAAAGTACTGGAACAAGTTGAAAGAACGGCTTGGCAAGGAAGGAAGCCAGTCGGTGACAAATTGTCACCGACTGAAATTGCCAACCGCTGACGGAAAAAGCTACCTCACAGACGTCGCCAGCGCCGAGACTTTGCTGCGCCTCGTCCAAAGCGTTCCCAGCCCCAAGGCCGAACCGATCAAACTCTGGCTCGCCAAAGTCGGCTACGAACGGATGCAGGAAATGTCCGACCCCGCCATCTCCCTCGAACGCGCCCGCGCCACCTGGCAGAAGCATGGTCGCAGTGAAAAGTGGATCCAGCAGCGCATGACCGGGAGGAAACCCGTAACAAGCTGACCGATTACTGGGCCACCCATGAAATCAAGAAAGGTGACGAATTCGCCATCCTCACCAATCTCATCCATCAGGAATGGAGTGGAGTCAGTGTGAAAGCCCACAAGGATTTGAAAGGTCTTCAAACCCAGAACCTGCGAGATCACATGAGTGAGGCTGAACTCATCTTCACCGCGCTGGCCGAGCTTTCCACCCGCCAAATCGCCGAAACCACCGATGCCACGGGACTCACGGAAAACAAAAGAGCAGCCAAGAGCGGTGGCAGAATCTCCCAACGTGCCCGCCTGGAACTCGAAGCCCAGACAGGCAAACGCGTCGTGACCGGCGATAACTACCTGCCCCCGGCCAGAGTCCGCGAACTTCGAAAAAAAGACAATGAATAGCCTCAGAATCAACAGCCGTATTTCTCCCCTGCGGCCACGACCGCATCCACAAGGTGGCCCGCACGCTGGCGGATCTGGCGGGCTCCATCAACATCCGTCCGCAGGACATTCTGGGAGCCATCCAATACCGCTCGCTGGACCGCAAGCTGTTTTCCTGAATTCCCTCTTGGAATTTTTACCACGTATGCCACGAATGAAGACGAATGCTTGGATCGGGTCAACAAAACATTACACTTTTCGCAATGTTTTGTAGAGTCAGAGCCGTGCAACCTCTCAAGCAGCTAACTCAGGTGATCCGCACACTCGCGGACCGGGAGCACTGTGTCTTTGCGACTTCGGATCTGGCGGCGGCGGTGCCGGCGTGTGGGCAGTTGGCAGTGTTGCTTTCGCGGGCCACGAAGGCGGGTCTGCTCAAGCGCGTCTGCCGGGGCATTTATTTGTATCCCGTGCCGAACTACCTGGCGGGACACCTGCTTTTTCACACGGCAGCGCGACTGCGTGCAGGTGAGTTCAATTACATCAGTCTGGAGACCGTCCTCAGCGATGCGGGTGTGATCTCGCAGGTGCCGATAAACTGGATCAGCCTCATGACCTCCGGGCGCAGTCATGTGGTGGACTGCGGTGACCACGGCCACATTGAGTTCGTGCATACCGCCCAGCGTCCTGACGACGTGAGCGACGAACTGATCTACGACCCTGAGCGTCATCTTTGGCGAGCCTCTGTAAGCCAAGCCCTGCGCGATATGAAGGCCACGCGCCGCAGCATGGAACTCGTGGATGAGGAGGCGGCGCGTGAGCTTGTTTGATCAGCTCGTGAGCGGCACAGCGGGTCTCATTCTCCAGGCGCAGAGCCGCGAAGAGATTCTGGCAGACAAGATCATCGCACTCGCTTTTCGCGAGAACCGACTCAAGAACCGCGACCTCTGAGACATCGCCTGGTTGGTCCAGCAAGGCATCGAACTCCCGTCGCAGCTCATCCCCTCTAAAATTCGCGATCATCAGCGCACGGAGGCCGAGTTCACCGCATCGGTTCAGCAACGAATCGCAGCCCTCAAAACACAGCCGCAACTGCGTGCGGACTTCAGGAAAGAAACACAACGATTCCTGCCCGCTGCCACCGTGCGCGACACGATCGGGACGGAACCGTATTGGATCTACCTGACGGATGTCGTGGGTGATCTGGGCCGGAAGGCCGTGGCGGCTTTGAATTCGACCGGGTGAATCGAACCTGTCATTGGGTCATACTATTTATCTGTCACCCTGCATGGATTCACGGCACCACGGCCTGCAACCGGCCGAACAATTTGCCGCCTGCGGCTTTCGCAGCTGGCACGGTGACGGCGATGGTGTCGGTG
>JBAXOP010000369.1:0-5517 GCA_037133195.1 Verrucomicrobiota bacterium | reverse complement strand
GCCAGCTTGCGGGCCTGCACGTAATCCTCCACGGCGGCGACCAGCGGGATATTGAGGCTGCCCAGCAACTCGACCGCCTTGGCGTAGTTGTCGCGCTCGTGCGGCTTGAGGTCGGTCACGTGCTGCATCCCGGCTTGGATTCGCTGCGCCACGAGTTGCGCCTCCTTTTTGGCGGCGGCCAGATCCGCGAATGTTTGGCGCAATCGTTGGCCGTCGCGGTGGTAGCACACCAACCCCCCTTTTCCCCGCCCTCCGGTCCGGCCACCGGCTCCTTCAACGGCCTTCACCGGGAAAGCAATTTCCTAGCAATGGGAGCAGCCTCAATCTAACCAATTTCCAGGCGGCCAACGCGGGCGCCTAGGTGACATGGTGACAGATAAATAGTGCCGCTCTGCACAACGGTCACATCATCCAGGCCTGGTGGAAAAATCCGTCCTGGCCGCGCCACCCTTTGCGACTTCTTTTGATTGACGGGCCGCCAAAATCCCCTCAACCTCCGCCGCATGACTTCGTTCTTACCTGCAAATTGCTCGTGGTTGTTGGCCAATGCCGTCAATCTGGCGCCGGTGGATTACTCCATTCTGCTGATATACGTGGTGTTTGTGCTTGGCATTGGCTTTGCGCTTAAACGCTACATGAAGACCTCGGCGGACTTTCTGACGTCGGGCCGCTCGATTCCGGCGTGGGTCACCGGGCTGGCCTTTTTATCGGCCAACCTAGGTGCGCTCGAGTTGGTAGGCATGACTGCCAGCGGGGCCAAATACGGCATTGCCACCTGTCATTTTTATTGGGTCGGGGCGATTCCCGCGATGATCTTTCTGGCCGTGTTTATGATGCCTTTCTACTACGGCTCCAAAGCCCGCTCGGTGCCGGAGTACCTCAAACTCCGCTTCGACGAACGCACCCGTTGCCTAAATTCGATTTCCTTCGCGGTGATGACCATGTTCGCCTCGGGCATCTCGATGAATGCCCTGGCAAAACTCCTCCACCAATTGCTGGGTTGGAACTATGACGTGAGCCTGTGGATATGCTCGGCCATCGTGCTCGCTTACGTGCTAAAAGGCGGCCTGACATCCGCGATCTACACCGAGGTGCTGCAATTTTTCATGATTGTGCTCGGGTTTGCCCCGATTGTTTACCTTGGCTTGCAGGATGTCGGTGGCTGGGGGCATCTGAAGGAACTGTTGGGTACGGTCGCCCAAAATCCCGCAGCGCTGGAACTCAACACCAATACCTTCCAACCAGACGCGTGGACCAGCGCGTGGAAGCCGCTACTAGGTGGGCCAACCCAAAATCCGATGGGAGTGGACTTGTTTGCGATGCTCTTCGGATTGGGGTTTGTGCTGTCCTTCGGTTACTGGTGCACCAACTTCCTGGTGGTTCAGCGTGCTATGGCTGCCAAAAATATGAGCGCCGCCCGCCGCACACCTCTCATCGCCGCCGTGCCCAAAATGATTTTTCCGATCCTGGTTATTTTGCCGGGAATGATCGCCGCAGGCCTCGCCCTGACCGCCAAGGACGGCTACCGTCTGCCACCCAAGCCCCTAGCCGCCGCGGAATATGCCAAAGCTCTGCCAGCAGTGAAGGCTGCCGCGGGGCAGGATGCCAAGACAGCCTTTGCGAGTGTGAGTGCGGCGACCGGGATGAAGATGAGTGCGGAAAAGGTAGCTGCTCTGGTCAAGGATGCGGCCACCCTCGATGAGGCAACCGTCAAAAACCAACTCCAAGAAGCTGTGGTCGAAAATGACTACGACGGCGTGATCCTTTCCTTGGTGAAAAAATACTGCCCGCCCGGATTGCTCGGCTTAGCCCTCACCGGGTTGCTGGCATCCTTCATGTCCGGCATGGCTGGCAACGTCACCGCCTTCAACACCGTGTGGACCTACGACCTCTATCAGGCCTACATCGCCAAGAACAAAAGCGATGAACACTACGCCTGGATGGGCCGCGCTATCACCGTCGTAGGCATTTTACTCAGTATTGCCTGCGCCTACCTGGTGAGCCGCTGGTCCAATGCCATGGATATCATCCAACTTGTCTTCGGCTTCGTCAATGCGCCGCTGTTCGCCACTTTCCTGCTAGGCATGTTCTGGAAACGCACGACCAGCCACGGCGCCTTCTTCGGCCTGCTCGGCGGCATCGGCACCTCGGCGGTATTCCATTCGCTCTCGTCGGCGACCGGCAACGCCCTCGGCATCAAGGGCGGATATATGTGGAACCTGATGGGCACCGATCTACCAAGTTGCCTGAGCTTCCCGAGTGACATGGCGCAGAACTTCTGGCTGGCCAGCTTTGCGTTCATCGCCTGTTTTGTCATCACCCTCGGCATCTCGATGGTCACCGCCCGCACCAAGACCGATGAGGAACTCACCGGCCTGGTGTATTCGCTCACGCCCAAGATTGTGGACCGCGAGGATTCCTGGTTCCTGCGGCCCTCCGTCATTGGCATCATCCTGCTCTTTGGTTGCCTGATTCTAAACATCATTTTCTGGTAAACCACCGATCCATCAACCCTAACTTATCACCCCCATGGGACTCGATCTTCGCAAACCAATCGGCTACTTCTTCCTGCTTCTCGGCGTCATCCTGATCGGCCAAGGCGTACTCACCCACGGCGATACGGAGATGTATGCCAAGTCGCTGGATTATAACATTAACTTGATTTGGGGGGTGGTGCTTGTCGTGTTTGGTCTTGCCATGCTCATCCCCGCCCTGCTGTGCAAGGGCAGCGGCAAGTGAGCCAAAAGCCCCAGCCAACAGCCACACCGGGCCGCGAGCTATGGCGGTTGGTGCTTATCTATGAGATCCGGTAACCGCCCCGTATGGACTATTCCGCACTCATAGCCAAACGCCGTGACCGCTTCGCCGAATTAGAAGATGCGGTTGGCAATCCAGATCTCTTCGCCGATCCCAAACGCGCCACCGACCTCCTGCGCGAGCATGGCAAGCTCAAGCAAACGCTCGATCTCTGGGAGCAACTCCAGGCCACCAAGCGCCACCTCGCTGATAATCAGGACCTGGCAAAATCCGATGATCCGGACTTTTCCGCCATGGCCGCCGAGGAAATCCCCGCGCTCGAAGCCAGCATCGCCCGTCTAGCCAACGACCTCCAATATGCGCTGTTACCCGCCGATCCTAACGAAGACCGCGACGCCCTGATCGAAATTCGAGCCGGTGCCGGTGGCGACGAAGCCTCACTCTTCGCTGCGGAGTTGATGCGTGCCTATCAGCGCTATGCCGATGTCCGCGGCTGGAAATGCGAACACCTGGAGAGCAGCCCGTCAGAAGTCGGCGGCTTCAAGGAAGTGATTCTAAAAGTGACCGGCGACGAGGTATTCCGCCATCTAAAATATGAATCGGGAGTCCACCGAGTTCAGCGTGTGCCAACGACCGAAACCCAAGGCCGCGTTCACACCTCGACCATCACAGTGGCCGTGCTGCCGGAAGCCGAAGAGGTCGATGTGGAAATCAAACAGGAAGACCTCCGCATCGAAGTCTGCCGCTCCGGCGGTGCCGGTGGCCAACACGTCAACCGCACCGAAAGCGCCGTGCAAATCTTCCATTTACCTACCGGCATCTATGTGCGTTGTGAAGAGGGACGTTCGCAAATCAAAAATCGCGAGATCGCGATGCAGATTCTCCGCACCAAGCTCTACGAACAAAAACTCCGCTCCCAACAAGAGGCCTATTCCTCCCACCGCCGCTCTCTCATCGGTTCCGGTGACCGCTCGGAAAAAATCCGCACCTATAACTTTCCACAGTCGCGCGTCACGGACCACCGCATCGGCCTCACCTCCCACAACCTCGCAGGCGTCATGGCCGGCGATTTCTCCGAGTTTACCGCCGGCCTCCAAAAAGCCGAGATGGATGAACGGCTAGCCGAAGCCGGGATCTAACCTCCGGTCATTTTGCAATCAGGTCTCTGGCCTCTTTGCTGCCCTGCTGGGCGGCGAGTTGCAACCAATACTTGCCCAAGGATTTCGAGGGCGCTACTCCTCTGCCTTCAAGCAGACACTTGCCATAGGCCAACCGGCCACTGGCCGATCCGCTCATGAGAATGTTGCTTGGATGTTATATATAGGTGTGAGGAGGCGGTGCCGAGGCCGGACGGTGGGCGGCGGCGGGCAAACCCCGCCTCGCCGCCGCAACCCGCCCGGCCCGCGACGCATTGTTAGAATTCGTTCTTGATGGTGACGCCGATCGACGAGTTGGCATCGTGGTTCAAAACCCCGCCAAAGTGGCCGTAACCGAGCGCCACGGTGAAGTGATTGCTCACCACGTAGGCCAAATCAACGGTCCACCAGTCGGCCTCGGCGGCAATCAATCCCGGAATCGCCTTGTAGTCGTTAGGCTTTTGCCGGTATTCGCCGGCCAGAATCAGCCTGTCGGTTAGAAAGACGCCGACGCTGCCTTCGAGGTTGGCCGAATAATGGTTAGTGAAACCCAGCAAGCCCAGGTGGGCCGCCTCGGTCTCGCGGACGCCCACGTTGACCAGCACGGGAAGCGGCAGGGTTTTGAACAGCTTGGTGGCATAGAGGGTGTAGTCCACGCCGCTGTTGCTTTCTATCCAGCCGGTCATAGCTATAACCCAGTTTCAGCCGTTCCCACGGGGTTTCCGTTAGCGTCAGGGCTTCCAGGTTGCGACCGTTGCCCAAATCCACAAAGGCCGCCCCAATGCTCGGGCGGCCGAGTGGCTCACCGTTGCACACATACCATACTGAAGAATGGCGACGAGCAGGATGCCCGCGCCACGTGGTCCGGGCATTCCTGCCCGGATGACCATGGCGGGAGAATGTAGCGAGCTTCGCGCTGGTTCCATTCGCCTCACATGGGCCATGCGGGCGTTCGGCGAGCGGTTCGACTGAACTCGCCGAAGTCTCAGCCGAGCTGCAGGATGTCTGCGCCACGGTGGTCCGGGCATCCTGACCGGATCCTGGCGGCCGGTTTTGTATCACCGATGCCGTCCGCATCTCAGCCGAGCCACCCGCTCCAGGCTGTATTTATCCATGACGTTGGAAATAGCCTGGCGCACGTCAATCATAAGTAAACGCAGACCGCAATGGGCTTTGTCAGGACAAGTGCAGCGCGTATAGGCGCTCTGACTGGCGCAGCCGATGGGAGCCAATGGCCCGTCGATCAACCGAACCAAGTCGCCCATCATGATTTCCTTAGCGGGCTTGGCTAGAGAATATCCGCCGTATTTACCCCTCACGCTCTTGAGGATTCCTTCGCGTTTCAACTGCACCAGGATCTGCTCCAGGAATGCCGCCGGAATGTTCTGTGTCTCTGCCAGGGTGCTCAACGGCACACCCCCCCGGTCCATCGCATGCGCCATTGCCAAGTCGATCAACGAGCACATGGCATATTCTCCTCTCTTTGAAATTCTCATAATTCCTACCGGCGGAGTCCGGATGCAATTGAGAGGATTGCAACATGGAATTGTCTCGTCTCTCAAAGCGCGTCCCCCTAACGCAAAGAGCCCGGCTCCAATTGCTTGGAGCCGGGCATATACCTGGC
>JBAXOP010000368.1:0-5524 GCA_037133195.1 Verrucomicrobiota bacterium | reverse complement strand
CGACGGGTTCGTTGAACAATTGTTAACGCCGCACGTCATTGAACAAAACTGTTCGATGCATACAGCCTTATAGGCGGAGCCCTGAGGAATTCAGTTCAGGGCGGGGATTATTCGGTCGGCTACTGATTTCGGATGGGCGGTCGGGCATTGATTCCGCGAGAGCCTTGGGGTAGCCAATACTGGACATGCGGACTCGGATCCGAGAGAGCCATCGGAGATGAATTCGTGGCACTGAGTCGATACCGCGATATGATGCGACGGAATCATATGGGGTCACGTTTTCCCAGGGACCGCAGAAATGCTATCCTTTTGGCTGGACATCCGGTGAGGTTTCCGGCAGGTTGCGTCCGTAGGTTTTGCGTGACACTCCCGTCAAAGATAATCGAACAAGTCATGGATGCCAACCTTCCTTACGCACCCCGCGTGCGTCCCTGGTGACGGCCTTCAAAGAGCGTGGTGTCGCTCTCTTCGCATACGATCCAATACAGTTTGTTCATGGTGTTGTTAGGTTCAGTTGTTTATTGTTGGTTAGGGAGATTGTTCTCAACTGGCGAGTGGGCGGTTGATCTGGATGGTCCGGCCTTTGGTCTCACCGGCGAAATAGCTGGATGAATCCACCCGGCGGGCGCGACTGGCACGGTTGCGGAGCTTGCCGTAGTGCTCATCGACATAGCGGGAGATCGCCGCTGTCTGGTCCACGACGACCAGCGCGTATGTCTGCTGCTGGTCGGTGGCGTAGGATTCCTCGGCCCGTTGTTTCGCTGCCTTGAGTTCGATGTTGATGCCGTCACGAAGTCCCCGGTAGTAAGACGCCTTGTCCGGTTTCCACGCCGTCTTCTTGAACTCGTTCCAACAGCGGAAGAAGGTCTCCCGCAAGTAGTTGAAGGCAAAGATGGCGAAGTCCACGTCCTCGGGGGCACCGATGATGTCCACTGGCGTCGCTGTCTTGGTGTGGGTCAGGATGCAGCGGACGTTGAAGTGTGACTGGAGCAGCGACAGTATCATGAAGTCCGCAGGGTTGAGCGTCTTGGGCAGGTCAACCTTGCCCTTGTCCACCTTGAATGATGCGGTGCCAGACTCGCCCTGTTCCATGCGGAACAGCACCGAGTCGATGTTGTGGCGGGTCATGAGTTCCTGCGCTTTGGCCAGTGCCACCTTGGCTTCGTTCTCGGTGGAACCGCGTGAGCGGTCGGCCAGGCGGAGGAGCTTGCGGATTTTGTCCAGAATGTCGGATTGCGGTTTCATGGGATCTCGTTGTTTGTTGTGTTAGGCTGAGAGGTGTCGCTTGAGGTCGCCGAAGGCGTCGTCTTCATCGGCGGGGAATCGTTCAAAGATTGCCAGGTAGGCATCTTCCAGCATGTCGATGTCGAGGTCGGTGCCGATCTCATCGGCGTCCCAATGGTCGAGCATCCATCTGCGGGCTTGGGCGGGTGTTAGAGTAGTTGCTTTCATCGTCCTTGATTTGCCATGTTGATCGGTTGTGTCCATGTCTTTTTTGTCTTTTTTCATCGGGTCTGTTTGATTAAAAATTGGCACGGTGCCTGCGAAGTGTTAGGTGTCTATTCGTAGTTGCGGATGGCAAGGAATGTCGGGAATCGCGGAACTCCGTCGGGCGTCAGTTCGAAGTAGCGGACGGTGACGATGGCACCGATGGGCGGCGGGGTTTCCCGTTCGGCGTCGGTGAACCCGGACCCGGCGCGGAACGTCGTCCCGTCCTTGAGTTGGCAGACCAGCGCCCCGAGCCGTCCTTCGTGTTTGCCCTCGCCGTCCTGGTGGCCGATCACGGTGGCCTCGTCGTCGATGAACCGCTTGAGCTTGCGGAGGTGGCCGGACCGCTTGAACTCGTAGGGTGAGCGTGGAGCGCGGAGCATCACGCCCTCGCCCTTGGCATTCAGGATGGCACGCTCGAATTCATGCAGGGCGTCGCGTGACTGGCAGAGAACCTGCTCGACTATCAAGACATGGCCGGGGAGTTGCAGGCCTAGCAACATGCGTTGCCGGTCCTCGGTCGGGCCGTCGGCTTGGATGTCGAAGACAAGATACTTGATCGGGGTCCAGTCTTTCGACGTGGCGCGGACTATCGACACCGCGTCGTTGAACTTGCCGCGCCCCACGAATAGCTCGCCGTCCAGCGGCAGTTGCGGCATCCCCGCCTTGAACCATGCCGGGGCGTGGAAGATGTTGCCGCCACGGGAGCGGAAGTTCTCGCCGTCCCAAATGGCGCGGACTCCATCAAGTTTCTCTGACATCCACCAGCCTTCCGGCCGGGTGGTGTTGTCCCAATTCTTCGCCAGCATCGGCGGCCCTGTCGTTGTGTTCGGTGTTGTTGCTTTCATCGTTACACATCTGCCAGTCTGACAACTTGTGTCCATGTCTTTCTTGTTTTTCGGTCGTGTTTTTTATCTATCATTTCCGGCATGTTAGGAACGATTGGCACGGTGCCTGTGGCACAGGATTCATGCCACTTTCGGCGATATTCACGGCGCTCCACTTAGACATGGACATCGGGTGGCAATCTGGCAGTGGGCAACCATGGCATACCACCTGATAAAACCACGCTTCCCGCTCGGGAAGACCTACGCCACGCCTGGCGCACTCGCACTCGGCATCGACCTCGCATCCCACCTGCACCGCCACCACTGCGGCGACTGGGGCGAAGGACTCTGCGCCGAAGACAAGGCGGCAAACGAGATTTCGCTCAAAGACGGCACCCGGCTCCTGAGTTGCTACCATGTCGGCGGTGGCAGGCGCATCTACATCATCACCGAGGCAGGCCGCGCCTCGACCACGATTTTACTGCCCGAGGAATACTGATCGCCGCACGATCCGTCCAACGGCGCCGATCACCAGCCGGCGTTCGGATGTGGGAAATTTTCCATCCTGTTAGTGGGAAATCCGATGGGAAATTGATGGGAAATTGCCCACCCGATTTCCCACATTTCCGCAATCTGGGCAGCGTGCATTCAGGCTCCAGCATTGCCTCTATTCGCTAGAATCCGCCGCTTGCCAACACCGGTTTGCATGTCAGCAGGTCCCGTGACTGCCGGCCTCCGACCCTCCGTTATGTGGGAAGTCGTGTTGGTGGGTTTCATACGAATTGGACACGGGTGGCGAGGACCCCGAAAGGAGTTTGGACGGCAAGGAGACTCCTTAACGCACCTTGCCGCACAGTGACGCACCGTGATGACCGGTGACGCAGGATGGACGGGAAGTAGGCTGACGGCGCTACCCATGTTAGGGAAATCGGGTGGCATGTCAGAACGGGCAGATAGCGCCGTCGATGATCGGGAAGCCTGTTTCCGGGTCGGTGTCCTGAGCGGCTGGCGTGGCTTGCCGGGATTTGCTGAATTGTGCCAGAGCAGCTATGAGCAGTGGGTCGGTTTCGGACAGCCCGGACGCTTCGGACGATTTCACGCCTATACTACGCGTGTGTATTTCCATTTCTCTTTTCACTCCATCACAGGTGATGTCATGACTTTTCCGTAGCGCGAGGGTTGTAGAAAGTCGTCCGAAGCGTCCGGTATTGTCCGGGCCACCGGCAATCACCGGCAATGATCCACCAACGCAGCCGACATCATCGACCGCACGGGCATTCAGTAGGGCCGGATCAACCCGTCCAATGTGTCCAAGTTCCACGTCGCGCTCCGGTGACTTCGGCTTGGTCAGGATGGCGGGACGGCGCACCCGGATCACACATGCGCCTCGCCTGCGGGTCGCAGGGTCGCCGGCCAACGCGAGGATGCGCTTGCGGTGCTCTTGCCCCGCTGCTCCCGGACAGGTGACACAGCCGTACTTGCCATTTTGATAGATGACCAGGTGTTCGCCCTTCTCGTCGCGGTCATCCTCTGCGCAGGCAGGGCAGCGGGCGATGGTCTTCACTCCGCACTGCCGCACGTTCTCAAGCCGTGACAGGTCGAGGCTCATGGCTGGTCCGGGGTGACGAGCTTGACGCGGCGGAATCCACGGGCCGCCTTGCCGTTGCGGCTGCAATCGTTGCAGCGCACCGACTGGAACATCTCCATCATCAGGGACGGGAGCTGCCGGTTGATGTGGCTTTCCGGCAGCGGATCCCATCCGCGCTCGGGACAATAGTGGGCGTAGGCTTGGATGATCTCGGACACGGTCAGGTCGCTGCCCTTTTCGAGCGCGACGCATTCCCGCAGGAAAAACCTGAGGCTGTCGCTCTCGGCCAGCAGCGAGTCCACCACGCCCGCCTGACGGTCGGTAAGCCGGATGTCGCCGGTTTCCTTGATGTCACGCAGCAGCATGTGCAACCCGTGCAATGCCCAGTTGAGGATGCCGGGGCCTTCCTCGCGAACCAGAAGCTCGCCGAAGTTCGGAATCTTCACCTTCGGCGGCGGTGACTCGTAGCGGACAATCAGCATGCGGCGCCGCCACGCGCCCACGTCGCCCTGGAGCTTCACCTTGAGGCGGCAGTTCGAGGTCATGAGGATGTTGAACTTCCCCTGGATCTGGAACGAGCCGGTGCCGCCTTTCTGCTCCGCGTCGAACCAGTCGCCGCCGACCAGTCCCTTGATGACCGGCGCACCCTTGGACGTGAGGAATTCGGCCTCCACGTCCACGCCGACCAGCAGCGTGCGCCGCAGGAAGCGGAACAGCTCAAAGCGCTCGCCCAGGTGGTCGGTGCGCAGTTGGGTGACGTTCTCGCGGCCGATCAGGGATTGCAGGACGATGCCGTATTGGGATTTCCCGCGCCCCGCCTCACCGTCGAGGATGACAAACCGCTGGATCAGGTTTTCTCCTAACAGACATTGGCCGGCCATCTTCTGAAGCAGGACCGCGTCTTCCGGGTGGACGGCGGGCAGCAGCAGTTCGTTGAGGAAGCGCGGGCATTGCGCCTCAGGGTCAAAGGCGATGGGTGAGCGGTTGCGGCTGCGGAAATCAGGGGAGAAATCCGCCTGCTTGCACTTGTCGCCCTCGAAGCGAAGCATGCAGTTGGCGAGGTGGACGGCCTGGGGCCGGTCGGTGAATGCGTTGCGGTGTTCCACGATGCCTTTCAGCCTGGATGTGACCGCGTTGAGGTTCCTTTCGTTGCGCAGATTTTCGAGCAGCGACAGCGATTGGTTCTGCCGCGACACTTCTAACATCTGATAGGAGATTGCATCTTTGATCGCGTCAGGAGAGATCACCGAGTAGATACCCGTGCCGATGTCATAGCGGAAGAATGTGCGCTCGTCTGGCTCATGCAGGACGATGTTCTCGGACGCGTAGAGTGCCGCCCAATATGCCTCGTTGATACCCTTGACGTAGCACACGCCGTTGCTGTCAGGTTTGGAGTAGAACACCGGCACGCCATAGCGCTGGATGATCGGGTCGTCGGACTCGTCGTCGGTCGGTGGAAGTTCCTCCGGTGCCGCCAGCCACGGCAGGTTCAAGTCGTCGGGCCAGTTGATGGCCTCAAACGGCACGGTGACGGGAGGCACCTCGGGCGACCGTTCATAGTTCATCCCCTCGGGGTGAACGCCGTGGATCATCGTGCAGACGCCCGTGGAGCGCCATTCGC
>JBAXOP010000367.1:0-5545 GCA_037133195.1 Verrucomicrobiota bacterium | reverse complement strand
AAAATGCCTGCGCCACCTCCAACAAATGTTACCATGCAAGGACTGACCCCATCGATGAGAAGGGAAATCTGCTGACCGCCCGGAAAGGCGATCCGCGCAAGGTGGCGCTGGCGACCTTGCTGCGCACGCACACCGCAATGAGCAACGCATGGATTGCGAAGCGCCTCGAAATGGGTCATGACCGGTCCGTGAGTCGTTTGATCCGGCAGGGAGGCGACCACAAGGAAGTGAGAAAATGCCTGCGCCACCTCCAACAAATGTTACCATGCAAGGACTGACCCCATCGACCCGAGGCCCAATACACGTTCAGACTGTCGTCGAGTTCCGCCGTCCTCGACCAGACGCGGGTCGCCGCAGAGGCGTTATAATATGGGGCTCTAACCGTCCCGCCGGTGCTCGGACTGCGCTGGATCCTGCTGAAATCCAGTGATGAGACGTCCCGCTTCCAACAGAGTTGACCGGCGCGGTAGCTCACGCCGTCGAGTTTGATGGATGTGCGCCAGACCTCCGGCACGTCGCCGCGCGCGGTGAATGCGCAACTCCCCAAGCCCAGGAGAACCATCCAGCCGATGGTGAGGCCCGCCGCCAGGCAGGAGACGAGGTTCGCGCCGCAGCGGGCAACAAGGCCGGCGATGCCGACCGGCAACCGACGGGGTGGGGAGGTTATGGTTTGCATGAATCGGGATAGTCGTTGGTTGTTGGATGGTTGGAAAACGTGCCGCGGCATCCGTCAGATCACCTGGAAATCAGGGCTGCCATCCCTGCTGCGATATTGCTATTGAGGTGGCGGTCGTGCGGGATCCGGTGGCCGGACCGACTGCCGGGAGGAATGGCCGCCTTCAAGAAGGACCAAGAATCAAAGGCGAGTCAGGCCGCGTCGGCGAAGCAGCAGTCCGCTACTGACCAGGACGAGCGTGGAGAGCGTTGACGCTGGTTCGGGAATGGCGGTTATCCCCGCTTCCCCGTTCAGTGAGTATGAGTATGTCGGGTCGGTGCCGTAGGGGGTCACTATTTCATAGGTGAACTGATAGGTGAACTGATCCGTCCAGAGGTCCATGGTCAACGGCACTTCGAGGCCAGTTTCGCCCGGCAGCAAGGTCGCCAGCGTTGTCGGCGCTGACCAGGGTCCCTTCGTGACGGTGGCTGTCATGCTTTCGGTCGATGAGTGCAGGGCAGGCATGTCGGGGAGACCAAAAAACGCGCCGACCGCACCATCAATCGGCCCCATCGTTCTCAACGATAGAGAAGCGCGGAAAAAGGCATCCGCATGGACCAAACCGCTTCCAAAATCAACGAGGGCATCGGATGCGCTCGTCGTGCTGGTTAATGAAAAATCAAAACCATCGTTGGCCGAGGCGTCAGTCCGGCCGACGGTGAAGGAAAATTTCAATTCTCCCGTGGCTACGTCCTTGATATTGCCAGAGGTGGGCGCCTGTCTTACCAAGATGGGAGTGGATTCGATAACCAGACCGGGGATCCCATCACGATCGGGAACCA
This sequence comes from Verrucomicrobiota bacterium, assembly GCA_037133195.1. Lineage (GTDB taxonomy): Bacteria > Verrucomicrobiota > Verrucomicrobiia > Verrucomicrobiales > Akkermansiaceae > Luteolibacter. The sequence goes on along the minus strand of JBAXOP010000367.1, from coordinate 4,048 downwards.
CGAGCATGAATGTGGAGGCTTTCGTCGCAATGACACCCCCGCCGGCGGATTCACGGAATCCGGTTTCGATATTCGCACTGATGGCAAAGCCATTCCAGCCCGAAGGGGGGATGAGCATGACGGATGAGCAACTTGCAGAGCGCGGGATGAGCATGAGCGCCAAACTAACGGCAATGGTTGCGGCTTTTCCTGATGCGATTTGAAATTTCATGGCATTTTTGAGATTGATGTGGCTGCAATAGATGGGGTTCTGGATAACAACCCGATTGCTAGGAAATTGCTTTCCCGGTGAAGGCCGTTGAAAGAGGCGGTAACCGGACCGGAGGGCGGGGAAATGGGGGTTGATTCAAAGCCGAGCGGAGCGCACTGCGCGCAATTGTCTTACATCTTTGATTCCTCTGCGTATGAGATCAATCCCGACGCAGGTGACCACGAAAATCAAACAGGCACTAAGACCAACTCGCCGCCACAGCCATTCCACGACGCCATCACAGCCGCTACCCTTGATCCTGTTCACATTGGGATTGTCTGGGAGAAACTCCACTTCTGTTGGATAGGGTCGGTCAAGATTGCGGAGCTTGTCCGGCAAACGTCCGGAACTGCTGTCGTGGTGAGTGAACTCTCGTCCATCAGGGGTGCGATAGGTGTATGAAACCCAATGGGTCCAATACGCTTCATTCCTATCGCCGAAATCAACGTCTTCGCCAGCATTAACAATGAATCCGGGTGCGATGTGGGCTCGCCGGATAAGTGCGAGTTCGTTGAGAGGGTGCCTCACAGCATGCAGGACGAACCACCATCCGCCAAGCATGAGCAGAAAACCTCCAATTATTGTCTTCATCAGATCACTGTGTCTATTACTTGTTACTGTCCTGTTTTGTTCAGGTCATCCAATCACGAACTCCGTTCAGGACTAAAGCTCCGATTGCAGGCGACGCTACTAATTCAGGATCTAAGGGGGGGCTGCCTTTAATGTTCCACACGATCCACGAACCAATTGCTGCTGTATGTTCGGCGCCGCTATTCATATTGCAAGTCACGAATTCTTGGAAGTCGGCAACAGCTGTCGCCGCCTGTCCGTCCCAGGAATCTATATGGAGGATAAGAGCAGAAGCAAACAGGCGCATGTCGGAAGGAGGATGCTGTGCAGCGTATAAAGAGAGACCTGTGCCGAGTCCGGCGGCTGTTACGAAGAAGTCCCAGTGCCCATGCGCACAGAACTCAGGTCTGCGGAAAATCGCACTGAGGGCCGGGTAGGCATTGAGGATTGGAAGAGTAGATGAGGCCGCGATTATCTGTGCACGCTGTAGAAGCAGTTTAGCGTGCTCGTCATGCTTGGGGCGTCTAAAGAGTTTGAACATTAAGTTAAGAGTGTTAGTCGCTCCGCACCGCAGAATCATCCCGGCGTGATGTCACGTATGCTGCTTGCCTCCGGGTCCAGAATACCGCAAATATCGCACCTAATCGTATAGTTGTTGGTGTCAATAAGCTCCATGTGAATATGTTAGTAAAAGGTTTGCTTGTTGCAGAAGTCGAGACATGCGCGTGGCGAAGATTGGACGTCCAGATCGAGGAGAGCTAACGATATTACCACCAATAACCTGTTCGCCAATTCCTATTGAGTGTTTTGGCGGCTAATTTTTAATACCCGATTCCCCGATGAAGGATAAAAGAGTGCGATTAGCCAAGGAATTCCTACGGGGGAAAAGAGCGCCATTACGATAATCCATCCCTCCTTGATTGAAGTATCACGAAGTCTGCCTCCCAGCTTCCTAGCTCCATACAAAGCGATGCAAAGACAAATAAAGTTCGCTCCCTTCTGCTCGGAGGTTGGTTTGGTTATAGGTATGTAGGAATAGGCCGGGGGGGCAGTTGCCCACTTAAATGACGCCATCGAAAGAATAACGCAGAGGTAAATAATGAAGAACTTCTTCCTGCGAATATATTTTTCGGTTCTCCATCCCCAATAGACGAACAAGGGAATAGCTATCAGTGCGAGGAGCGGCATTTTGTCAAAGGGTGAAGGGTTGCATTATCGTAACAGAGGCAAGAGAATCATAAGAAGCATGTTCATGGAATTAGTTCGATCTCTATTTGTATTTGTCATTGAAGATAAATGTATTGGCGATGGCTTTATAGGTGGGCACGTAAAGCTTCTGCAGTTCATCCAATGACTGGGTCGTGTCTGGCATCTTCGCCACCATAAACTGAATGAATATCATCGAAGAGCCTTGCAGGGTCACGAACTGCGTGGTTCTAATTTTCAGTGTGACATCCAGTCGTTGCTTCGTCTGATCACTGACGACCATGCCTGCGGGAGAGCCATCAAGAACGATGGATTTCGCATCCACCAAATCCTCACCACCGTTAACAATCTCTTTTAGAGCATCTGGCTGAAAGAGCTCCTTCACCTCCTCTTCGGTCGACTTGTATCCGGCGGGTAGGGGAATATCCTTGACCATAAGGGTCGCCACGATTGCACCATGACCTGCTCCGCTTTGGAAAACCTGAATGACATTCGGTCTACTACCCTCGCGCTTGCTCCAGCTTGCAGGAAAGGAGAGAGAAAAGTCTGCCCCCTTTGCTTTTGGGTGGCCCTTGCTACGGAAAGTCTGCTTCCAGCCCTCGATCAGCTCCAAACCTGGATTCTTCGAGAAGCGGGGATGCGCGGACAACAGGGCCGCTCGTATCGAATCCGGCAACCGGCCCTTGCTTCTCGACGTGACTTCGGCTAGAAACGCTACCGCTTGGTCCCGCGTAAATTGCTGCCCATTCACCATCTCTTCCATCTGCTTGGCCATTTTCTCCTTCATCGAAGGCCACTTGTCGCCTAACTCGGTGAACAACTCACCTTCCATGCCCTTTACGCTTTCACCAAGGGCGCTTGCATTAAACGCAAACCAAGCTTGCTTCACGTCGGGCGCGAGATCCTCAAACTTCTGCTCTATCAGTGTAAGAGAAGCCTGCTGGCCAAGAACAAATCCGTATGCTTGGCTAAGCTGCTTCCATCGTGGGTCCTTCGGAGTGGTGTCTTGCCCCGTAGCAAAAGGAGATGCGATTAGGAAAGCTAGGATAGGAATCAACTGATTTGTTCTCATGTTCTTATGATCTAATGGGTTGAGTCTCCGAGAGGATCTTGTGTGAGTATTCGTTCCTCGGGCATCAACTGACCAAGCACGTCCAAAATACGCTCTTTGGCCACTCCATCCAACGACGCTCCCAGTATCACCGTTTGCATTAGAACCGCAAGGTCAACCGGGAGCGCCTCATACACTGGCGGCAATACAATGTAGCCGTCGGCGTCAACAGGCGTGCGGTCAAGCTTGATTCTGGCGAGTATCCTAATTTCCTGTTCGTCCCGGTACTTCGGTCTCTTGCGGAACGCCGGGAACGATGACACCATTTCTGGCAATGCACGGCCTTCATCCCAATACGTGCACCTTCCCAAATTGCAGTGCAAATGCGACGGGGGGCTGGTCCACGCCGCCTGAAGGGCCCGACTAGAAGACCCGATGCAAATTCCGCGGTTGTTATCTCCATAGCGTGTCCACATCAATGGCGAGCGTGGATCGCCCTCAAACCAGCAGTGGATATAGGCGAGCGAGCGAGCAATGTTCTGAGAGTCCATGATCGCGCCTCGATCCTTCATGGTGGGCAGCGCAGCCTCGATCTGCGCATCTGCGTGCGAAGATTGAGTGCGGTTTGCTTCGGGAAGGATTGCCTCCTCAGGGTCATTTTTATAGGTGTCTGCTCGGCGCATTATTGCTAGGAAATTGCTTTCCCGGTGAAGGCCGTTGAAAGAGGCGGTAACCGGACCGGAGGGCGGGGAAATGGGGGTTGCGGGGGAAAGGGGGCCAAAAGGCCGGAAAATTTGATTGCTAGGAAATTGCTTTCCCGGTGAAGGCCGTTGAAAGAGGCGGTAACCGGACCGGAGGGCGGGGAAATGGGGGTTGACAGTTCCAATCCCCTGGGTGCGATTCGCGGGAATCGCCAACTTCCGGGACTTGAGAAGATCTGAGAAAGGCAGGAAAAATGCGGGTGCCACAGA
>JBAXOP010000366.1:0-5590 GCA_037133195.1 Verrucomicrobiota bacterium | reverse complement strand
TTCTGCCAGTACCATCTCCCGCAAGGACCAGCGCCGGCTCGAGGCGGAGGCACGCGAAATGCGCTCGAAAGTCCTAAAACCCCGCGAAACCGAACTCGAAGCTCTGGAAACAAAAATCGCCGGATTGGAGGCCGCCCAAGCCACCCTCACGCTCCACCTATCCAGCGAGGCCTGCGCCGCGGATGCCGACTTGCTGCGTGATACGTCCAACGCCGTTGAAAAAGTCACCCAAGGCCTCGAAACCAGCTACTCCCGCTGGGGCGAATTGTCTGCAGAAATCGAAACCCTCCGCGCCAAACTCGGTCTCTCATCATAGCCGAAACGTCCAAAATTGATGGCTTAGCCCTTTGGCTTGTTTGAAAAGACGCGTCTTGTGGACCGACGATCTTTTCCGGATTTCCTCGCCAATTCAATGCCTACCTCAGAAAGTCTCAGGTCATAAAATTTTTTTTGGCCAAAACGCATTTTTTCCGGTCATCTGCGTAAACCGACCCCAACTTGACGACATTTAGACATTTCGGGCTGGACCCCGTCGGGAACGTACGCCACAATTCCTCCAGCGTTTCCATGCGTGTGAATACCCAGCCAACGTTGATAGAGCGTAGAACCCGCCGCATGGCTACGGTTTTTCTCATCATCTTTACTCTGATTTTGATGGTGGTGGGCTATTTTAGTTACCGTGCCGAGGCTCGGAAAATTACCGAGACACAATACCAGATTCTGGCCACCATCGGTAAACTCAAGTCCGAGCAAATCCAACAATGGCGCAAAGAGCGCAGTGCTGAGATTACGCGGGCGGCGAATGACGCTCTGACTATTGAGTCGGTCCAAAATTCGCTGGCCGCCCCGCAAAACCTCAATTTAAAAAAGCAATTGGAGGAGAGCCTGCAGGATGAATTAGAGGCGACCGGCGGTTGTGAAACTCTAATTTTCGATTGCAACGCCAAGCTCCTGACCTCCAGCGACCCTGACAAGGCCCCACCAAATGACGCCACGCGCCAGGCTATGCGGGAGGCCGTCGCCTCCAATACCCCCACTTTTTCCGATTTTTTCCGTGCATCCGACGGTACGGTTCACATTGACCTCGCCGAGCCGGTACTAGACCACGATGGGAAGGTGCTGGCGGTATTGGTGCTGCGGCAAGTGGCGGATTACTACCTCTATCCGTTGATTCAATCCTGGCTAACTCCCAGCAAGTCCGCGGAGACCACGCTGTTAAAGCGTGAGGGTGATGAGGTAGTGTTTCTCAATGAACTCCGCCATCGCTCCGGTACGGCCCTGTCTCTGCGAAGGCCGCTTAGCGATCCCAAACTTCCCGCCGCCCGCGTGGTCCTGGGCCAAACGGGCATTTTCTTGGGCAAGGATTATCGTGGGGTTGACGTCATCTGCGACCTGCGCGCCGTTGCTGGCTCGCCATGGTTTATCGTGACGAAAGTAGATGAAGCGGAAATTCTCGCCGAGGTCCATGCCAAGGCGGTCATCATTGCCCTCATTGTCGGCCTGTTTATCCTATTATCGGCGGTCTTGGTCGCGTGGTATTACCGGGGACGGCAAACGCGCATCATGGGCAATCTTATCGAGGCGGAACAGCGCAAGACTGAGGCCTTGGAAGCAGCACGGAAAGTTGGAGAGCGGCACAGCACTATTTTGCTTGCGGCCATGGATGGTTTCTGCCTGCTGGATGCACAAGGCTCTATCCAGGAAGTCAATGCTGCCTATTGCCGGATGAGCGGCTACAGCGAGGACGAACTCCTAACCATGGGCATTGCTGACCTCGATGCCTGCCAGAGCGCCGGGCAAATCGCCGCCAATGTCCAAAATGTCTTAGCGAAAGGCAGTGCGATCTTTGAATCCCAGCACCGGCGCAAAGATGGCAGCCTCTTTGATGTCGATATCAGCGTCCAGTACCACCCGTCCGACGTTCTTATGGCGGTTTTTATCCGCGATATCACCGCACGCAACCAAGCGGGAGCTAGAATTGCCCGCCTCTCGATGCTCTACGCGGCTTTGAGCGAATGCAGCAAGGCAATCGTGACCTCCAAGAGCGCGGCCGAGTTGATGCCAAGAATCTGTCAGACCGTGGTGGAAAAAGGCGGCTTGAAAATGGCCTGGATCGCTATGCCCGATCCCGCGAGCCGGATGGTTTTGCCGGTAGCGAGCTTCGGCGTGGGCACCGATTATTTGGCGGAAATTAGAATTTCAAGTGATCCCGCAGATTTGTTTGGTAGAGGACCGGCGGCCAAGGCGATTCGCGATGGAGTGGAAGTTTGGATCAATGATTATGAAAATGAGCCGAGCCTCGCGCCTTGGCGTGACGTCAGTTGCCGCTACGGTTGGAAATCCTGTGGGGTGAGCCCCTTTCGGTCGCGGGGGAAAACCGCAGGGGCTCTAGTGGTTTACAGCGGGATTGGCGGGGCGTTTGATGAGGAAGTTAGCGCGTTGCTGCTAGAGATGGCCGATAACATCAGCTTTGCCTTGGACCATTACGCCGAAGAAGATGAGCGCAAACAGATGGAAAATCAGCTACTCAAGGCGCTGGATCGGGCCGAGACAGGCAACCGGGCGAAGCGTGAGTTTCTCACTGTGATGAGCCATGAGTTGCGCACACCGCTTAATGGAATTCTAGGAGCTGCGGAGTTTCTTGAGGGGCCGCTCTCTGATGCAGAGCACAAGGAATGGGTGGAAGTCATCACCCTTAGCGGCAATCAGCTCGCCAAGGTTGTCGATGACATCCTCATGCTTTCCAACGTCGAAAGAAACAATATCAAATTAGAATCCCAGACCGTGTTCATTGCGGATCTCGTCGAACTCTCTTGCAAGGGAATCTCAAAGGCAGCTGCCGACAAAGGCCTTGCTTTCCACCATGAGATGGCTCCCGGGTTGCCACGGCACCTCATCGGTGATATGTCCTATATCAGCCAAATCTTACTTAACCTGTTGTCCAACGCTGTGAAATTCACCCAGCGTGGCTCCGTGGCTTTGCGCTTGGCTGGTACCGCCTCAGTCGGGCTGAATTGGCTGGAATTCGTTGTGGCGGATACCGGGGTGGGTATTGCCAGCGAGCAACTCGATCGCATATTCCACCCCTTCACCCAAGCCGACTCGTCGATGCACCGGATCTACGAGGGCACCGGTCTCGGGTTGACCATCTCACAGCAACTGGCCAAAGCCATGGGCGGTTCTATCGATGTCTCCTCCATCCTCGGCGAAGGCAGCACCTTCACCTTTCGCCTGCCCATTGCCACCGAGTTGGTCAATTGACGCCTAGGTATAGCCGCAGAGGGGATGCGCCATGGCGGATTATTGCTAACCCTAATGCTTGAGGCGGCCTTGACTACCTCATTGCCAACTCAAATCCCAGCGCCTTCCTCCGCAACCTCAGCTCCTCTGCCTTTCGTTGGGTTCCGGCTCTAGGGTATCATAAAGTACCAGGTGATTTTTTCCGGAATTCATCGCCAATTCTCTTCGGGAGCAGCGCACACCGGGGCATTTTGTGCTTGGCATGGGCCGTCAGGCGGCTTGAATGGTGGAGCGTGTATTACCCACCCTTGGATCATTGGTTGTGGCTGGTGCCGGCGTTTTCGCTGGGGGCTTGCATCGGTTCGTTCTTGAACGTGGTTATTTACCGGGTGCCGCTGGGGCTTTCTGTGAATAACCCGAAGCGATCGTTCTGCCCGCAATGTAAGGCGGCGATTCCTCTATGGTTGAATTTACCACTGTTAAGTTGGCTCTATCTGCGGGGGAAATGCCGGGAGTGCCGCAAGCCAATCTCGTTGCGTTATTTTGCGGTCGAGTTGCTCACCGCGCTGGTGTTTACCGCGCTGTGGATGAGTTTCGCGACACTGGCCGTCAATGTGGTGGTTTTTTTATGGGCGCTCGCGGCGCTGCTCATTGCCATCGCCTTCATTGATGCCGAGCACATGATCATCCCGGTGAAGTTGACGTGGGCGGGCTCGGTATTAGGCTTGGCGGCTTGCTCGCTGTGGCCTCAATTGTCCGCGCTGGCTGGCTTCGGGGGGGCGTGGCAGGATGGCCTGCTGCGGGGCGCTATCGGGTGGGCGGCAGGATTTTTCGGCTTAGGTATTGTGGTGGAGTTAGGTAAGTTGGCATTCGGTAAAAAGCAGTTGCACTTCCCGCAAGCCGTGGCGTGGTCGTTGCGTGAACCGCAGGCGGATGATGACCCGATGTGGTTTGTCATCGCCGACGAGCAAATCGCTTGGTGGGATATTTTCAACCGGAAGTCGGATCGCTTGTTAGTCGAGGCGTCCGACATCCGGGTGGATGGCGAGTCGGTGGGCGGCGGGTTGCTCACGATCCAGGAATTGGAAATCCTCTTACCGGATGGCACGCGCAAACGGCTGGCGGCGCTAAAATCGTTAGATGGGACGGCGACGCGTGTGGTCATTCCGCGGGAGGCGATGGGTTCGGGAGACGGGTATTTGCTCGGGATGATCGGGGCATTTTTTGGTTGGACGGGGGTGTTGTTCTCGCTGTTTAGCGGCTGTTTGGTGGCGTTGCTAGGGGCGCTGGTCGGGCGGATAGGTTTTGGCAAGCAACTGCCGTTCGGGCCGAGTTTGGCGGTGGGGGCTGCGCTGTGGATGTTTGGCGGCTGGAAATTGTTTGTCTGGTACTTGGAATTGCTCGCACCGCTTGGCGGCTTGCCGTGACGGGTGCTTGCGCGTCAAGCTCAGGAGCCACGACCTTATTGTCGTGGTGGCGGAAGGGGCTCCCATCGGTACGTCCCGAAGCCTCTGATTCTTGGCCCCGGTCCTTCCGCACGACGACAATAATGTCGTCGCTCCATAACGGGCCGCGGCCGGGTCAAATTTCTCGGGAGGTTACCATGCCGTGAGGGGGTGCAAATTGGAGGTTGGAAAAGTGCAGCCAATGGTGTGAGATTTGGGCATGACCAATGGCACAATCAACGCATGGAGTGTCTGCAAGGGGGTGGCGGCGGGAATTTTGCGCACTCGCTCCGAGCGGCGGCGGCTGATGAGCCAATTGCTGATGCTGGCAATCGGGATGATGGCGGCCGGGTTGTGGTTGCTCGATCATTGGCTGGAAGCCAATGTCTGGCGATTCTTTTTGTGGTGGGCGGCTTGTGCCGCTGCCTCATCGCTGACGATGTTGTTTGCCCTTTACGATTGTGTTGCGGTCATCCGCGAGGAGCGTGCCGCACGCCAGTCCCATCCCGACCCCCACTGAGGGCTTCTAGCCGTTGACAATGCACCCACTCAGAGACAACTTTCCAATTGCCGCCGACTGCGTTCGGCCGTTGATCTATCAACTCATGCCGCGCTCTTTCGGCAACTCAAGAGAAGCTCGGGTCGTCAATGGCAGTCTGGCCGAAAACGGCTGCGGCAAATTCAGCGACATCAATGACGCGGCCCTAACTGCCATTCGCGAACTGGGCATCACACACCTGTGGCTCACCGGAGTGTTGGAGCAGGCGAGCGGCACCGCCTATCCGGACCGCCCGGCGGATGTGGCGGATATCCTCAAGGGGGTGGCGGGCAGTCCTTATGCCATCAGGGATTATTTTGACGTATGCCCAGACTATGCGCAAGACCCGCCGCGGCGTCTGGCGGAG
>JBAXOP010000365.1:0-5600 GCA_037133195.1 Verrucomicrobiota bacterium | reverse complement strand
CCTTGCAGTTGGTGGTGCTGTTGTTGCCCAACTGGCCATAAAGATTGGTGCCCCATGCAGCCAGTGTCCCGTCCGCGCATAACGCCAGATTGTGGCTACCGCTTTGGGAGGCGGCAGTGCCCAGTACCGTCTTGCCGAACAGCACGCCGCTCATGTCCACCGCCACCGGGACACCGCTGTTAGTGCTGCTATTGTTGCCCAATTGGGAAGCACTTCCCCAGGCCAGCAAGCGGATGTTCGCCCATTCCAATACCAAATCGTTGCCCGTGCCGCCGACGTAGTTCGCCACAAAGGCATAGCTAATCCCGCCATAGGTCAAATTCACGCTTTGCCCGTGCACCACGTTGGAGAAGGTGCCTTGAATCGCGTTGCTTCCGGTGTTGCGCACCAGCATCAGGCTGGTTCCCGGCACCGGTGCATAGTTCAGGGCAATGCTAGCCGAATTTCCCGCCAACGCGAAATTGCCCACCGATAGCGGGATGTCCGTGGCGGAACTGAAGGTGAAAACCTGCGGCAAGCGGACTACCATCACTGAATAGATATGTGTGATCAATCCGCCACTCGCGGTGACCTTGATGTCGATTGGGTTGTCGCCTACTGATAGAGCGACCGGGCCGCTGGACGCGCCGGAATTCGCGGGGACGCCATTGATGGTGACCGTGGCACCCGGATCCGCCATTGTCGGTGTTAGAGTGAGGGACGCCACGGCAAACGGCACCGTGGCCGAATAGCTGGAGACGTTGGTGTCGAAGGCCGGGACCAGAGTGCCACTGCTAACGGACAAGCCCGCCAGGGACGCAAAGCTACTTGTGGTGAAGGTCATGTCCGCACCCTTCACCGTGCCGCCCACGCCCGTGGCGATGACCCGGAAATGATAGGTGGTGCCGGGGAGAATATCGCCGAGGGTGACGCTTACCCCGGCGGTGATGGCACCTGTGAGCGACGCCGGAGCGGCGGCAATGGTGCTGCCGTAGGATGTGGTTAGACCGTATTCAAAGGACACGGCGGTGGTGGTGCCTTGGGCGTTCACGCTGCCGTGGAGGGTGGCATTTGTGTCGAGAATGCCGGTGGCTGCCAGTGAGGCCGCCACCGGTGGCGGTGGCATGGCCACCAGGCCGAAATTGTTTGTTCCCGCTGGTCCGGTCATCGCCTTGATGATCCGTTCGCCGGATTGCAGTCCGGTGAGCGTCACCGCTACGGGCACGCTGCTGTTGGTGGTGGTGCCATTGCCCAATTCGGTATAGGTATTGCGGCCCCAGGTTGCCACGGTGCCATCCGAGCACAGCGCGAGACTGTGTGAATCCCCGGTTGCCATGGTGACAATCATCTTGCCGGACAGCACGCCGCTACGGATTACCGCCACCGGAATGCTGCGATTGGTCGTGGTATTGTCACCCAATTGACCGCTTGCATTGCTTCCCCATGCCGCCAAGGTGCCGTCCGCACACAGGGCGAGACTGTGTTGATAGCCGCCGGCCAGGGCGGTGATCGTTTTGCCGGCCAGCACGCCGCTACGATCCACCGCCACCGGCACGTTGCGCTGGGTCGTGCTGTTATCGCCTAACTGTCCTGCGGAATTGTACCCCCACGCGGCCAGCGTGCCATCCGAACACAGGGCCAGGCTATGCTGATTTCCTGCGGCGATGGCGATGACGGTTTTACCGGCCAGAACGCCCGTTCGGTCCACTGCGATCGGGAAACTGCTAATGGCGGTGCTGTTATTTCCCAGTTGGCCATAACTGTTGTCACCCCACGCGGCCAGGGTGCCATCCGAACACAGGATTAGGTTGTGATTGCCGCCCACCGCCAAGGAGGTGACGACCTTGCCGAACAAGGTTCCCGCGCGGACCACGGCGGTCGGCACGTTGTAGCTCGACGTGCTGCCCGTTCCTAACTGGCCAATGTATCCCCATCCCCACGCGTAGAGGCTGCCGTCCGCCAACAGCGCGACACTGTGGTTGGTTCCCCCTGCCACGGCCGCGAGGGTGCGGCCGGCAAAGGCACTTTGGGTCACCGCTACCGGTGCCGTATTTGTGTAATTGGTATTGCCGATGCCTAGCTGCCCGTATGAATTGTATCCGGCTCCCGCCAGGGTGCCGTCCCAACACGCCACAAACGAATGCCCGCCGCCCACCGCTACGGTCGCGACTCCCTTGCCGGTGGTCGGACCGGATAGATAGACGGGTGCCGGTGCCGGCACCGTCGTGGTGGTGCCGATGCCCAGGCCACCGTAGGAATTGTATCCCCACCCGACCAGTCGTGTGTTGCCCCATTGCAACACCAAATCATTGCCGTTGCCGCCGAAGTAGTTGGCCACGAACGGATAGGTGATTCCGCCGTAGGTCAAGTTCACTGCTTGCCCCTGCGTCAGGTTGTCGAAACCACCTTGGATAAATGCCAAGCCGGTGTTATTGACCACCGTCAGGTTGGTGCCCGCAGGCGGCGCGAATGTCAGGGTGAAATTCACCGTGTTGCCCGTCGCGGTGTAGCTCGCGGCGGTGATTGGCACGGTGGTGGCGGCATCGAAGCCCGCATTCACCACGGCCGCGCCGGCTGTGGAAATGAGCGCCAGAATGCTCAGTGCGATGCAGGCTGGCATAAATGTGTGTCTTGTGTCGTTCATTGAGAGGTGAAATGTGAGAAATCTTACTAACTGGAGTGCCGCAACCCCCGTTTTTAGGGAGATTGTGAGAAATGCCGGATCTGAGGCTGGCGTGACGAACCATGTTTGCTAGCAATTTTTCAAGTTGTCTAGTCATAAGAAGGATTTTCACTCGAATTATGCCTGGCTCTGGCTCTATCCGGATGGTGAACCCATCGATAATTTCTTGTCTCGTCTCTTGCAGTCTTGTGTCTGAGGCGCAGTCTCGCTAGCTACATGCCTTGTTTGGCCCGCAGGTCGGTGATTTGGGGGTCGTAGATGTTGAACTCGATGCGGTTAAAGGCGGCGAGTTTAAAGGTGGCGGTGCCGAAGAGTTGGCTGTGGCCGGTGATGGACTCAGGAGTCATGGTGTCCAGGCAGAACACTAACGACGAACCATCGCCGAACCATGCCCGCACATCACCGTTGCGGCGGATGGGTTCCTCGAGCGCGGCTGGCTTGAGGATTATATTGCGAACGCGGGCTACCGGCAGCTTGACCTCGGCAAACGGGGTTTTGATAGATATCATGCCGTCGGCAATGGCGGTCACCTCGCCGCCGATGGAATCCCCATTGCGCAATTTCATGCGACCGTCGGTGGTGGACTTGGGTTTAGGCTCCGGCTTGGCCTCCGGATTGGGAATGCCGCGTTGAAAGCGGAAATTCATGCCCATGCCCATCATGGCGGCATTTTCCTGGGCACCTTCATCCAGGATTCCGTCCCAGGCTGCCACCTTGATGCCAGATACGCGCAATGCGTCCTTGCCGCGCGGCACAAATTGGATAGATTTCCCAAATTTCCCCTTGGCGGCACCGGGATCTTTCCATACCGCGCCGCAACGTCCATTGACATATAGACAGATATTGCCGGACTTGCGGCTGGCCCGTAGTTCAAGACGGACTTTCTCATTATCCTTGAATTCGGGTATGTTCGCAGGATCACCAAATTGCATCCCCGCATTCTGACGCCGAATGGACGCATATGACCCCTGACAACTAACCTGATAGCCGAGCGCCGGACTGTCCGAGCTGACGTCATCTGCAAAGAAATTGAAATTGAGCATCAGGCTGCCGCGCCAGGCGATGTCGAAGCCAATACTGCACTCGTCGGGCAGCCCCACATCGCGGCCGATGCCGACACTCGCGGTGGTGCGCAAGGCCGAATTTTCATAGGTCCAGGCGGCTTGTTTGGCGGCTTGCGTCCAGCCGTCCAAGCCAGTGGGACCACTGAAAACGAGCGCCGGGCGGGGGTCGATGACGACGTCCTTGACCATCACGCGGCGGAAGTTCAGGCGACCGGCATACCAGGTATCGAGGGTGACGGTGTCGTCGGTGACTGCGGCGAGTTGGCCGCGCACGCTATCGCCATTCATCAGGGTGAGGGTGGCCTCGTGGGTCGCATTGAACTCCGGCAGCGTCGATGGCATGGTTACCTCTAACACACTCTTGAGCCAGAATGGTGTGGGCTTGTCGAGGATGGGGGAATTCCACACGATGCGCTCGGCTGCTAGTGAGGCAAAGGAGCCGGAGAGCTGGTCCATCGAGGCGTTGGCGAAACGCAGGACAGCGGGCGGCGCGGCGGGCGAAGCGGCGGGAGCGGCAGGAGCGGCAGCGTCGTCTGCAGCGGCGCAGGCCAGCGATGTAGCGAAGAGCACCAGGGCAAAGCGGGAGGAGTTCATGGTTGTGGGGCCTCCTTGGTGGTGGGTTTGGCACGCTCGAAGGCGGCGATGCCCTCGCGCTGGAGAGTCAGCTTGCCTAACAAAGGGTGGGTAGCTTCCACCTGTTCGCCGTCGAAGGCGCAAGCGGAGACATGGAGCGAGCCGCCGCCATGGAGTAGGAGAGTGAAAGGATCTTTAGGGGCTGCGGCGGCTGTGGTCTTTTTGCCGACAAAGAAGAGAGTGGATATCTCCCCCTCCGGCACCTCAATGGCCTCATCCTGAAACGCACTTTTGAATACGTACAGCAATCCGTCAGGGCTTTGTTTCGTCTCCACCAAGGTGCCGCTATGGCGCTGGGAATCACTGGTGATGAGCACGTCTTTGGTCACATCGCCGCGATCCTCGGTGCGGCGGCGCTCGCCCTTGAGATTCCACTCGAATAGCTCGATGTTGCGAAGTTGAAGGGACGAGGCACCGTCGATCATGCTTTCAATGATGATACCGTTAGCGCTCGGGGCCTTATCTGACGGATCTTTGAACGGCCCTTCCGGTTCGTCATTGAGATAGAGTTGCAGATTCTTGCCCAGACGGTCCACTCGGATTTCTATCGTCAAATGCTTGCCTGGATATTGCTTGGGCAGCCGTTGGAGGGTCGCTATGGTCGTATAGCGCCTCCCACTGGACGCCTCGCGCTTGATTTCTATGCCGGCACCACTGAAGGTGAGGTAATAGCGGTCCAGAGCAGTTTCGCCGCTGCCCGGCGCCGCGGCAAAATAAACTTTGATGTTAGGCTCATCGGTCCAACTCAGCTTGAAGCGAAAGATGAATTGTTGGGGTAGGTCGAACTTGCGGCTGATCTTGCCGGTGCCACGCACACGGAACGCGCTGTCTTGAAATGTCCAGTGCTCGGCGGTGGCAGGGTCGCGTGACCAATCGGTGAGCCTATCCGGTCCGGCATAAATCGCTTTCGTTTGGCTGGCCCCGAGCAGCAGTGATTGGATAGATGTGCGAGGGATGGTGAAGTGGCCGCCAACGCTTGAATTGAGGGTCAGGTTGGTGTTATCAACTGTCTCGACGTCGCCCGGCAGAATATCACCGTTGATGAGGATGACGCCGCAGGTGGCGGCACTGGGCTTGGCTTGATGATCACTGAAGATGACTTTCCTGACGCAGTTAGGTTTGAGGGGGATCGGCTCGGGTGCGAGCGGAGTTTCCAACAGCACCGAGCCGTTGGCGTTGATGGCACGCACGCAGCCGGACAGCCGCTCGGCCCCATACAGGTATAAAGCATCAGCGGCACC
>JBAXOP010000364.1:0-5625 GCA_037133195.1 Verrucomicrobiota bacterium | reverse complement strand
GGAAGCGCTTGCGGGCACCGGGTTGGCCGGACTTTTTGCGTTCCTTCATGCGCGGATCACGCGTCAGAAAGCCCAGTGGCTTGATCACCTTGCGGTTTTCCGGGTCCACCTGGGTGAGCGAGCGGCTGATGGCGTGGCGGATGGCAATGGCTTGGGCATGGATGCCGCCGCCTTTGACCACGACCCGGAGGTCGAACTTATTGACCAGCGTGAGCTGCTGGAATGGGGCCAGAATGCTGTTTTGAAGCTCCGCAGTTGGCAGATATTCTTCAAAATGGCGACCATTGATGGCAATTTGGCCGGTGCCTTCAGTCATCCATACGCGGGCAACTGCGGTCTTACGCCGTCCTGTGGCGCTGGTTGTTGGGGTGGCTGTCATGAAAAAAAAATTATGGTTGGTTAGCGAACTTCGTAAAGGGCGGGTTGCTGAGCTTCGTGAGGGTGGGCCTCTCCGGCATACACCTTGAGCTTGCCATATTGGGCGCGACCGAGCCGGTTTTTGGGAAGCATTCCCCACACCGCCCGTTCCACGAGTAAAATGGGCCGCCGCTCGCGCACTTGGCGCGGGGTTTCCACATGCTTGCCGCCGACGTAGCCGGAAAAGCGCGTGTAAACCTTGGCTTGCTCCTTGTTGCCGCTCAGCACGACTTGGTCGGCATTGATCACCACGACAAAATCGCCTGTGTCAACATGGGTGGTAAATATCGGCTTGTGCTTACCACGGAGCAGGCGGGCTGCCTCCACGGCGACCTGGCCAAGGATTTTATCCTTGGCATCGATCACATACCACTTGCGCTCGACTTCGTGCGGCTTGGCGGAAAACGTCTTCATGTGCTTGTATTTGGTCCCTTCGGGCGCGGCGATCGGTCGCCGTCGCAGGCGAAGGGGGGCGCAATCTAGGAACCACACCCGGTACTGTCAATCCGGAAATCTCGGGTTTTTTCACAATTCGATATTTTATGGGAAGTTTCGCCCCAATTGCAACGGACGCTTGCCAAGCCGCCACCTACGCGCCAAGCTAACGCCCGCCGTCATTTTTCCACGCAAAATCCTTATCCCCGCCCCCAAGCCATGCCTGAGATCACCGAAAAAGAACTCCCGCAGAGCCTCAAGCCCTTGTGGCTCAAAGCCCTTAGCGCCGTTCAAACCAATAATTTGCCCTATGCCGTGAGTCTTCTGCAAGCCGTGCTCAAAGACTGCCCGGAATATTTAGACGGTCGCAAGATCTTGCGGAGTTGCGAAATCCAACTCTGCGGCGCACCTAAGAAAAAGGGCGGCCTCTTCGGTATCCAAACCGGCGGCATGGGCATGATGAAACTTGCCAGCCATGCCAAAAAGGACCCCGCTGGCTGCCTCCCGCTTATCGAAAAAGAACTTGAAAAAGACCCCTACAACGAGGCTGCCGGCGAATTGCTTTTCGATACCTTCGTGCGCATGGAATTATTCGATTCCGCCGCCTTCGCCCTTGAAACGGTCCGCAAAGGCTACCCCGAAAACGCCAAACTCCTCCACAAGCTCGCTGAGTTCTATTTCACCCACGACCAGCACCTCACCGCGGCAGATGTCTATAACGATATCATCAAACACCACCCCACCGATTCCGCCGCCATCAAAGGGGCTAAGGACGCCTCGGCGCGCGCTTCCATGCAAAAACAAAGGTGGGACGAAAACGCCGATATGCGCTCCCTCATGCGCAATGCCGCGGAAGTCGAGGAACTCGAGAAATCCACCCGCTCCGGCCTCACCAAGGAACAACTCGAAGAGCGCCGCGACCGCACTATCGAGAAATACAATGCCGATACTAATCACCTCACGACCGTCAAGGATCTGGCTAACATCTACGAACAACTCGAAGACTGGCACAACGCCCAAGCCTTCTATGAGTGGGCTCACACCCTCAGCAATGGCGACGTCGCCCTGAGCACCAAAGCCGGCCAGATGAAAGACCGCGCCGCCGAGGCCGATATCCGCAACCTGGAAGCCGCCGCCGCCGCCGATCCTAACAACGCCGACCTCCAAGCCGCGCTGGATGCCCATAAAGCCGAGCGCCTCGCGCTGGTGGTGGCCGAAGCTAAACGCCGCGTTGACCAAAACCCCACCGACCCACAACTGCGGTTTGAACTGGGGAATGCTCTCTATCAGGCTGGCGACTACAGCGGAGCTATCCTCCACCTCCAGCAGGCAACGCGCAACCCCCACATTCGCACCAAGGTGCTGTTGCTTCTTGGCCGCACCTTCAAGGCCAAGGGAATGTTCGACCTCTCTATCAAGCAGCTGTCAGACGCCCTCGCCGACCTCCACGCCATGGATAAGACGAAAAAGGAAGTCCTTTACGAAAAAGGCATCCTGCACAGCGAAATGGGCGACCAAACCCAGGCCCTCGATTGCTTCAAACAAATCTACGAGGTCGATTCCAGTTACCGCGACGTCGCCCAGCGCGTCGAATCATCCTATCAATAGCCGCCGCGCGGCCCGTCGTGGCGGTTTTTCAAGGAAAGGTGGCGTCCCGCCGCCATGGCCCGTGCGCGGAGCAAGGGGTAGCCGCTTGGCCGGCTTTTTTTGCACTTCTCATGGGCAATTGTGGGCAAGATGCCCACTCTATTTGAAGCGACTAACTAAACACGATACCCCCGTCCCGGACGTCGGCTTGGATGACATCACCGTCGCTGAATTTTCCATCCAACAGGTCGAGGCTGAGTGGATCTAGCAAGTGCTGCTGAATGGCACGCTTGAGGGGGCGGGCACCGTAGATCGGATCGAAGCCTTGGTTGCCTAAAAATTCCTTCGTGGCCGGGGTGAGGGCAATGGCTAGGCCTTGCTTGGCGAGGCGCTTTCTAACACGGTTGAGCTGGAGATCGACGATGGTTGTTAGATCACTGCGGGTGAGGCGGTCGAAGATGATGATTTCATCGATTCGATTGAGGAATTCGGGGCGAAAGTGGCTGCGCAGGGCATCAGTGACGAGTGCCTCGCGTTGTTCAGCATTGGCCTCGTGGAGGATATGTTGTGAGCCGATGTTAGACGTCATGATCAGCACGGTATTGCGGAAATCCACCGTGCGGCCCTGGCCATCGGTGATGCGCCCGTCGTCGATGACTTGGAGTAACACATTGAAGACATCGGCGTGGGCTTTTTCAATTTCATCGAAGAGCACCACCGAGTATGGACGACGGCGCACCCGCTCGCTGAGCTGGCCGCCTTCATCGTAACCGACGTAGCCGGGCGGCGCGCCGATGAGCCGCGATACGCTGTGTTTTTCCATATATTCAGACATGTCGATGCGGACCATCGCCGCCTCGTCATCGAAGAGGAATTCGGCGAGAGCCTTGGAAAGTTCGGTTTTGCCGACGCCGGTGGGCCCGAGAAACAAGAACGAGCCAATCGGCCGGTTTTCATCCTGCAAGCCGGAGCGGGCGCGGCGCACGGCGTTGGCCACCGC
The DNA here is from genome assembly GCA_037133195.1 of Verrucomicrobiota bacterium. GTDB lineage: Bacteria > Verrucomicrobiota > Verrucomicrobiia > Verrucomicrobiales > Akkermansiaceae > Luteolibacter. Next base: position 2,186 of record JBAXOP010000364.1, on the reverse strand, counting down.
GAGGATGGCCTTTTTCTGGCCGACGACGCGCTCGCCGAGCCGTTGTTCCATGCTTACGAGTTTGTGTTTTTCGCCCTCCTGGAGGCGGTTGACCGGGATGCCAGTCCAGGCGGAAACCACCCGGGCGATGTCCTCCTCGGTGACCTCTTCCTTGAGCATCGCCCCATTTTTTTGCAACATGCTGAGTTGTAGCTTCGCGGCTTCCAGTGCTTTGCTGGCAGCGGGCAGATCGCCGTAGGTGATTTGCGAGGCGCGCGTTAGATCGCCGATCCGCTGCGCCAGCTCGGCCTCGCCCTTGAGTGATTCGATTTTTTCCTGGGCCGCCCTAACATCATCGATGACCGCCTTTTCGTTGCGCCATTGAGCCCGCATACCAGACGAGGATTCGCGCAGATTGGCTTGTTCTTCTTTGACTTTTTCCAGGCGAGCGGCGGAGGCTTTGTCGTTTTCCTTTTCCAGCGCCCGTTTCTCCATCTCCAACTGCATGATCTGCCGCTCCAGGACGTCGATTTCCGTTGGCATCGAGTCGAGTTCTATCTTGAGGCGCGAGGCCGCCTCATCGACTAAATCGACCGCTTTATCGGGCAGAAAGCGCCCTGAGATATACCTATCGGAAAGTGCGGCGGCCGCGACCAGTGCGCCGTCTTGGATACGCACACCGTGGTGGACCTCATAGCGTTCCTTGAGGCCACGGAGGATGGCAACGGAATCTTCTACGGACGGCTCGCCCACCATCACCGGTTGGAAGCGGCGTTCCAGGGCGGCGTCTTTTTCGATATGCTTGCGGTATTCATCGAGGGTGGTGGCACCGATGGCATGGAGGTCTCCCCGGGCGAGTTGCGGTTTGAGCAAGTTGGAGGCATCCATCGCGCCCTCGCTCGCTCCGGCTCCGACAATGGTGTGCAACTCGTCGATGAACAAAATGATCTGGCCCTGGGAATCGGTCACTTCCTTGAGGAACGCCTTGAGTCGGTCCTCGAATTCTCCGCGGTACTTCGCCCCCGCGAGCATGCCACCAACGTCCATGGTGATGACGCGTTTGTGCTTCATGGCCTCGGGCACATCCCCGGAGACGATGCGCCGGGCCAGTCCTTCGACGATGGCGGTCTTGCCCACGCCGGGCTCGCCGATGAGCACCGGGTTGTTTTTGGTGCGCCGCGATAGCACTTGCAGCACTCGCCGGATCTCATCGTCGCGGCCAATGACCGGATCGATTTTGCCCTCCCGCGCCCTGGCCGTTAGATCGGTGCCGTATTTCTCTAACGTCTGGTATTTGCCTTCCGGGGAATCGTCGCTAGCCTTTTGTGAACCGCGCACGCTGTGGATCGCGGAAAGCGCCTTGTTTTCATCCAGGCCGGCGTCCTTGAGTAATTTGCCGGCTGGGGACTCGCCTTTGAGCGCTCCGAGGAGGAAATGTTCGACGCTGAGGTAGTCGTCGCCGAGTTTTACGCGGGCGGCATCGGCGGCATCCAATGTGGCACGCAGGCCGATGCTGATTTGCGGTTGGGTAGAGGCTCCTTGGACGCTTGGCTCGCGGCTCAGTGCTGCGGCGGCGGCGGCCTTGAGGCGCGGCACGTCGAGGCCGGCCTTTTGTAAAATTGGCGTGGCGATGCCGCCTTCCTGTTGCAACAAGGCGAGCAGGACATGGGCGCTTTTGAGTTCCGAGTGGGCGGACTTCGAGGCTAGGCTCTGGGCGGATTGGAGCGCTTCCTGAAGCTTCTGCGTGATTTTTTCAAGTCCCATGATAGTGTTTGGTTAGAGGGTGATTGCCGTCCCTATGGTTATACCGCCACGCATCCTTGATTCTGCTTAATGCTGATTTGTGCTGTATGACCTGGTAAACATCTGGTTCTATCCCTTTGCGGCGGGCTTTCCAATCAAAATTGTCTCCCACCGAAATGTCCCGCAATTCGGTCGGGTGCGGGCCTTGCGTGTTTTGGATTTGGGGTGTTGGATTTGTGGTTGACCTCGTTGAGGGCATAATCTACCACCTTCGCGTGACGCCACAGGTTGGTCGGCTTTGCTCGTTTGAGGCGGGTGGGTTGGCGTGTGGAAGTCATTGGCTTTGTTGTTGTCTGCGGGGCATTGATCCCCGGGGGTGGCAGCCAAGGCGAAAAAATCACCCAGTCTGACTGGGGCCTGTAGCTCAGCGGTTAGAGCAGGGGACTCATAATCCCTTGGTCCAG
>JBAXOP010000363.1:0-5635 GCA_037133195.1 Verrucomicrobiota bacterium | reverse complement strand
TGGCGTCCTTGAAGCGCTGGCGGTCTTCGCCCTTGTCGATGGCCTCGGCGTTGGCACCGATCATGCGGACGTTGTAGCGCTCAAGCACCCCGGACTTGAACAGTGCCATCGACGCGTTGAGCGCGGTTTGCCCGCCGAGGGTCGGCAACAAAGCATCGGGGGACTCCCGCAAAATGATTTTTTCGATGACCTCCGGGGTGATGGGCTCGATGTAGGTCCGATCGGCAAATTCCGGGTCGGTCATGATGGTGGCCGGATTGGAGTTGATCAAAATGACCCTGTAGCCTTCTTCCTTGAGGGCTTTACAGGCTTGGACTCCGGAATAATCAAATTCGCAGCCCTGGCCAATGACGATGGGGCCGGAGCCGATGACGAGGATTTTGTGGATGGACGTGTCTTTGGGCATGGTTGTGGGGCTGATGGGGGGGTGGCAAGGCGGCTAAATTCCCTGCGGTTTGGCAGGGAATGACCAACTTGTAAAGACTAGGCTGACCCATGCGGCAAACTTCTGGCGTTTTAACCTGAAAATCACCTCGATTTTTCCTTTGAAATCCCTCCCCGTTGGCCGGAAATGCTTGCAACAAGCGAAAAATGTGACTGGCATACAGTCAATCTGGGGCTGAAAGGAGAAGGCCAATAACAAGCCAGTGAGTCGGGAGGATCAACCCGCGCGCAACTACCCATGTTTATGGGTATTGCGGATCAGGCACTAGGCCGCAAGATGTCTCCGGGGCGCTACTTCGGCTAAGAATGACAGAGGACAGACAACGGACAACTTCTCCCCCCGTACCCACCATGAATCCATGCACCACAACACTCCCAATCCGCCGCATGTTCGCAGCGGTCGCAATGGCACTATTGTTAGCTGGGCACTCTGAGGTCAGGGCCACCACCGCGCTGAAGATAGACCTCACCGCGGGCACCAATCTATCCACGGTTGACCGCACCTATACTTACAACCTCGGTGCCACCGGGATGCGCGGGTGGATTGATAACGGTTGGCCGGAGACCCCTGCGCAGGATGGATACACGGCATTTGCTCCCTATCAAATACTGGTGACTGCCGTGGGTGCCAACACTCCGGCGTCAGCGGCTGGCGTTCTAGCCATCAATGATGTGATATTAGGCGCGAGCGCCGGCAGCGGTGCTGTGCCACTTTTCACGAGCGATGCGCGAAAAAGCCTGGGCCTGGCGATCGGTGCCGCCGAGGCCTCCACCGGCGTTCTGAGTTTCAAGCGCTGGCGTGCCGGAAATATCATCGATGTGTCTATTACCCTGCCGGTCATGGGGGCCTACTCCGACACAGCGCCCTACAATTGTGCCAAGACCACGCTGATTAGGACCCGTGCCGCCGCCAGTCTGGCACAACGCATCAATACCTACGGGTGGGGAATTGATGGGCCGGGGTCTATCAATGCGCTGGCTTTGCTGGCAACCGGCGATGCCACCTATCTGCCGATGTTGCAGACGTATGCCCGGTCCATCGCGCCCGCGACGCTTGATCTGGAGCGCAGCGGTATAGATGCGTGGAGTTGCTATCAGAGTGTCTTTCTGGCGGAATACTACATGCTCACAAACGACCCCCAGGTATTTCACGGGCTGAGCGAATATGTCATCTACGCGGCCAAACACACGAGTATGTTCGGCACTGCCGGGCACGGGTTTTCCAATATCCCGCCGCCCGGTGGTTGGCAGGCCGGAGGCACCAACGGCTTGTGCAGTTGGTATGGGCCGGTCAACCAGGCCGGACTCGTCGCCCAGCTCACTATCGCGTTAGGCAAAAAGGCCGGCGTGGTGAGTGACGCGATCGATCCGGGTATCGCGCGGGCGGCCAATTTTTTTGGTTACTATGTGAATCGAGGATCCATTCCCTATGGCGAGCATCAGCCGTATTGCGGAGATTACCAATTGCAGGGCCGCAACTACTATGATCACCGCAGCAACGGCAAGGACGGGTTGGCCGCAGTCATGTTCGCTTGCATGGACAACAAACCGGTGCAGACCGAGTATTTTTCGCGGATGGCCTTGGCGGGATACAACGGCGAGGCCTACGGGCATACCGGCCAGGGGTTCAGTTACCTGTGGACGATGCTCGGTGCCAATATGGGCGGCCAACTCGCGGCGATAGAATACCACAAAAATATGCGTTGGGACCGGGACATGAAACGCCGCAGTGACGGATCGTTTGTCTATGAAGGCGGTGAACAATGGGCACCCGGAAAATCCATCGACTACTGGGATGCACTCCAGTCCGATGGCGGCCCCAATATCTACTATGATAATCCGACTGCCTATTACCTCCTCCACGCCTGCATCCCCCTCAAAAATCTCTATATCACCGGCAAAAATGCCAACCCCGCCAATAACCTCAACGCCGCGAAGGTGAGCAACGCGATCTGGGCCGCTCAATTCACCGCTGCTTGCAGCACTTATACCAAAGAACAGTTGTTCTCCGCACTTGCTGAATGGGATCCAATCGTTCGCTTCAACGCCGCCACCGAACTGGCCTCCCGCTCGCTCACCTCCATCGAGGTGAACTCGCTCATCACACTGGCGGAAAATCCCACCGATGCCAATCAGCGCGAGGCTGCCTGCACAGCCCTGGGCTGCCTGCAAGCCACCAGCGCGATCCCCGCTCTGACCCGCCGCCTCAAGGACACCGATATCTGGGTGCGCGCCAAAGCCGCCAAGGCGCTCACCGCCATGGGCGCGGCGGCCGCTCCCTACGTGACCGATATGCTCGATGCGTTTGTCACCAATGTGAAACCCACCTATCCGTTCGAGACCGGTTTCAATTGGAGTGATCCGTTGCAGATAGCTAACGGGTATTTGTCCGAAACCCTGTTCAATATCAACTATCTGGGAACCACCACCATCAATGCCGATAAGAGCCTGCTCTATCCGGCGGTGCGCGCCGGCATCAAACAACCGGCCGGCATGTGGCGCGGCCAACTTTCCGATTTCGTAATGAACTTGCTAACCCTCGATGACGTCAAAAACCTGGCTCCCGATCTCTTTGAGGAGGTGACCCTCGAAGGACCTTGCGACCGGATGTTCACCATGGCCGGCCCCTATATGGCCATGGCCGCCTTGTCCAAGTATCACATCGCGGAAGGCATCGACTTATGCATGGACAAAACAACATTCTGGGGCTGGGACGCCGCCGCCGCCTTCGATTACCTCAAGCCATACGACGAGGCGGCCCGGCGGAAACTGCCGGATTTATATGCTCAAAGTCTCGCCTGGATGTCGGCCACCGACCCGGCGGGTGGAGAAAACGCCGCAAATCTTGCCGCCAGTATCGCGAGGATCGAATCCGCCACGACCACGCCGGACCTGATCTACGGGTTGGCGGTGGCCAACCCGCAAATCCTCGTCACCCCGGCCAACACTGCCAAGGCCATCACTCTTACAGGTTCGTCGTGCCGACAGGCCTCGGTGATCTGCGCTCTCGCCAGCCAACCGCTTCACGGCACCCTCACCGGCACCCCTCCGGATCTAACATATACCCCGGTGGCCGGCTTTCAGGGCACGGACCGCTTCACGTTTACGACCACCGACGCATTGACCACCTCGGCACCCGCGACGGTCCATTTGGTGGTGGGAACCGGTGGCAGTGGCTTGAATGCGAGTTATTACGATAACCTGGATTTCACCTCGCTGAAGGTGACACGCATCGATCCGGTCGTTAACTTTGACTGGGGCACGGCACCGCCAGCCACGCTGGGCGCTGGTACTTATAGCGTGCGCTGGAGCGGCCAGGTGATGGCTCCAGAGAGCGGGACCTACCGGTTTTCCACGCGCACCAGCGACGGGGTCCGCTTATGGATCAACGGCGTACAGGTGATCAATGATTGGCACGACCAAGTGACCAGCTTGTGGAACGACAGTGCTCCTATCACCCTGACCGCAGGCCAAAAGTATAGCTTAAAGATGGAGTATTATGATAATGCCAATCCGGCCACGGCGCGGCTCTATTGGTATATGCCTTCACGCAAGGCTGCTGCGATCATCCCGCAGGAGTTGCTTTTCCCGGTCACGAGTGTGGTTCTGACGTCGCCATCTAACGGATCCAGCTTTGCTCCGGGAGCAACGCTCACGCTGACGGCCGATGTTGCAGACGTGGTTGGCACGGTGACCAGCGTGGCGTTCTATAATGGTGCCACGCTCATCGGATCGAGTGCCACAGCGCCGTATACGTTGGCATGGACGAATGTAGTGACAGGCGAGTATGCGCTGACGGCCAAGGCCAGCAATAGCGAGGGAGCGGTGAGTACGTCCACGGCGGTGGTGATCACGGTGGGTGGCAACACGGTTCCGGTGACAAGCGGGCTGGCCTGTTGGTTCGATTCATCCTACGGTGTCACCGCGGATACTGACCAACAGGTGACGTTCTGGCATGACCGCTCCGGCAACAGTCATGACGCTGTCTTTGAACTTTGGTCTAAACCCGTCGTTATGCAAAACCAGCTGTTCTCGAAACCCGCGCTCCGCTTCAGTGACAAAGCCGCCGGTTTCTTCGATCTCGCCGGCACGCTTTTTGTCAAAGAGCAATACGTCGTCGTGCGCTCCCCATCATATACCACTTGGACTTACGGAGGCTTTCTCTGCCGGAGGACGGGAGAAGACTCAAGCTACTTGCTTGGCGGAAACGGATTCCAATGGTTGCCCGCCGCGGTATCAAAGAATGGCAGCGCGCTAGCGAGTCCGTTCAACCTCGGCACCATCACCAACTACATGCTGCTCAAAATCACCGTCAACGATGGTAATACGAGTGCGGCAGCTTACCAGATCGGCCGGGCCGGAGGATATTCTTGCCCGTTCGACGTGACCGAGATTCTCGGGTACTCCAGAGCCCTCACCTCCCAGGAGGAGGCGAAGGTTGGGGGGTATCTCGCTGCCAAATACGGGCTCGCCACAACTTATCCCGCCACGGGCAGTCTTGCCAACCGGGCCGCCTCAGGGATCTCTAATAGCTCGGCGGTGATCAATGCCACCTTGATGTGTAACAGCACGAACTATGACGTCACCGCCTACTGGGGCCCCGAGGACGGCGGCATCAATCCCGCTAACTGGGCCAACTCGGCATCTGTCGGTTCGTGGACCAATGTGGCATCGATTGATATCAACCGCACACTCACTAACCTGGCCGCCGCAGCCACCTATTTCTATACTTTCCGCGCCACCAATGCGGCGGGCACGATATGGGCGAGCCCTGCGCAGAGTTTCGCCACGCTCTCCTCAAACAAGGACTTGCTCACCTTCGGCGCAAACGTCGTCGGTAGCAGTGCCGTGATCGATACCGCTGCCGGTTCCGTGGCTTGGACCGTGCCTTATGGAACTGATATATCAAGCCTGGCGGCTAGCTACACGGCTTCTTTCCTGTCGGCGGGCACGCCGACCTCTGGCACCAGCCAGAACTTCACCACGCCACAGGCATATATCATGACCGCCCAGGACGGCTCTACCAAAACCTATACGGTCACGACCCGCGTGGCCGCACCGAGTTCAGCGAAGGACGTGCTGAGCTTCGGCACGAACGTTGCCGGCAGCAGCGCCGTGATCAATATCAGTGCCGGCACCGTGGCGTGGAGTGTCCCTTATGGCACCGATATAACAATGGCAGCGCCGGTGT
>JBAXOP010000362.1:0-5638 GCA_037133195.1 Verrucomicrobiota bacterium | reverse complement strand
CTGCCGACAACGCACATTGCGTCGCGCCGTCGGACATCAACACCTGGAGTCTTACCAACGGGAAAGGCGATACCCAGCCATGAACCTCGACGACGATCCTATCGCCGAAATATCCAAAGTGATCCGTTCCAGAAAGAAACTCGAAACCCAGGTCCGGGGAGATTTCCAATCGCAGCCGCTACTTGTGGCAATGACATTGCGGTCCGCGGCTTTCCTGTTATATGCTTTTCCCTGTGATCGCATTTATCCATGGCCGCATCCCGGTGTTTTGGCTTGCGGGCTTGTTGGCGCTGCCCGCCGCGGGGATGTTGCCGGCCGCGGGGGTGTCTCCCTCCGCGCCGCCGCCGACATGGTTCACGCGCACCTGGCAGTCTGACGCGGGCTTGCCGGACAATACGGTGGTGGCCATCGAACAAACGCCCGACGGGTTCCTGTGGGTGGCCACCCGGACGGGATTGGTGCGCTTCGACGGCGTGCGGTTCCAGCCGTTTCCGGTGACGGTGCCCGGAGCGCCGGCGGGCGAGATCAAGGCGTTGGTGGCCGACCGGCGCGGTCGCTTGTGGGTTGCGAAGGATCGTGGCGTGGTGATCTGCCTGGATCAGGGGCGGGCGACGATGGTGGTCGGTCCGGAACACGCCGCGGTCGACATTGGGGTACCGCTCCTGGTGGAGGACGCGGCAGGGGCCGTGTGGGTGTCCTATGGTAACGGCGAGGTGTTGCGCATTCAGGACGGGCAGGTCCGGGCTTTCACGGCGGCGGACGGCTTGCCGGAAGGCACCGGCATGTGTCGCTTGGCGCTGGATGGAACGGGGCAGCTCTGGTTTTCCAAGGGTAGTTGGGTGGGTGTCTTCCGGGGTGATAAGTTCCGCCCGCTGGAACAGGTTGACGCCACCGCAATCACCGGTGCCCGTTCCGGCGGGATCTGGTGGTGCAGGGACGCGCAATTCTGGAAGTACTGCGAGGGCCGCCCCCTGCTGAAGATCCCGGCCAATCTGCCCGTGGCAACCCCTGCGGCCCTGCACGAAGACCGTACTGGCTGCCTGTGGGTCGGAACGGTGGAGGCGGGCCTGTTCCGGTTCGATCCGGCGGGTCCGGCGACAACCACCGTGTCGCAGCCAGCCATCCTCGTGATGAAGGAAGACCGCGAGGGAAATTTGTGGGTCGGCACGCGCGGAGGCGGCTTGAATCAACTGAAGCCGAAAATCGTGGATTTGTTGACTCCCGGTTCCGCCACCCCGTTTTCGCCGGTGCGTTCGGTTTGCCAGGACACGGACGGAGTGCTGTGGGCGGTCGTCTGGCCCAACGGGGAAGTCGTGCGGAATACGGGTCAGGAATGGACACCCTTGTCCGCCAAAGACGGATGGTCCATTCGCAACTCCCAATGCGTGGCCGCCGATCCTCAAGGCGGCGTCTGGATCGGAACTCAATACGCCGGGCTGCACCGTTGGCGAAATGGGGTGGTTACTGACAGCCTCGACCAAACCAACGGCTTGACTGGCACTTTCGTTGACGCGCTGCTGGTGACCACCTCGGGCGAGGTTTGGAGTGAGACCAGAGGGCACGAGGAGGAAACCCAGGACTTGCAGCGCTGGAAAGCCGGGAAGCTCCAGACCTTCCATCTGCCTCCGGGCAGTGGACTGGTAAAGGCGTTGGCAAGTGACGCGGCCGGTGCCTGCTGGGCGGCGACTTCCAAAGGCCTGCTGTTGCGGGTGCGGGAGGATGCCGTGACCAACGAAACCGGGAGCACCCTGGCGGAGCCGTGCGAGATCCGGTGTTTGTCAGGCACGCCGGATGGCAGCTTATGGATCGGCTACGGCGGCCAGGGATTGGGGCGGCTGGAGGCCGGGCGTTTCAGCCGCTGCCGGATGGACCAGGGACTGCACGACAACTATATTTCCAACATCCTCCCGGACGGGCACGGTCGGCTGTGGTTGGCAGGCAACCGGGGCATTTTCAGCGTGCGCGAGAAGGAGTTGGATGATCTGGCGGAAGGCCGGACCACGCGGGTCTGGTCCGTGGCCTACGGGCGCAATGACGGGCTGTCGCGTTTGCAGGCCAGCTACGACGCCTGGCCGGGTGCGGCGCGGGGCGCGGATGGCCGCTTGTGGTTCGCGATGCAGTCCGGTGTGGCCGTCGTCAATCCCGGTGATATCAAGGAGAACCCGGAACCTCCGCAGGTGGTGATCGAGCGGGTGAGCGTCAACGGCAAGACGGTGGCGGGTTACGGCGTGAAAGGGTTGCCGGAAACCCCGTCTGCTTCCGCGCCTCTCGAGTTGAGTCAGGGGGCCGCCCACCTGCACCTCGCTCCCGGCCAGCGGCGGGTGGAGTTTTTTTTCACGGCTCCTGTTTTCACCAAGCCGGAAACCATCGGTTTCAAATACCGGTTGACCGGTTTGGACGCGGACTGGGTCGATGGCGGTGTGCTGCGCTCGGCCACCTACGCCCAACTTCCGCCCGGCCATTACCGATTCCAGGTGCGCGCCTGCAACAGCGACGGCGTGTGGAACGAAACCGGCGCGGCACTGGATCTGACAGCCGAACCGTATTGGTGGGAAACCGCCTGGTTCCGGGTGTGCGCCCCGCTGGCCGCCGCCGGATTGTTAGGCGGCGGCATCCTGCTCGGATTGCGCCGCCGTCACCGGCGCCAAATCGAGCGCCTCAAGTTGCTGCAGGCCACGGAACGCGAGCGGGCGCGCATCGCCCGGGATTTGCATGACGACCTGGGTTCCCATCTCACGCGGATCGTGATGCTCAGCGATGCGGAACCGGGCGGCCGGGAGGACGCCCAAGAGGTCGGCGGCGCTTTGGACGAGATCAACCAGACCGGCCGCGAGATGACGCTGAAGATGAGTGAAATCGTGTGGGCGCTCAATCCGGAGCACGACACCCTGGACAGCTTTGCCGGCTACGTCGCGAAACGGGCGCACGAACTCTTGGCGGCGGCGAAGATCCAGTGCCGGCTTGATTTGCCGCTCGACTTGCCGGCCGGCCCGCTCAGCTCGCCCGTGCGCCACGAGGTGCTGCTGGCCTTCAAGGAAGCGCTGCACAACATTGTCAAACACGCCCGGGCCACCAGCGTGCTCGTGACGTTGCGGCTGGAAGGCGAGTCGTTCGTGTTGACGATCGAAGACGACGGCCAAGGTTTTGCCGTGCCCCCGGACACGTCTTTGCGGGGCCACGGCCTGGCCAACATGAAACACCGGTTGGCCGCGGTGGATGGCCGGTGCGAGGTCCGCAGCCAACCCGGCGGCGGTACCTTCGTCCGCTTTGACGTGCCCCTGGCCGCGCACCATTGACAGGCGGCGCTTGTCATATGAACCTATGACATGACGCCACGGAGCCGACATGGTATGATTAAGCGCATGCCCATTCGAGTTTGCATGGTGGAAGACGATTTGAAGCTCCAGGCCCTCATGGCCCGCTGGTTGCGGCAGGAGCCGGGACTGCTGCTGGTCAATGCCTACCCCGATGCGGAGAGCGCGGTGGCGGGGATCCCCGAGGATCGCCCGGATGTGGTGCTGATGGATATCAACCTGCCGGGACAGAACGGGATCGAATGCGTCGCTCAATTGAAGGTGAAACTGCCGGCCACCCAGTTCGCCATGATCACCGTCTATGAGGATGAGGACAAGATCCTGGAGGCCCTCAAGGTGGGGGCGACCGGCTATTTGGTGAAACAGACGCCCCGCACGGAAGTCATCGCGGCCATCCGCGAGCTGCACGGTGGCGGGTCCCCCATGACCCCCAACATTGCCCGCAAGGTCGTCCAATCGTTCCAACGCTCCAAGCCGCCGGCGGCACCGCCGCTCTTGTCGGACCGCGAGCAACAAGTGATGGATCTGTTGGCCCAGGGCTATCTCTACAAGGAAATCAGCGCGTCGCTGGGCATCAGCCAGGGCAGCCTGCACACCTATATCCGCCGCGTTTACGAAAAACTCCAGGTTCATTCCCGCGCCCAGGCTATGGCCATACTGGCAAAACCGCCACCCGCGGACGCGCTGCGGCCCTGAGGGGTTTCCCGATTACGCCTTGCCTTTGGTCATTGGCTGTGAAATACTCCGCCCATGCAACCGGCAGCCGAAATCCCTGCTGACAATCTCGACTTCGCCTGGGACCGTCCCGAGACGGCAGAGTCGCTGCATCGCCGACTGGCGACCCGCACTGGCGCGGAGTGGCTGCGGACGGCGGCGTGGCTGATGCGGGAAGCGCGGGTGGAGCAGGTCTGGGAATTCTTGACGCTCCGGCAGGTGGCGGACAGTTTCCCGCAGCTCAGCCCCATGCTGGGGCACCGCCGTCCCGTGTGGGAACACCTCCTTCGCTGCGCTCATGAACTGGGAAGACTCTAAAGCCTGCACACCGCTCAAGCGGGACTTCCTTCGGGCATGGTTCTCCCAAGAGCGGCGGTTTTTCCTCACGGGGGGCAGTGCCCTCGGCCTTTTCTATCTGGATCACCGCCGCTCCTATGACCTCGACCTCTTCACGAGCGAGGAGGTGGCTGGTAAAGAGGTACAAAATCTCGTGAACCGAGTGGCAACCCAGATCGGCGCTGAATGTGCCGCTTTGAGAACCGCGCCGGATTTTCACCGCTTCAGGCTGACTCGCGGTGAGCAGCGCGAAATCGTGGATGTCGTGGTGGACCGAGCGCCTCAGTTGGATGCTGAGAAAGCCAGTTTTGACGGCATCCGGGTGGACACCCTCAGGGAGATCATCGCCAACAAGCTTACAACCCTGCTCAGCCGCTCGGAGTTGAAGGACTTGGTCGATCTCTATTTCCTTGAGCAAGCCGGGCACGACCTGCTGGCCGCCATTCCCGATGCCCAGGCCAAAGATGGCGGTTGGGAGCCCGCCGTGGTCGCCATGCTGCTCGACGGGTTGAACACTGACGAACTGCCCGCATGGATGATCTGCCAACTGGCTCCGGCTGATTTGGAGGCATTCCTCCAAAGGCTTCGTTTGGCGATATCCAGTCTGGCATTGCCGCCTGTCTAGCGGCCGGTCAGGATCGGGTTCTATCTTCGATCCTTGGACCGCGGAATTTGGCATGGATCAAGGAGGGTGCGCGTCCCGCCCACCAGCGCCATGGGGAGTGAAAGAAACGAGTGAAAGCGCGGTGCTTTCTCCCCCATGACGGATGCGGGTTGGGGACACCCGCACTCCTTGAGGCCCCCCCGCCGTGTCATATAAACCTATGACATGACAGGTTCCGGAAATTTCCTTATATTCTCCCCTTGATCTGCGCAATCCCTCCGGCACGCCTCATCCACTCTCCCGCCAAGCCACTTGAATCAACCCCTAAGAAACGAGCAAAAACCACCAAAAACCTCACCAGAATCCCCATGAATCCAACCCAATCGAAATCCATGTGGTCCGGCTCGCCGTGCCGGTTTCCCGCCGCCCTCGCGGCACTCTGCCTGTTCGCCGTTCCCGGCGTGAGCCGCGCGGCAGTTTCAGCTCGGGACTGGTATCCTCCCACCGGCACGACTACCTGGACGAGCGCCAGTTACTGCGACAAGAACGGGAGTAACGACGTCACTACGGTTTACGGCGCTGGCGGCGATGGTTCAGTCACGATGTCGCGCTACCTTTCGATTGGCTACACGGTTAGCTGCACCATGAATCAGACCGGAGGCAGCATCAC
>JBAXOP010000361.1:0-5654 GCA_037133195.1 Verrucomicrobiota bacterium | reverse complement strand
GCGGGTCCATTCGCTTCGCATGGGCCATGCGGGCAGCATGCCCGCGCCACGTGGCCCGGGCATCCTGCCCGGAGCCTCCAAACAAAGGTGACTTCCGATTCCGTCCGGCTCAGAAAGCCACCTGCCACTGGGCGCGCGAGCGGCAGAAGGTGAGGGGGATGTAGTGGTCGAGGGAGCCGTCTTTCTCGCGGAAATAGACCGGCGAATCACCGTCCCGATCGACGATTTTTGCGAGTTTGCCATTGCCGAGGATCATCAGTTTAAGTCCGCGCTCACGCAGCGGGCGGAGGTCGATTTCGTCACAACGCAACATATCGCCAATTTCGATAGCGTCGCGGGCTTGCTCATCGGTCATGTGCCAAGCTGCGGTGATGGCCTTGAGTTTGAGGGCCAGAAAGTTGAATACAGGGGAGGGATTGCGGGCGTTGAGGAGTGTCCAGAAGTGGCGGTATTCATCTAGCAGAGAGATGAAGGTGGCATCGTTATCTTGGATTTCATCACACGCTGGCCAGTCCCACCGGGCAAACGGCACGGCCAATCGGATAGAACGGGAGGCGACTCCCGTGCGGGTAGCATCGTCCAAGGATTCGTTGATTTTCCCGATCTTGACCGCGCCACCAGGGGCGGGATCTAACGCAGAGGCGTCCAACTCAGTGGGACCTGGGCTGTTGGCGAAAGCCCCATGCTCGGGGGTAGGTGGAATGTTGAAATTGAGGGAGGTGATTTTTTTGCGCTGAGTTTCCGTTTCGCCCGGGAAGCTACGGACCAGAGCAAGGGAAAATGAGGCGTCCTGGCGGATGAACTCGCTGTCGGCAGGCGGTCCGAAGCGGGCCTCGAGAATATTTTCGCCATCGAGCATCTGCAGGTTGGCGGGCAGTTCGCAGGTCAGCGGCTTGCCATGGTTGCTATCCAAAATGGATATATCATTGAGTCGCACTTGTAGTTCAAGTTGCTGGCAGTCCACTTCGAGGACATAGACCGGATGATCGAAGGATGGCATATCTTCAGGAGTTGGAAATTAAACAGAACTTGCCTCGTCCCCCGTCCGGCCAATCTTTTGGCTCCACCAGTTGATATTCCCTGGTGTTCTTATACGTCGGGTCCGACTTGTTGTCGTCATCATCTGCGGGCTCCTCATCTTTGGCGGCTTTGCTCACCCGGCCAAGGGTGGTGTAAGTAGCGAAGAAGAAGGTCACACCGGTAAATCCGAGTTTGCCTTGGGCAAAGATGCCTGTCTCTTCGGTCTCCGCGGTGAGCTTGGCCTCGACACCGGTTTTACCGCCAAGTTCAGCCCCACCCCCGATGGATACGATCCAAGTATCGACGGAGGCAGCGGCTTTACCGATAAATGAACCGTCGATTTTACCGGCAATTTCACCGCTAGGTGTCCACTTGGGGGCAGATGCCTCAGGCTTGGAGCAGGCTAAATTTCCATCGATGGTACCGCGGATGGTAAATTTCAAGGATAGTTCCACCTTGGCAGCCTTATGGAAAAACCCGCCTTCCGCACGTTTTTTGAGGTTGACTAGAAACGTGCCAAGACCGGGAGCATAGAGGTTGGCCATACCTAACAGCCAATTAAGGACATCGTATGAGAATTCGAGGCCGATAAGCGGGTTGAGGGAGAGAGCGAACTTACCCTGGACGCCAACGCGAGGGGAGCCTTTGAGTTCGACGGTTTCGCATTCATAAGAGAATTCGACGGTAGGATAGGTGATCGTCCATTCGGGACCGCCCATGGATAACATGAAGCCGCCAGCGACATCCGAGAGGTCCTTGAAGTTTTGAAAAACCGTCAGAGTGGTTTTTACATAAGAGGAAAATTCCGCACCGAGGTCGAATTTTTTGGAACCGCCGCCGCTGCCCTTGTCGAGTTCGAGGGAAGCGGTGATCGGTTTGAATGTCCAGCCAGTGGATTTGCGGGATAATTCAATGAACTGTTTGGTGTCATGCTTTCTCTTCTCCAAGCCCGTGCTCTGACTCGAGGTGTGGCCGCCGGGTATGGAAAAACCTGCCGAGACAGTCCATTTGACATAGGGAAATGCCTTGATGACCGTTGAGCAATCGCTGGCACCTTCACAGGCAGCGGCGGTGACTGGATATGACAGACAATCCGTGGTCACATTGGGCCAGATCATCGAGCGCCACTGGCGGATGTTCGTTAGTTTTCTTTCCGGGGCAAAGACGTCGAGGCTAATTTTGGATTGTGATTTGGTGGATTTTCCTGCGTGGGATGTAGCTGAGACGTTCGGGGCTTTATTAACACCGCGGTTGCAGGGGCCGCCACTGAGTGAGATTGCCACCTTATCCGGGCGGGTGTGGCCGGCGATCACATGTAATTCGGTTTCCTTTTTAGCGATGGCAGCAGGCGAGAGAGGAAGCGACATGGTATAACTCCGCTCGCTATGGCCGCATTGGATCGTGACACCTTTGAAACAGCAGGGAGGCACCGGCTTGGTCTTCTTGTCAGTAGCGGCAAACGGGCAGGTGGCGACGGATTGACCCGGCGCATTCGCTTTTTTTGAAGCGCTCTTAAAGTTGGGAGTAGCAGGTGGTGGGGTATTATGTCGGTAGGTCGCCATCCATTCCCCAGCCATGCCTTTATGAGCCGGGTTTTTCGAATTGATAGGGATGCGTTTCCCATTTTTCACCATCTCCGGGTGTTGCTCGTAGAATTGATCGTCGGTCTTGCGGGTGGTTTGAGAATCGAGCTTCATCGGTAGGGGGTCATTTGGAGGCCATGGCCAGCCGGCCTTCCAATTCATCCAACTTTTGCCAACCCCAAAGCTCAGCGCTTTCGAGTACTTCCAAGTCATCGGGTTCAGGAAAGTTATTTCCGAGAGCAAGCCGCAAGTCATTGTAGCGGGCAAGCTCGTCCTCGCTGTCCATGCCGTAGGCTCTGCCAGATTCGATGCCAGCACGCACCCAACGAGCGTCGGTAACGATGGCCATGTTTTCCGATTTTGCCATCTGTGCAAGGCGCTCACACTCGGATGCCACAAAGCGATGCATATTGGCTGCGCTGAGGGCTTCCAGCTGGTTGTGGCGGATTTTCAGCATGGTGGTTGATCGGGGGGGTTACCCGCCGATGATCACAGTCGGGCAGCCGGCCACGATGGCCCCGCCGTGCGCGGTGGAGTCGCCCATTCGAGCGGCGGGTTTACCGCCAATCATGACAGTGGCAGAGCCCTTGACAATGGTGTCTGGTGGGCCAACGCACACACACATGTCGCCGATGGTGGCGGCAGGCAGAAAGCCAATCATGACGGTGGGCACGCAGGGTCCGGTAATCGGACCTCCGACGTGGGGGATGGGCGGGGTGCCCGGGGTGACCATCGGGCAGACATGCATGTCGGAAATTCTAGCGGCGAATGGCATGGGCAGCTGGGGGATGCTTGTTTTAACCGAAACCGGCAACCAAGCCAAGCGGTTGCTTGGACAAAAGTTGGCATTTAGCGGCCTGGAGACAAGTCTGAATTTCAAAATTATATTCCATGGCAAAAGTCCGGCTTGGAATTTTGCAACAATCAGCGAGGCATCCCTCAAGCCCGCCAATGGGTATTTTTTTCTAGCGATTCCTGAGTAGGTGCGTTAGAAAAGTTTTCAAGAATTCGACAGGTTGTGGGATGCGGCGAGGAGTTGGGGCAGGCTCGGTGAGCAGAGCGATGAGCATGGTAAGCCAGCCGGAGCTGGCGGTATCGGCGGCATCGAGTTGGATGAGGGCGTGGGACGGTTGCTGAGGGATACGCAGAGGATCTATCTGATCTTTGGAGGGGTTGGCACAACACGGGGCGGGGGAGGTAACAAGGTATTCCCGGCAGGCGAGCGGTCGTATGGGGTGGATGCTGCAACTGTCGTTTTCGAGAAACGGACATGCGATGCCTAACAGGAAATAGCGCAAGCCAATGGCTTGGCGGCGCTCGGGATGCGTCTCCAAGGGCAGTTGGAGCAGAGGCTCGTACAGGTTGTTTGATGCCAGAGTGGCGGCGGCCGCGCTGAGTCGTTGCGCCACGCGCTGGCGCTGGTCAGGTGGCAATTGAGGCAGCACCACATGCCGGAGGTAGGCGGCTTCTGAGAGGCTGATAGGCACCAACTGGCGGCAACAAGCGCCACAGCCAGGGCCGCAAGAGATGGTTGTGGCGGGTGGGGCTTGTCGAATTGCTGCTGCGACAATTTCCTCGCCGATTTTGAGCAACAACGGGATAATCTCCGTGACCTCGCACTCGCCGTCCGGAAGTGAGCCGGAGATACTCAAGGATTCCGCTCCGATTTGTATGGTGAAGGAAAATGGTGTCATTTTACAGGGTGACAGATAAAACATCGATGTTGGAATCAACCCTAACGGGAATATGATCGCTTGCAATCACACGGTTGCATTTTGAACAGGTTGGGGTAGGCATGACGACCCCGGTTCTACCCCGAAAGGAGGGAAACCGGAAGAGAAATCACACGCATAAACCCATCACCAGCGCCCACCAGATAGAAGATTCTCTGCTATTTATCTGTCACTCTGTAAATGCCGGCCTCCCCAAGCCATGACAAAAAAAGACACCCGGATTGTGGCCCGGGCGTCTTATTTGTGAAATGAATGCGGATGGCGGCTGGGCCGTTAGCGCGAGTAGAGTTCGACGATGAGCTGCTCGTTGACGAGCGGATCGATTTCGTCGCGGGCCGGCACGCGGGACATGGTGGCTTCCATTTTGTCGCGGTCCAGCGTGAGCCAATCCTTGACCGAGGCGGCCTGAGTGAGGTCAAGCATGCGCAACACCAATTGCTTGGAGGATGGCTTGCCGCCAACCTTGATCACATCACCGGGCTTGCACTGGAAGCTGGGAATATCCACACAATGACCGTTGACCAATATGTGGCCGTGATTGACCAATTGGCGCGCCGCTTGGCGCGTGTTGCCAAAGCCGAGGCGGTAGCATACGTTGTCGAGACGTGTCTCAAGCAATTGTAGCAAAATCACACCGGTGACACCACGACGACGCGCGGCTTCCTCATAGTATTTGCGGAATTGTTTTTCCAACACACCGTATTGGAAACGCAGTTTTTGCTTTTCACCAAGAGCGACGGAATACTCGCTCTTCTTTTTACGTCCGGCGCGCACACCGTGCTGACCGGGCGGGAAATTGCGCCGCTCGAGCGCTTTGGATGGGCCGAAGAGAGAGACGCCAAAACGGCGGCTGATCTTCGCGCGGGGACCTGTGTAACGTGCCATGTTCTATTAGTTTGAAATTGATAGGGAAATTACACGCGGCGGGCCTTTTTGGGGCGGCAGCCATTGTGGGGGATAGGCGTCACATCACGGATCGAGAGAATCTCCAGACCGAGTCCTTGCACGGCACGCACTGCGGCTTCGCGGCCCGAACCCGGACCCTTCACGCGTACATCAGCTTCCTTGAGGCCGTGCCCCATGGCTTGGCGGCAGGCGTCTTGCGAAACCACTTGCGCCGCATAAGCCGTGCTCTTGCGCGACCCCTTGAAGCCCATCTTGCCAGCACTCGACCAACCGATCGAGTTGCCGTTAGTGTCGGTCACGCTAACCAATGTATTGTTAAAAGTAGCGGTGACGTGAACAATGCCGCGGAGGACATTTTTCGCGCCCTTGGCCTTGTGAATCTTGATTTCCTCCTCACCTCCGCCGATTTCGG
>JBAXOP010000360.1:0-5705 GCA_037133195.1 Verrucomicrobiota bacterium | reverse complement strand
CAAACACACCAACCCCTGCGGCGTCGGCCAGGATGACGACGACCTGCGCCTGGCCTGGAAAAAAGCCTTCGAAACCGACCGCCAGGCACCCTTCGGCGGCGTGATCGTGTGCAACCGCCCGCTGACCCTCGACTTGGCACGCGTCATTTCGGAAATTTTCACTGATGTGATCATCGCCCCGGAATTTGAGGCCGATGCCCGCGCCATGCTCCAGAAAAAGAAAAACCTGCGTCTCATGAAAATGAACGACGCCTATCTGGTGGAAAAAAAATCCTCGGTCATCCGCTCGTGTCCCGGTGGCATCATGGTCATGGACCGCGACCATACCGCCCTGGGCCTCGACAACCTCGAAAGTCGCGTCGTGACCAAACGTCCGCCCACCCAGGAGGAAATGCGAGCCATGCGCTTAGGCTGGCGCATCGTGAAACACGTTAAATCCAATGCGATCGTCTATGCCACCACGGACCGGACCCTCGGCATTGGTGCCGGCCAGATGAGCCGGGTGGATTCCTCGCGCATCGCGGTGTGGAAAGCGCGTGAAGCCGGGCTCGACCTCAAAGGCAGTATCGTCGCCTCCGACGCCATGTTTCCGTTTGCCGACGGCTTGCAAAGCGCCATCGACGCCGGAGCCACCGCCTGCATTCAGCCCGGTGGCTCGATCCGCGACGAGGAAGTCATTGCCGCCGCCGATGCCGCCGGCATGGCCATGATCTTCACCGGCTTCCGTCACTTCAGGCATTGAGGCTAAGACCGCGGCACGACAGACGCGTGATCCTGCCAGACTCACTTGGCCCGGATGTGGCCCGTTACGAAGCCTCAGCGTCGCATAACGCGGGTGGCATCCTTGACGGTGTCGGGTGGATGCACCAGCACTGCTGTGCCAGCGGCGATACCGGTGAGCACTTCGGTGAGGCGTCCGTCGGAGTGGCCAACGCCGACCTCGGTGGATACGGCGCGGCCATCCCTGAAGATAAAAGTTTTCCAAACGTTGCCCTCGCGGAACAAGGCACCCGCAGGCACCACCAGCACGTCGTCGCCATGCCAGACGGCAACGCGCACTTCGACTCGGAAGCGGTCGCCGAGCGTCTTGGCGGCTGGCGGCGGGTCGAGCAAGTCGCAGAGCACGATGACGCGCTGTTCCTCGACACCGAGGGCGGAAATTTTGGTGAAGGCGGCGGGTTCGATGCGCCTGACCCGGGCTTTGAGCGGGGCCTCGCCACCCCATTGCTCGATGTCCGCGACATCGCCGGGGTGAATCGCCACCGCATCTCGCGACAGGATTTCCGCTTCAATTTCCAAATCCTGCGGCTCGCCCACCTCGAGGATCGGCAACCCCGGCGTGACGACCATCTCGCTTTCCTGCATCACTTTGAGTACCCGCCCGGACACCGGCGATTTGACCTCCACCACCCCGCCGGCAGTGCCCACCTCCGGCCGCGCCAAGGCGGCCCGCGCCTGGGCCAACCGGAAATCATTGACTTGCATGGAAAACTCGATGGCACGCACTTCCGCGGCCTTGATCGACGCCTCACCCTCGGCCTTGTCTCGGTCCGCCTCCGACACCGTGCCACTGCGATGGACCGAACGCACCCGCTCGCGGTCCGCCTCGGCCAATTTCAAGGTGGCACGCGCCGCTTCCAGCGATGCCGCCGCCTGCTTGCCGGCCGCGTCCCGCATCGACACCTCGGCTTCCGCTTGCTCGCGGGAACGCGGGTCTAACAATGGAGCGACGACTGGCTCGATGACGGTCAGCACGGTGGCACCGGCTTGCACCTCATCGCCGGGCTTGAGCGGCACCCGTCGCATCCGGCCGGCGAGCGGGGCGGCGACGACGAAGCGGTTACGCACGCGGGTTTTGCCCTCCTCAGACACCCTGACGGTGAGGGCCGCGCGACTGGCGGTGGCGGTTTCCACCCGCACCGGTTTGGGCCAAAACCCCCAGGCAATGAACCCTAAGAGAACCGCCACGGTCACTGAGGACCCGAGGTTGCGTAGGAGGTGCTTGCCTGCGGGCTTGCGCCTGGCCTCCCAGGGGGCGCTGGCGGCTGGAGATGTGGGTGTGGTTTGGGCCATGAGCTTGCGGAGTGAGACTAGGCGATCAATCGCGGGCTTTCAAGACACCAACCATGTCGAGTTTGCCAACCATCCGGCCAACCACCGCGAACGACAGCAACGCCGCGGCCAGCACCACGGTCACCGCCAGCGCATAGGTGGCGGGATTGATGACGATGGGCATGCGCACGGTTTCGGTGCTGAAGGAGGCCATGATGAACAACGCCAGACCGCGGCCGAACCACAAACCCAGCGGCAAGGCCGCCAGCACCAGGATGGCCAGCTCACCAATGAGCACACCGCGGATTTCCGCCAGCCGAAACCCCACCACCCGCAGCGTCGCCAACTCCCGACTCCGCTCGGAAAGCGCGATGCGGGCACTGTTGTACACCACGCCAAACGCCACGATGATCGCGAGCACGAAATACAGCCGGCGGATCATGCCGATACTCGCCGCGGTGGTTTCACGAAACGCGGCGAGTTGATCGCGCTTGACCATCACCGCGGCGGAGCGCGGCGTGTCCTTCACCGCCCGCATAAAATCATCCCAGCGCCTGTGGTCCACCGCGATGAACGCCCCGTTGATCGTGTCGCTCTCGCGCATCAACCGCCGCAGCGCCGTTAAATCCATGTACGCCGCCACCCCGGCAAAGTCGGTCACCAGTCCGCGGATCGGCACCTCCAGCAGCGGTCGCCTGCCCTCCATCACGTCCACCTGCACCATGTCACCGATCCGCGCGCCGAGGACTTCCGCGAGCTTTTTCGACATCAACAACCCCTCCCCCGGCATCGCAATGACCTCGCCGTGTTCATCTAACAATCTATTGAGTGACGTCCCCGGAGCCATCCCGGTGACGGCCAACTTGCGCGAGCGATGGCCGAAGCGAAGCCGCGCCGGCACGCTGCGGATCGGTTCGGCGCGGATCACCCCGGGCAAGTGCTCCAAGTCATGGAAGCCGCTGCCTGAGCCCGGCTCTGTTAGAAAAACCGTCACATCCTGTCGCTGCTGGCGGTTCCACTGGAACGTGAGCAAGTAGTCGATGCTATCGCTCATCGCGCCGGGCAGCACCATCAGACCGGTGGCCAGAGCCAGCCCGCAAGTGGTGAAGAGTGCCGGCCACGGTCGCCGCTCGATATTGCGCAACGCCATGCGCAGGGCCGGACTGAATAAGTTTGTCAGCCCGACGCGCTCAAACAACGACGGCTTGAAATCCGCCGGCGGCTCTGGCCGCATCGCCTCGGCTGGCGGCAATTTCACCGCCTGCCAAACAACCGTGAGCACACCAGCAACCGAAGCACCGAAACTCACCACCAACGCCAGTGCCAGCGCACTGTAGTCCATCTGAAATTCCAAACTCGGGAAGCGGAAAAACAAGGTGTACATATGAACGAGGCTCGCACCCAAAAACCGGCCGGCCACCCCGCCGATGAGCGTGCCCAACACGCCGATAACCCACACGAATTTCAAATAATGGATACCGACCTGTCGGGATGAATATCCCAGCGCCTTCATCTGGGCGATTTGCTCGCGCTGCAAGCGCACCATGCGCGAGAGCACGGCGTTGACCATGAAAGCCGCCACGCTGAGGAATACCAGTGGATAGGCGACGGCCAGCGAGGCGAGCACGCGCAATTCGTCGTTCAGGCGTTGTGCGGACGCCTGTTCGTTGCGGGTAAAAGCGCCGCGTGCGCCGTAAGGTGCCAGCAAGCGGTCAACTTCGCTGAGCACCGACTCCGGGGCGGTGCCTGGTGTTAGATCGATGCACAAATCGTTGAAAGCGCCGTTCATATTGTAGGCGACGGCGAGTGGGCGGTAATTCATCCACATGACGCTGAAGCGGCGGTGATTGGGCAAGGTCTCGCCGGCACGTGCCTCAAACACGAATTCCGGGGATAAACCGATCCCACAAATGTCCAACGTTTCGCGCCGCCCGTTGATCACCACCACCAATGTCGCGCCGGGATTGAGACCGTTAGCCTCCGCAAACGCCTCGCCCAATACCACCTCGCGCCGCGCCTCCAGCCGTGGCAGCCGTCCGCTGCGCAAAAATAGGCGATTGAGTTTCTGCAGTCCGCCGTCTTCCGGCAGCGAAAGGATCCGCCCGCTGGCCGGTTCCGCCACCCCGGGCATGTCCAGCGTCACATCCACCGCCACCCGCGGCTCGACCACCGCCACCCCCGGCAGGGCCGCCACCCGTTGCGCCACAGCCAGCGGTGCCCGTTTCAAACTCGCAAACACTTCCGCCATCGCATATTTCTGATAGTAGGCCGCGCGCGTCGTATCCAAAGTGTAGGTCAAACTGCGCGTCATGATCATCATTGCCAAGCCGCAGGCCATCACCAAGCTCACCGCCACCACCTGGCCTTTCATTCGGCCGAGGTCGCGCAGCAGTTTTAGATCAAGCGGATCCATTCGCCTCCCTAGCAACTTGCAGATTTATCGCATCAAACGTATATCTCATTCATTATTCGTGGAATTAGTGGTTTCCATTTTCCTTTCAAGGTTCACCCAAGAGCAGGTATTTCTGAGGGGGATAGCGGGTGAGATTTTCTCACCAATGAAAGCCCGGAAACTGAGTTGTAAAGCCCGTTAGATAGGTATTCCATTGTTGGGCTGAGGTGATTTGGCCCTGGCCTTGCCAGGCGAAGCCGGCGAACCAGCGGATAGAGCCGTTGGCGTCGGTGTGGGCGATGCAGAGTGCCTGGGATTGGCCGGACGGATCGGTGTGGTGAATCATGTCCACCACGCGTGACGGGTCGATGATCATACCGGTGCCGAGGCCGAAGCCCTCGTGCATTTCCCAGATCTGCATGATGCCGGATTTCTGAGAAAACACAGCTTGGCTGGCTTTTTCCTGCGGCATCAGGCCGATGCCCACCTCAAACTTGGCGGGAGCGCCGTCGAGAGTGAAGCGTGCATCGCATTGGTAGAGTCGTTGTCCCATGACGAGGGTGATGCGCTTGGTTTCGCGCAAGGCTTTGCCGTTCCAATCGCTGGAGTAATCTAACTCGAAGGTGACACGCTGCGGGGTATTTTCGATTAAACGCTGGGCGACAAACGTTTTGGAATTTTGGAGCTGGCCATCGGCCCACAGCGAGATGCCGCCGCAGCCGCGACTATCACCCACCTTGTAGCCATCGTAACCTTCGCCGTGATCCTGGTGGTAGGATTTGGTGGCTTTGCCGTAGGGCAATTTGACGCGGTCCTCGAGATACCATTTGTCGATGATCGGATAGGGCACGCGTTTGAACCAACAGTCGATGCCGCTATTTTCCGGGCCGTGGCGCAATGCCGGACCATAGGCGCGGAAGGCCACCAGATCGTTTTCCCAGGCGAAGTCGTCGGAGCGTTCCGGAACGAAGCGGGCGAACGCACGGGGCGCGGCAGGCAGGAAGTGTTCGGGCAAAGTGACACCGGTGAAGTTGGCCAAATCGCGGCGGCGTTTGGACAATACTTTTTTGGTTCGCTCGTATTGACCTGCTAATTGCTTCAATTCTGACTGAATTTCTGTTTTATCAAGTGGTTCAATTTCCTGTTTCGGCTCGGCAAAATTCACTTCTGCCTCTTGCTGTAGGTTCCGTTCATTGACCAACGTTTCTTTGAGAAAATCATTCGGGGAGGGAGCCGGTTTTCGGTCTCGAGTAAAAATACG
>JBAXOP010000359.1:0-5735 GCA_037133195.1 Verrucomicrobiota bacterium | reverse complement strand
CAGCAACGGCACGTTCTCGGTGATTGGGGGTGGCTCCCAGATCAGCGCCAACGTGACAAGCGGTAGCGCCACCTCGCAGATCAGGCTTTATGCGCTCGCCACCACGGTTGCCACACCCGCCACCGCGGCTTTCACCGGCACCATGAACACCCCTCAGAATTGGTCGGGCGCCATCGCCACCTTCAAGGCCCCCTCTATCAGCGGTCTAACCCTGGCCGGCGCGGCCGCCGGAAATTATACCTTGGCCGCTGCCACCGGCGCGGTGACCGTCACACCCAAAAACCTTACGGTGACCGGCCTCACGGCTAACGGAAAAACCTATGATGGCACCACCAATGCTATCCTAACAGGAACGGCTGTGTTGGCCGCAGCCGAGACAGCAGGTACTGGCAGCACCGCCGACGGCAAACCCTACACGGGCGATGCCCTCACATTGGGCGGCACGGCCACAGGTGTCTTTACCGGCAAACAAGCGGCTAACGGAAAGCTTGTTACCGTCACTGGCAAAACCCTCACCGGGGCGCAGGCGGGCAACTACACACTCGTTCAGCCGTCCGGCCTAACAGCAAATATCACGCCACTGCCAATCACGGTGGAGGCGGTGATGGCGAGCAAGACATACGACGGCACCACTAGCGCCCCGGGCACGCCTACGCTCATGCCGGCGCTGGCTTCCGGTGACTTCGCGAGTGTTCTTGCGCAGGTGTTCCAGGACCCGAACGCAAGTACCGGCAACAAGGGGATTGTTCCCAATATCACTATCAGCGATGGCAACGGCGGCGCCAACTATGCTCTCACTTTAACAAACTTTAACAGCGGTACGATTTTGCAAGCACCTGTCACGATCACGCTCGGCGGCCTCGCACAAATGGCCGACGGTACACCAAAATCCGCGACAGCCACCACGGACCCGCCGGGCAAGCCGGTAGGATTCAGCTACAATGGCACGGCCACCGCGCCTAGCAACGCGGGCACTTATGCCGTGGTGGCCACCATCACTGACGCGAACTACACGGGCACGGCCAGCGGCACATTGGTCATCAGTGCGGCGGCGACGATAGACACATGGCGCAGCAGTCATTTCACCGAAAATGAAATCACCGCCGGTCTGGCCGCAGACCATGCTGACCCCGATGGCGATGGCTTGAATAATCGTTCTGAATACATATTGGGCACGGACCCGAAGGCGTTCACCCCGCAACCACTGGCCGTGACACCCGCGGCCGGCAACCAATTCACGCTGAGCTTTCTCGCCCGCCGCGCGAACGGCAGCGGCTACACGGGTTTGACGCGAAAATATGACTTACAACAAAGCGTCAATCTCGCCGATCCCAGCTCATGGCAGGGCGTGACGGGACAAACCAACATTGTCGGCACGGACCAGACCGTTACCGTCACGCTGCCCCTCGCTGCTTCTAAAAAGTTCTATCGACTCAACGTCCGGATTGAATAGCCTCGCTTCTTTTCTGTCATTCGATGTTCAATGTTCGTATCTCATCACCGACCTCCAATCATGACATCCACTCTGAAATTCCCGCTCTTCACCGCCCTCTGTCCTCCGTCCTCTGTCCTCCGTCTTGTTTCGCCTCTGGCGCTGGCGGTTCTCGTCCTCGGTATGAGCCAGCAGGCGGCGCACGCCAACGGCACGCCGTGTTACTTCGACGTCAATGGGGCAACGGCGGGCTTTGGTTCGCCGTCGGGCACCTACAACCTGTGCAGCAACCCGGTTTGGAGCACCGATTCCACAGGCGCTACTAACACGGCACCCATAATTTCAACGCAGGCAGCTGTGCAGTGGACCTTCGGAGCGCCAGGCATGGATTTTTCCGGCAGTCCGCCGTTTGCAATCACTATCAACGCGAACGCCGCCAATGATTGGTTTCGTATCAATGGCCTGGCGATCAACAGTGCCAACGCCAATATCACGCTCATCGGTGATAATAAGATCAACGAACCCTCCGGTTCTCAGACCTGGAGTATCGCCAGCGGTTCGTCCCTCACTGTGATCGGCAATTACGGCGGTATCGGCGGCATGAATTGGGGCGGTAGCGGGGCTGTCACTTTCACTGGCGGCGGTACCCTGAATTGCGCGTCCGTCATGGGTGCTGTTGCGGCTGGCAGCACGCTCACGTTCTCCGGGCCGGTGGTGAATTTACAAGTTGCATCAACCTCGGCTACCATCAATATGGCTAACTACACGCTCACGGCAGGTGCCATCCATTTCGCCACGCCCGCCGCCGCCGCCGCTTTATGCGTATATGGCAATAACAATGGGGTGCTCACAATCAACGGCGGCACCATTGATAACACGAGCGGATCAGCCATGATACTGGACCTTAAGGGCGGACAGACAGGGCAGGGGACTATCAACCTCGGCGGAGACTTCAGCTTCACCGGCAGCAGCGACCTCAACCTCGGTGCCGCTCCGGTGGTTCTAACTGCAACCAGCAAGATTACCGCATCTAACAATGTATTGACAATGGGCGGAGTCATCAGCGGCACCGGCTTTGGTCTCACCAAAGCCGGCGCGGGCACGCTCACGCTCTCGGGTGTAAATTCTTACACCGGTGCCACGACCGTAAACGCCGGGGTATTGTTAGTGAACGGCTCGGTGGCGTCCGGCAGTGCGGTCACCGTCGGGAGCGGCGCGATTCTGGGTGGCACGGGTACGCTCAACGGAGCCGTGACCGTGAATGCCGGCGGCATTCTCCAACCAACGTCCGCAGGGACCACTGGCACGCTCACGCTGGCAGGCACTGCGGCACCGACCTTCAACGCCGGCAGCACACTCAAGCTTCGCGCGCCATCAACCATGCCGGATAGAATCTCACTGACCAGCACTACCCCGGTTTTCATGTGTAGCAATATCGACCTGGTCATCGATACCGCCGGTCTTGTCGGCAGTGTTACCGGTGCGACCCTCGTTCAAGTGGCTAAAGTATCCGGTGGCATTAGTGGCACGTTTCACAGCGTGAGCGTGAACAACGGCCGGGTGGCGACGCTCCATTACAATGCCCAGACCATCACGCTGGACTTGTCCGCCCCGACTGCTGGCGTGCTGGAGCACTTCGCAATTTCAGGCATCTCCTCGCCGCAGACGGCGGGCACGGCCATCACGGGTATGACTATCACAGCACAAGATTATGCTAACGGAACAGTGACAAGCTTCACGGGAACCGTGACGTATGCTGGCACCGCAGGCGTGACGGGCACCTCTGCTGCATTCACCGCGGGTGCGTTGAACGGAGTGAGCGTGACGCCCACCGTTGCTGGCAGCGGCCGGACACTCACGGTGGCCGGGTCCGGTTCAACCGGCACTAACCTATTCACGGTCAACCCGGCGGCGGTAAGTGCCGCTAACTCGAGCGTGACGCCCTCATCGGCATCGGTGGCGGCGGACGGTGCCGCCACCACCACAATAAGCGTGACGTTGATGGATGCAAATAACAACCCAGTCCCGGGCAAGACGGTGAACTTGGTTTCCAGTCGCCCAACCCAAGACACGATTTCGGCAGCCTCGGGAGTTTCCACTGCTAAAGGATTGGTGGTTTTTACGGTGACCTCAGTGACTAACGGATCGTCGGTTTTCACTGCGATGGATGTGAGTGATGGCAACCTGGTGCTCACGCCGAAGGCCACGGTGGCCTTTGCTAACAGTCCTGCCAAGACCATGCTCAACTGCAGTTTCGGGGGACTGGGTGCCGCCGCAATTTCCGGGACGGATGTGATCATCCATGTGCCCGCCAGTCAGTCGGTGACGAATCTGGCACCCACGTTTATGATCTCGCCCGCCGCTGTTCTCAGTCCGACTTCGGGCAGTATGAACAATTTCAGCAGTCCGGTGACGTACACGCTCACCGCGCAGGACGGGAGTTTCCAGTTATACCATGTTTCGGTGCAACCCGACCCGGCGTTCACGCTGACGGCACCCTCGACGTGGGACGGACGCCAGACGATTACGGTCACTCCCAATATATCTAACTTGAGTGCATTGCAGGCTGCCGGTGCCACCCATTTGAATTACTCATGGAGCGTGGCGGGGGTGGCCGTGATCAAGCAAATTACGCCCGGTGTTTTGACGCTGACGCGTTCGCAGGGCAGCGGGGCGATGAGCGTGACGCTGGTGGTGGACAACGGCGGCACGCTGGTGACGGGCACGGCGGTGATCACCGTGCAGGAACCGGCGAGCGATGCCTGGGTGCAACGCTCGCCGGCGGTTGATGAGAAACCTGTGACTCACCAATTCTTTGCTCGCGACGATACGGGCAAGGGGACTATCTATTACAACGGCACCCAATCCGGGGCCCCCGCGGTCTTTTTGAAAATCTATGCCACGCCCAACGCTGGGACTGAGGCCCAATATGGGTCCACCCTCCGCCAACCGCTCACCGGCGGCGGTGCATATTCCTTCAGCGTGCCCATCGATGCCGGTCTGGTGACATACCGGGTGGAGTTTGGAACAACCAGCGCCGGAGGCACCGACACCGTGACAGCCACGGCGACCGACCTGGTCTGCGGCGATGCCTATATCATCGATGGCCAGTCCAATGCCGTGGCGGACAACTACCTCAATGACACCAGCAACCCGGAATTCCTCGGTTATACCAACACCTGGATTCGTAGTTATGGAAGTAGCGAGGGCAGTACGGCCGGCGGTTGGGGTATCGCCACGACATGCAACCCCACGACCTACGAGGCACCCTATCCGTATCGCATCGGAATTTGGGGCATGGAACTGGCTAGGAACATGGTGCAAAACTATAACATTCCTATCTGCATCATCAACGAGGCTCGCGGTGCCACCCGGATTGCCCAGCACCAGGCGAATCCGGCCAATCATTATGATTGCGGTGTCGGCTATTCGATTTATGCCAACCTGTTGAACGTCGTGGCAGCGGCCAAGCTCACGCACGGGATTCGCGGTGTTCTATGGCACCAGGGTGAGTCTGATGGCTCGGGGTTTGATGAGCTCACCGGCAACCCATATTGGGATACTTATCAGCAAATGTTTGTGAATATGGCTGCCGCCTGGAAACAGGATTTTCCCAATCTGCGCAACTATTACTTATTCCAAATCTGGCCGGGCCCCGTGCCGTTGCTCGAGGTGCAACGCAATTTGCCCCGGCTTTATTCGCACCTGAGTATCATGAGTACCGTGGGCGTTGCCCCAGAGCCCATAATCCATTATCCGATTGCCGGCTACATTCGCATGGCCCAGTTGATGAGTCCGCTGGTGGCGCGAGACAACTGCGGGTATGTTCCCACTACGCCGGTCACCGCACCGGATTTAAAGCGGGCCTACTTCACCACCACGGATCGGACGGAGATTGCCTTGGAATTCGGTCAGGATATGGCGTGGAGCGCCGCCTCGGCGGGAATGATTTTTCTGGACGGCATGGCGGGCAAAGTCACCTCGGGCAGCGCCAGCGGCCATGTGGTTAAGCTGCAAGTGACAGGTGCCTCGACCAGTCAGACGATCACCTATCTGATGAGTGGTTCATGGGATGGAAACCAGACGAAACTCCTATACGGATCCAACGGTGTTGCCGCCCTGACGTTTTATCAGGTCCCCCTTTCGTTGTCGGCGCTGCCGACACCCACGGGGCTGATCGCTGTGCCTAACAGCAACCAGGTGGTCCTGAATTGGACGGCGTCCCCCGGGGCGACGGGCTACAAGGTGAAGCGCGCGCTGAACTCGGGCGGATCGTACACGGTGCTCGGAACACCGTCAGGAA
>JBAXOP010000358.1:0-5769 GCA_037133195.1 Verrucomicrobiota bacterium | reverse complement strand
AAGGATGCCCGGGCCACATGGCACGCACGGCCTGCGGCGGGACGCCGCAGCCACGCTACTTGCGGCGGTTGGACTTGTCGGCCTTGGCGGCGGCGAACTCGGCGCGGAGGGCGTCGAGGAAGAGCGGGCGGATGAGTTTGAGAATGTTTTTTTCGGCGGTGTAGTGGGCACCGACCTGGCGGCGCTCGACGGAATCCATAACCCCTTGGAAGAGCGAACCGAAGACGGCGGGAGAAATGCGAGCCCACTCGAAGGCACAGGCATCGAGGAGTTGGGAGCGCATGGCGGCATCGAAGTCGGCCATGGAGATGCGCTCGGCGAAGAGCGCGCCGTTGATGTAGGGGAAAGCGGCGAGGTCTTCGTCGAGATTGGCTTGGCGGAGGTTTTTGCTGCCCCGGACGGAGCCATCGGGTGTGTTGAGCACCTCAAACAGGCGGGCGAGCTTGGGGCCGGTATCGGAGCCGTCGGCAGCGGTGCGGTTTTCCAGAAAGAGCTTAAAATCCTGCTGGTTGAAAATGCCGGTGTCCTCGGCAAACAGGCAGAAGAGGAGGCGCACGAGGAGCACGCGCAGGTCGTGGCCGGAAAAGCCGCCTTGCTTGAGCGCGTCGTGGAGGCGGGCCATGATTTGGGCGGCCTCGATGTTGGCGGGGTCCTCGGGATCGAGCTTGTGCTGCTTGTAACCGGGGATGAAGGCGAAGCGGCGATGTGCTTGTGGAGGTCCTTGAGCGGGAATTCGATAGACGGGGGAAGCCGCTGGAACAGGGGCAGGTCGGGGTCCTGCTCCGGTTCGAGATCGTGGAGGGCGATGCGATTGAAATCGGAGACGATGAGCCAGCGCGGGACTTCCTTGGAGCGGCCGGAATCCATCAAGCCGCGAACGTACCCCAGACCCTGGGCATGCGCCTTGTCCAGGTCCTGGCCGGCGGACTTGTGCTCGACGAGGACGCGGCCCGGCCAGAAGATGTCGATGTAGCCCCAATTGCCGGAGAGTTTTTTGACGGGTTCCTCGAAGGATGAAACGGCGCGGCGCCTGATGCCGAAGACCTCGAAAAATTCGTTCCAGAACGTCTGACGCTCGGATTTCTCGGAGCTGGTGCCTTTCCAATCGCGGGCAAAAGCGATCGAACGGTGGATTTCGTTTCAAGAAAGCATGCGCCAATGCCTAGCGGTCAGGTGCCGGGCAGGCAAGCGCTGATATTTTGAAGACGGAGGAGGGCCGGGAGGCGAAATGCGGCCTTGGCGGACCACCAGGCAGCGTGTCCCTTCAGGCGGGTACTGCCTCGCGCATGGGACGGGTGGCTGGCTCGGGCAGGGGTTTTCCGCTGCGTGTCAATTCCTCGACTTCCGCGCAGACGAGTTGGGTGAGTTGGTGGTAGGTACCTTCCTCGGTGGAACCGTGGCAAACACCGCCCCAAGGAAACAAATCCGGGCAGTAACCCACGTAGAGCAAATCATCCTCGCTCCATTGCACGAATTTCAAGTAACGGTCGTTGGCGTTCATCGAGTGGTCTCCCTGGTGGCGTTGCGGACTTGTTTCTCCTGGTAATGGTGGGCATCGTCGCCATCCTTACCGCTCAAAATGACGGACCCCGCTCGTTTACGGACCCCGCTCGTTTACGGACCCCGCTCGTTTTTGGTGGCAAAATCTACGATGCGAACCATTGCCGCCCGGCAAGCGTACAAACCCGGCGGCTTCCAAGTCCGCCCCAATTCCCGAATCTTACGCGGCATGCTTTGTCCACGCCAGTATCGGTTGACCCGCAGTCTCCGTCAACTTTTCTCTTCAGTTCCAAATGAAGAGGTGCGGTAAATCTTCAAGTGAGGCGGAAGGATTAATTATCGCGCCGCGGCTTTGAGCTTGGCAATGGCCTCGTCAAGGCGGCGGCGTGCGTTGGTCAGGTCGGTGGTCAGGGCGTGGATGCGTTCGTCACGCAGAGTCACGGCTCTCTGCCAGGATTTGAGTTGGTCCTCCAGGGTTGCCACATGTTGTTGCTCAACTGCCATCTTGGCACCGAGATCGGCGAGCTGGGCGTCGCGCTGGGCGAGCAATTGGCCGCTGGCGGCGAGCGCCTGTTGCAGCGAGGCGATGGACTCCTTGAGCATGGCCTGCTCGCGCTCTAGCACATCGGCGCGTTCGCGGGCGGCGACGGTTTGGTCCTGGGCGGCCACCCAACTGGCTTGCAACTCTTGGATACGACCGTCCAGAGCACGCTCCTTGCGCCATTGCAAAACCAACAGCAGCCCCAGGATCACGCAACCCGCCGCATTCACCAGCGTCAAGCCCCGCCCGTTCACGGCCCCGCCTCCTTGGTCTCAAACCCGACTTTTTCGATGCCCGCCGCCCGCACCGCATCCAGCACCGCCATCATTTGTTTGTAGCGAGCCTCCTGATCGGCCGAGATAAGCACCCGCGCCTCGGCCGGGAGGCTATCGCGCTTGAGCCGTGCGGTGATTTCTGAGGGTGTCATCACTTGCCTGTCCCAGGTGATCACTCCGTGGGCGTCCACCGCGATTTGCACTGGCGGCGTCTGGGTTTGGGCCACGCCGCTAGTGGCCTCGGGCAAACGCAGCGGCACCCGGTGCAATTGGGTCATGCTCAAACTCACCAGCATGAACGCGGCGAGCAGGAAAAACATGATATCGATCAAGGGGACTACCTCGATGCGGGCCTCATCGCCCTCATCGTCGCTTGAACTGCTGTGGAGTTTTACTGGCATCGGTGACTAGCGTGGTGGGCGCAAGCCCGCGGCAAAGGATTCCAAGTCATGGCCGTGCTCCTTGGCTGACTTCACCAGTAACTCGGTGTGGTTGATCCATCGCTCCAGCGAGCCTCGCAATACCGCCACCCGCTTGCGAAAAAAATTGTATGGCAGCAGGCAGCAAATGGCGATGGCAATCCCGCAGGCCGTGGCTATGAGCGCCTCGGCGATGCCACCGGACACTTTAGACGCTGCCAATTGCTCGGCCCCCACGAAGGAAAATGAACGCATGATGCCGACCACAGTTCCAAACAACCCGAGTAAAGGAGCGAGGGTAATCAAAGTACTCAGGACCCACATGCGGGCCTCGGATTTTTCGATAAGATGGGTGGCGTGCAATTGCATGGCAGCGAGCATCGAGGTGTGGGCATGGGTCATGCCCTCGCGTAGGTTGAGCAAAAACGGATCGGATGTCCCCTGCCCGAGTTGCCAGGCGGCGGCAAAATCCCCGGTGCCCAACGCCTCGCGGGCCCGCTCCTGATCGGCGGTTCGCATGCGGCTTTGCAGACGCAACCACCAGACGATCCGGTCCAGCAGCACGCAGAGGGCCAAAAACGAGGTGGCGACGATGGGCCACATGACCCAGCCCCCTTTAAAAAATGTTTCGACGACGATGTTTGCGATCACTGAATGGGGCTATTTGAGTTTAAAATCAATCTGGCGCTGGAGTTTCATCACGCCGCCTGCGGGAAATGTCCAGCGGCGCACGGTCGTGAGCGCCTCGTTGTTGAGCAGTGGCCACGGCGACGCCTCCTTGGCGTAGGCAGAGAGGACCCGCCCGTCTATGCCCACCATGAATTCAACAAGAACCGAGCCGCTCTGGCCCTTGAGCCGCGCTTCTGCCGGATAGATCGGCGGCGGCATCCGGCCCGCCGCCATGCGGGCTGCGGCCGCGCCAGCGCCGAGCTCGCCTGCCACTGCGGCGCTCTGGCGGGTGGACGGTTTTCCAGTACGCCGCGGCGGCGGGGCGGTGGATAGTCGCTTTGACGCGCTGGGAGCTGGCGGCGTGGCGGCCAGTTCCGGCACCTCCGGCAAAGGCGGAAAGTCGGCGCTTGCCGGTAACTCAGGTGCTGCGGGCAATGCCTCCGGCGGCGGCATGTCCGCCACCTCGGGAACCGGTTCACTCACCGCGGCGGTCGTCTCTGCTGCCCCTAAGGAAATTTCCGGCACGCTCAAAACGACCGCTGTTTCCCCGCTGCGAGAAGATTTGGACGGCGCGTGCCAAATGGGCATCAGCCATGCAACGCCGTCCAAGCCCGTGAGGCCCAACCACAGGGCGAGGGTGGCGATGTTGATTGCGTAAACCAAGGAACTCATGGGGCGACGCCGCAATCTGCCAAATCCCTCCCCCAATGACAACCCCTCAGCCAAAAATCGCCCTGTAGCGGCGGTCTGGGACCGCCGCAAGCCAATGCGGGTTGCGGCGTGTCGCTCAGATCACCAGCAGGTGTGCGGGCATGGCCGTAAGGACTGCAGCGCTTGGAATATGCTGATCGAAGGTCACCAGTTGAGCCTGGTTTGCCGCCGCCAGGGAGAGTAGATAGAGGTCGGTGAGATGTTTTGAGGAGATGATGGGGGCAAAACTGAAGACTCCCCTGTCTCGCAGTGAGAGGGAATCTGGCCAGAACGCATGATCCGTGGCGCTAACAAAATATCCCAGGCGGGCAGCCAGATCGGCAAGGCCAAAGCGCGTTCTCCTGCTATATGCCGGCGATGTCATAATCCGCAGGAGGCCGTTTTCGGTGAGCGGGCAGGAAGCCCACGGTCGGGCTCGCTCCGCCCACCATGCGTGGGCACGGGCATGGAAGGCATGATCGGAGTCCATCAAGGCAATCAGGACGTTGACGTCGAGCAAATGGCGCATGGTCATTACAGTCCCTCTTGTTCCATGATCTTCCGGATATGGGCCGTGGTCACCACGTCGCCACGCGAGGCCAGCACGGGAATGCCATTTTTCAGCGCATAGGGTTGGCCGTCTTGAGCGCCGGAGTGGGTCTCCATTTGCAACCCGCGGCGAAAAAATTCGGAAACAATCTTCCCGGCCGTCTTGCGCTCCTTGGCCGCAATCTCCTTGGCCGCACACCATACATCGTCATCAATTTCAAGGGTTGTTCTCATGCATGTGATGCTAGCGCATCTGATGCGAGATGCAAACCCCGAATTCGGGGAGCCTCCTATAGCTCGGACCTTAGCACGGGCTATTTCGCTGTCCCCGGACTATTTCTCAGTCCCCATAGCCAAACCTCCCGACTAACTTGGCCCGGCTGAGGCATGGTAGGGAGCGACGACCTTACTGTCGTCGTGCGGAAGCAACGCCCATGAACCGAGCCTTCTGCACTCATTCATGGGCCGCTCTTCCGCTACCACCACACGAATGTGGTGGCTCCTTAAAGCTACTCCCAGTGTCACACCGGGTCGTGGTGCCGGGTTCCGCTGCTCAAAGGAAGATGGAAATGGTTGCCGCACCGTTTTTTTTCACCACAACCGAGCGCCGCGAGATAGCCTGATTGCCGGATTAGGGGACAGCGCAATCATCACACGCCATCCGTCGCTGTCGGCGCTTGCCGGGCGTGCAGCATCAATTCGGGAGTGGTGCGGCAGCCGAGTTTTCCCATCAGGCGCGTCTTGTAGGTGCCGATGGTCTTGGGGCTGACGCCGAGGTTGTCGCCGATGGTCTTGCTGCTGAGCCCGTGGCCGAGCATTGCATAGACCTGCAGTTCGCGGGTGCTGAGCTGGTCCATCGGGGAGACTGCCGAGAGGGGGTTGGCCGCGCTTTCCAGCAGCACTGCGGTCATGATTTCGCTCAGCGCGAGCTGCCCGGCCAGAACCTTTCGGATGGCCGCCAGCACGCTTTTGATCGGCGTATCCTTCATCAGATAGCCGCGGGCTCCGGCCTTGAGCATTCGCTGCGCATAGACCTGCTCGTCACACACCGAGAGCACGAGCACGGGGCGCATTTCGCCGTCTGCTTTGAGTTGCTCCAGCAGTGTCCAGCCGCTGCCGTCCTTGA
>JBAXOP010000357.1:0-5769 GCA_037133195.1 Verrucomicrobiota bacterium | reverse complement strand
TTTGCGCGTGGGCGTTTGAAGATAACCAACATCGCGCCGGGATTAGTCGCGCCGCGAGCGCATGCCAATTGGCTTGCTAGGTAGCTCCCCATGAGACAGACTGGCGTGCACAGCCATTAAGCCTCTTTCTCAGTCCTCGAATCCTGGTCTAACACCTTATTGCTTGGTAATAGATTAATAGTTGACCTTGAAAACCGTGCAAACCAGAAGATTCTCTACTTTTTATCTGTCACCATGTAATCTGTCGGCTATGAAGTACCATCATCTCATAATTGCATTTGCATGGTGTATGTTCTCATGGCCGGTCAATGCGCGTGATGCGGATTGGTTTCCAAAGCGAATGAATGAGCTTGAAACAGCCATCGCCATTCAAGACAGCGATCAGAGGATTGAGGCTCTCGGCGCGTTTGTTAGAATTGGCAGCCACGGGAGGATGGACGAAGAGCAAATGGCTATCTTCAAGAAGTCACAAGCGGCTATCCTCGCCATCCCAGGCCATGCGGAATACTACCGTGACCGGATTCTCAAGGCGCGGGAGGCGTATGACACGTCGGGTGATGATAGAATCCGCTTCTTGCACGAGTGGATCAAAGAGCAAGATGGCTTCAGGGTTCTAGCGCAACTCCCGAGCGTAGAGACCGTGCGGATACTGGGAGAGTTCCTCGCCGATGAGCGCGGCAAGATCGGCGGACCGGGGCCGCCGCCAGTCATGACGGAAGGGCGCTCGATGGAGTCTCCCAACTGCTATCTAGCTCTGAGCGCCCTGCACAGCCTCCCGCTGGTCAACAAGCCGGTGGCGGTGAAACATGCCAATGATGACAAGGACCTGGAAACCTACCGGCTCTGGTATGCCCAGATCAAGTCAGGCAACCGCACCTTCCGTTTCGAGGGCGACTCCACCGAATACGATCTGAACGGCCCAGCTGGGCCGGCGAAGCTCAAGCATATCAACGAGGCCCGAGAGCGGGATACCCAACGGGCGACCAGACACCAAGCCGGAAGTGGCGCAGCAGGCAGCGGTTCAGGTACAGAGTCACCATCGTCCTCCGCAAGTTCGCCGGCTTCACTGACTGGAATTCTGCTAGCTGCGGGTACCCTGTGTCTTGTGGCGGTCTGGTATTTCCTACGCAGAATGGCGGCTGAGCGGGGCCAATGACGATCCTGCAAAGCAGAATCCAGTGCGCGAACATCTCTTCCACCACCCCTCACCCCATTACATGGTGACAGATAAATAGTAGAGAATCTTGTGGATTGTGCGGATTTCGGTGGCATGGTGGTTACATGCGCAGGTCACGATGGCTGGCGGGTTGGAAGGATTCGGTTACGAAGCCGGTGATCTACCACTGTATTTCGAGGGTGGTGGATCGGAGGTTTGTGTTTGAGGAGAGGGAATGCGAGGCGTTCCGAATGCACATGCGGATGTATGAGAATTTTTCGGGCTGCCGGGTTTTGTCGTACTGCGTAATGTCGAACCATTTTCATTTGCTGCTGGAGGTGCCGCCGATGGAGGAAGGAGGGCTGAGTGACGAGGAGCTGCTGCGACGTCTTGGCGGTCTATATTCCGAGGTGGTGGTGGCGGGTGTGGCGGCTGAATTGGCAGAGGCGGGGAAGAGTTCTATCGGCGAGATAGAGGGAGCAGCTGACGCGCGGATGGCCGCGATTCACGCCCGGTTCACCTACCGGATGCATGATTTGAGCGAGTTTATGAAGGGCTTGTTGATTCGGTTCACGCGGAGGTTCAACCGGATGCATTCACGGACAGGAACATTGTGGGAAGAACGGTTTAAGAGCGTGATCGTGGAAAGCGGTGTGGCAGCGCGAACTATGGCAGCCTACATCGACCTCAATCCGGTGCGGGCGGGGATGGTCAAAGATCCGGCGGATTACCGCTGGAGCAGCTATGGGGAAGCAGTGGGCGGCGGAAAGAAAGGGAATGGGAAAAAGGCCCGCGAAGGGTTGGTACGGGCGTATTATTGCGATGATTCTCTACTTTTTATCTGTCACCATGTAATCAGGCGCTTCTTCACTTGGAGTGCCGATTCCTGGTCAAGGTGGAGAATGGTCACACCGGCCAAGGTCAGTTTCTCGACAAACTCAGGAAACTCCCGTTCCGGGTCATTCCAGATGACGATCCGGTGGCCGGCTTCGGTATAGAGTCGGTCAAGTGCGGTGGCGATTTGATCAGAGGTCATGGAAAGGGAAAGCACTAAATTTGAAGCACTAAATTCGAAACGGAAGAGAGGAAGATGTGGACCATTTCTTGGTTTCGAATTTTAGATTTTGGATTTGAGATTTAAGGCAGCGGACCTGTGTGAATAGATGTAATGGATGCATGAATGATGTAATTTTGAGTGGTTATTACACTTATTCGATTGCGTTTACCCTGTTTTTCTCCATTTGGCGGCTCGTCCGCGCCCGAGGCACTCGACTTGGCCGACTTTTTTCAGATCGAACAGGACGCGGCGGATCATGTCGCGGCTGACCAGCGGGCAGGCTTTTTCGAGGTCGGAGAGGCTGAAGTCCGCGATGAAGGCTTGGACGGCGTGTTGGACTGTATCGGTTTTGTTGCCCCGGCCGGAACCGGCGCGTTCGAAACGGTCCTCAAACTCGGCATAGGCAGCAAGGAGCGTGCCCAGGAAGTATTCCGTCCACGGCCACACGTCATGTTTGTCCTCGTGCCAACCCCGTGACGAGAGGTACAGGGTTTCATAGTAGGACTCCTTGGTCTTCTCGATAATGCGTTCCAGGCTGATGTATCGCCCAACCTCATAGCCCTGGTGGTAGAGCGCCAGCAGGGAAAGCAGGCGGCCATGCGGCCATTGCCATCGGCAAAGGGGTGGATGCAGAGGAAGTCCAGAATGTAGAAAGGGATGAGGAACAGCGGATCCCACGTTCCATCGTGAAGCGCGTCACGAAAATTTTCGTGGAGGACGCGCATAGCATCCTCCGTGAGGTGTGGGGCGAGTGGCTCAAAGCGGGTGCGCTTGGTTCCATCGGGCAGCGTTTCGCGGATTTCGTTGGAAGAAATCTTCCAGTGTCCGCCGACATCGCCGACATATTTCAGCAGATCGCGATGAAACTGCAGCACGACACGGTCAGTGAATGGGATGTGGGGGTGATTCTGATGGATGGTGTCAAGCACGTCGCGGTAGCCGGCGATTTCGCCTTCGGTGCGGTCAGCAGGCGCGGCACGCGCGACGATGAGTTCGCGGAGGCGCTTGGCATTTTCCGCGACGATGCCCTCCAAGCGGTTGGAGGATTCAGTGCTCTCGATCTCGGCCACCCGGCGGAGGTTTTCGAGCATTTCGGGCGCTTGCTGTTGGTGGAGTTCCTGGCGTCCAGATCCAAGGAGTCCAAGCACGGCATCAACATTTCTTCAGCGACCAAGACAGCAAGCAATTCGCGTGCGGTTTCGCTCGCATCGAAGTGGTCATTTCGTGCAAGGAGGTCGCCCGTTTCAATCCATTCGCTAGCCTGGTTCTCGAAGTAGGAATCGAAATCCACGGCCTCAAGATATTCCCTCAGATCGTCGTCGTCGATGCGAACATCACATAGCTCCAGGATGTTGGGGCGGACGGCTTTGGCCTCGCTGAAAAACCTGCGGGACTTTTCCCGGGCCTTGAATACGAGGGCCAGTTCGGCTAGCTGGGCGGCACGAGGGCAGATTTCCAGCCCGTGCAGATTGTGCCGCAGGATGAGTGCGGGTATCTCGGTGGGCGCGTAGCCTTCCTCCTCGTAGATGAGGGTGAGCAGGTCGAAGGCATAGGTGAGGATGTGGCCGGATCCGCAGGCGGGATCGACAAGTTTGATGTCTTCAGGTTTTGCGATTTTGAGGAAATCGGTCTCCGCCTCACCGTCAATGTAGTAAGGCATGTGTTCACGGAGGCGGGAGTTCGGTCGGTTGAGCAGCCAGAGTCGACCAAGGGAATTCTCCACCAGATAACGGACGATCCAGTGCGGCGTGAAGAGTTGGGTGACTGCTGGGATGTCGGCGGTGGGCACGGCACTCTTGCGAGCCATGACGGCATCCTTTTTCTCGGAGATGTAGAACTGATAGAGCCAACCGAGGACTTCGACCCGTTCCCAGTCTGCCGCGTCGCTGCCGTTGACGAGTTGGCGGATTACGGAATCCGAATGCAGGAGGTTGTCCGGCAGGAGCAGGATGGTGGCATCGTCCAGCTTGCTGAAGACCGACGGCATGATGTGGTTGAGCTGGTTGCACTGGGCGAGCAACAACAGGCGGTAGAGTTCCTCGTCACGGTTGCCATCCAGCTTGAGGCGGATCACCTCGTCGCGGTCGAGGCCTTTCAGTTCCACGTGCTCGGCATGCTGGAGGATTTCAGGCAGGCTATTGCCTTCCGGGTGGCTAAGCACACGATAGCCGTGGTCCAGATAACCGGCATGTCACTCCATGAAGCGCAGTGCGACAAGGCGGTCGAACCAAGTGTAGGCCATGGACTCCATCGTCTGCTCGAAGCCACCAGCCTCGATCAGACTGACGAGTTTTTTGCGCAATGGCACGATGGAGCGCGGGAATGGCTGGCCACCAATGAGCGCCACATCGCCGGATTCAATGACCGGATCGACACGCCCGGGATGAATGCCCAGCATGCCCGCCCGGCGGGTAACCGCCTTGATAAAGGCGTTGCGGGCGGCAGGCGCGTAGGTTTTGAGCTGGGTGAGATTCATGGGGAAAATGCTGAAAGCTGAAAAACCAGAAAACTGAAATGGAGAAAGGTTTGCTAGTTTTCGGGAAGCAGGTCGTCGGGTTGGGTGGGTTAAGCCTGACCATTGCGGATGGATTGTTGCAGGCTTGGGGATGGATAGAAGACCATTTTTCGGCCGCTCTTGCGCAGTTCGAGCAGACCGTCTTCAACCAGTCCCAACAGATCTTTGCGAGCGGTGTCATACGCGCTGTCGTGGCTGCGCTGGTGCCCCTCCACCGTGTAGGACGCGCCGATGTGGTGAATTGCGTGACCGATCAATGCCTGCTGGCGGTGATTCAGATGGCGCCAACTGCGCAGCATCCTCTCGCTTGAGCGAACCTCCTTGGTCTTGCGAGAGATATACTCGTGCAAGGTGTCAATCGCCTTGCGGATCACGTCCGATTGGTGCAACAGGAAATAGGTCAGGTCGTTGTCGTCGGTTTCGGTGTGGAGGAATGCCCGGTAGTATTTCACCGGAGCACGCCGCAACACATCCGAAATCGACACATACTCAAACAGCCAGTAGTCGGCGTGGAGCATGGCCCAATAGAACAAGGCCCGCGCCGTGCGGCCGTTGCCATCGACAAAGGGATGGTCGTAGGCCAGCCAGAAATGCAGGATCATCGCGCGGATGGCCGGATGAATGAATGGGTCGGCGGGCTCCCCATTGGCGAAGGCGCACATGGCTGCCATGCGCTCCGCAAGCCCGGCCGCGGCTGGCGGCAAGTGCATGATTTCGCCGGAATCGTCCTCCACGGTGATCAGTTCGTCATCCCGGCGCAGCCGACCGGCGGCGTCCGGGTTGTTGAGCGTGCTGTCGGTGACCATCCGGTGGAGTTCGAAAATCAACTCGGGCGTCATGCGTTGGCTCCTGATCTCCCGGATACGACGCATCGTGCGGTAGTTGTTGAGGATCATCTGCTCGCTTTTATCGCGAGGATCGCGGCCCGAGCGCAGCATGTCCTTGGCCACCTCGCGGGTGGTGACCGCGCCTTCAAGTTGGCTGGAAGTGATGGCCTCATCCATCAGCGAGCGGATCAAGTACTGGTCACGTGTATCGGGG
>JBAXOP010000356.1:0-5772 GCA_037133195.1 Verrucomicrobiota bacterium | reverse complement strand
AACGCCCCGCGAAATTCGTTTTCGAGAGCATCGCGGAAGTCCAGAGCGGTGTGCCGGGGGTCGTTGCCGAAGGCTCCGCAGCCCCACGCGCCTAGAATGAGGGATTCGTAACCTCTGACGCGGGCTATTGAGAGAACCCGGCGAATGCGGGAATTGAGCAGTTTGCGGGAACGCGGCTGACCAATCCCCGGCGCATACGGTGCCGCGCAGGTGATCACGTCCAATAACCAAGGTTTATCAAGAACGCTGCCATCATCGCGGCGGAAGAAGGGCACGCCCGGCGAAAAAATGCACCAGTCGCTGGAATCCGGCTCCGGGCGCGATCTATGGAATTCATACATGAGATCGTCTTCGAGTGTTAGGTAAAGTGCGCTGGATCGGCAAAGGCATTCCTCTTGAGCCAGCGCACCGTTGAGGAATCCGCCGCCGGGGTTGATACCGTTGGCGAAATTCAGTGCCAAGGGATGGAGTCCTTGGGCTTGAGCCCGTTGTGCTGCAACCATCGTGGTTTCGTTGGCTACCTGGATGATGGTCGAGTCATGGCGTGGTGGCGGGCATGGTGGCAGCGGATGATCTTGAGGGAGAGTGATCCTGGCTGCCACCGCATGTTTGACCGCATCGCGCCAGACGACCGGGCGGCCCGAGGAATCCTGATAGACGCCGGCACGGGCAGCGGTGACCGCGCTCTGTCCCAACTCGGCGGCGATATGCCGAGGCATGGTCAAATCGCGGCGACAGAGTTCCGCCAATTCGTCAGAGTCCAACGGTGGAAGGGTGATTAAGCGTGGTGCGTCCATAAGGCAACGTTATGAGGGCCAGAGATAGACGAGCCCCACAGGTTCGATACGGTGGGATTTGACTGAATAGAATTCGCGGATGCGGTCGGGTTCCCTTTGGAGGTCGCCATCAACGTTCGTGAGCCAGGATTCCCAGTGTTTGATATCGGACTCGCGCTGTTTCTGTTCGTCGTCGTTGAGGCCGAGTTCCAATTGCTGCCAGTCTTTGTTTTTCGCGAGTTCGGTGATGACGCGTTTGCGCTGTTCCTGAAGGATGCGGATCAGTTCGGAGGCTTCCGCTTCACCGCGGGCTTTGAGTTTTTTTACCGCATCAGCCAACGCATCCTCGCCGCGGGGATGGAGGTGGGCATGCAGGTCATCGACATCGCTGCGAATGGCGGCGGCGAGACGCTCGCAGACGGCGGCGGGAACTTCACGTTGCAGGCTGGGGCCGAGGTTTTGTTGAAGCAGTTCCATCGTGCGTTGCTCACCATCGCGGGCGAAGGGAGCCAGCGGCTTGGTGCGACCCTCGGGCGGGGTCCAGCGTGCGGTGATGGTGATGACCTCCTCATGCAAACGGGAGGCGTGAGGGCCATAGACCGAAATGCGACCTAGCAGAACGACACGCGGGATGGAATCATCCGAAGTTGCAAGGCAGGCACGGGAAAGGTCGTCGTAAACGAATCCCTGTGAGGTGAAGCGGCCGAGCAAGCGCTGGACCAACCGGTGGGAAAGGTGGAGTTGAACGACACTGTCGTCGATGCCGTCCGGAGCTTCGAAGGTGACCGGGCGGATCGGGCAATCCTTGCGCCATTGGTAATCACGTTTCCCGCTCTCCGGCGGCGGGCGCAGGGTATCGAGGGTGGCCGCCCATTTCGGATCAGCGCCCCGGCGGGATTCGAGATCGGGAAGGGTGAAGTGGCCATTATCTGCGGGCTTCAGTCCTTCTACGTCGAGGAGCTTCAGCGAGCAGGAGATGGCGTCCTGAAGCATTGGAGAATCAAAGTGAATCGCCTTGCGGGATTCGTTGAGCTGCCGCTCCACGACGCCGATTTCTTCCCGGAGATCAGCGTGACGGGATCGGGCCGACTCCAGTTCCTCGTCGCGGACGGCATCCGCTTCGGCGTCGGTCAGGTGGTCAAGCTCATCGGCGGTACGGGCGGCTATTTCGCGGCGGATACCGGTTTTGAGTTTCTTGGAGATGACATCCGTGAAGCTGCCGAGTTCGTCCTTGATGGTACGGGTTTTGCGGGCGAGCACGCGGAGCACTTTGTCCTCGGGACGCTGGGTGTAGAAGAAGTAGCGGCAGAAAACCTCGCTGTTTGGCTGGAGTTTCCGGTCGATGCGGCCATTGCGCTGCTCCATGCGGGCGGGATTCCACGGGACATCGAAGTGAATGAGGTCGTGGCAGTGGGCCTGGAGGTTGAGACCCTCGCGGGCGGCATCGGTGCAGATGAGGATGCGGACCGGGTGCTTGTCCGGCGGGGTGTTGAAGGCGCGTTTGAGATCCTCCTTTTTCTGGAAGGGTGTTGGGCCGTGGAAGATCTCGATCAGCTCGTCCCATCTGTCGGTGCCGGAAATGGCGGATTTCAGGTGCTTTTCAATGAAGCGTTTCGTGTCGTCCCACTCGGTGAAGATGATCAGGCGCCGGTGAGTCCACGGGCCGTTTGCCGCAGGGGCAGCATGTGCGGGGAGCGAGGCCCCGGCGCATTGGTTTTCGCGGATCCATTGCACGAGGTATTGGATCTTCGCGTCGGGCTCGACGCGGGCTTTCTCGGCGATGACGGTCATTTCCCCCAACAGGCGGCGCTCACTTTCCGAGGGCGCGGTGTCCGAGGCGGCGGCCAAGGTGGCTTTTTCCGTCTCAAGGTCGAAAAGCTGGTCGAGTTGCTCTTCGGATAGGGTGGATCGGTCGTCTTCAGAATCGACGGCATTGAGTTGATCTGAGCGGACCTTGGCGTCCGGGAGAATGGCCGTTTCTTTTGCCCAGATCCGTTCCATGGTGGCGCGGTGGACGCGGAGCGTGCGGGCGAACGCCTCGGCGGACGAGAGCAGGCGCT
Organism: Verrucomicrobiota bacterium; assembly: GCA_037133195.1. Classification (GTDB taxonomy): domain Bacteria; phylum Verrucomicrobiota; class Verrucomicrobiia; order Verrucomicrobiales; family Akkermansiaceae; genus Luteolibacter. Next base: position 2,936 of record JBAXOP010000356.1, on the reverse strand, counting down.
GTTGGAGTTGGGTGGTCAGCAACTCGAAGTGGGATCGCTGCTTTTTTGTGGAGCCGGCCATGGAATCCAGCCGGATCGTCCGGTAGCGGTCGAGCAGGGTGGCGAGCGCCAATTCGGGCGTATCTTCCGGGAGCGTTTCAAACCCGAGATCCTGCGGCAGGTTGATCTGGATCACCCGCCGGTCGGGGAAGCCCGGGACTCCAATCGAGCGGAGGTCATCCTTGAGGCGGCGGATCATGACGTCGTCACGGAGCTTGCCGTCCACTTTGACGCCGCGCACGAAGCGTTCGCGGTCGAGGATTTCCAGCAGGGAGGAAAAGCTGTTGCTGTGGCCGTTGTGGGGCGTGGCCGAGAGAAATAACCGGTGCTCGAAGCGGAAGGCGAGATTTCGGATCGCCTTGGTGATCTGGGAATCAATGGCGTATTTCGAACTGCTGGATGGGGCGGCATGGTGGGCCTCGTCCAGAATTAGGAGCGAACCCGGGCGGAGATTGTCCAGCCAATCGCGCATCGGGGCGACGTAGGTCTCGTCAATGAGCAGCTTGTGGGAGATGAGGAACCGGGGGAACGTGTCCCAGGCATTCACCGTGTGGCCACGCTCGCGGCGGATCTTTTCCATGTAGGCGCGGTCGAAAATCTCAAAGGTCAGGCCGAAGCGGTTTTCGAGTTCGTCCTTCCACTGGAGAATCATGGACGGCGGGCATGCCACCACGATGTCGCGAACCCGCCGGCGAAGCAGCAACTCGCTGGCAATCAGGCCTGCTTCAATGGTTTTCCCGAGGCCGACGTCATCGGCGATGAACAGGTTCACCCGCGGGAGGCGCAGGGCCTTGCGCAGGGGGACCATCTGGTAGGGGTCGATCCGGATGCCGGCCCGGAATGGGGACTGGAACAGGCGCGGATCGGTGGCGGTGACGCAGTTCCAGCGCAGGGTGTTCAAAAAGGCGGCGAACTCCCGTGGCGGGTCGAAACCTTTCTTCCCGATGTCTTTCCACGCCTCCTCGCTTACGATCCGGCGGTCGAGCTCCAGGTGCCAGTCGACGGCAAGCTGCTCGCCTTGGGCATCGTCGTCGAGGCACGCCAGAGAAACCGTGGAGCCGAAGCCTGGGTCGGCTTCGACGTTTTCCACCAACCACGTCCTGGTGCGGACGCGGACGACTTGTCCAGGTTGGGGGAGATTAACGGAGCAACTCATGTTCAAGGGATTCCAGCAGTAACAGATGGGGCTGCCAAGGCCAATCCAAGAGAAATCGGCGCTTCCGGGGCGGTTTTCACCCGGAAAGACATTCCGGGAACACCGTGGCACGCTGTCCGCGGCTGGCTTCATTTGGAATGCCGTTTTCAAGGATCGGGTGGTGCGGGAATCTGAGAGCCTGGAGCACGATTTCATGATGCTCCAGTTGCGCCTGTAAGGCAATAGCGGCTCAGGCAGCGTGCGGCCCCTGAATTGCTTGACGCTGCCGAAGCTGTCGGTTGCTGCGGGTCGATTGGCATGGCTGCGGGTGGGCTTTTGCTGTGCCAGTGGTGTCGCTGTCCCCGGTGAACTTGCTACGGGTCGTGTGCGCGTGGCTGCCGAAATTGCTCCGGTAATGTTCATGACGGAAAACGTCGGTCGATGCGCAAGGATACTGGCATGGCAGGGAAAGTTCACGCATTCACTGGGCTGGCCCAAGGGCTCGGATTCAACGGATTGACGATGAGTCTTCCCGTGGTATTGGGTGCTGGGAACTCACTCATTTGCTTGGAATCGCGCCTGTCAGCCGGCCGCCCGGCAACTGGCGACCGGCTGACATGTTGCAGAAATCGAATGGTCGTATTTCATCACTCGCTTGGGGACTAAGCATTTCTTTGCTAACCTTGCGGGTAGGTGCACCAGGGCTGCTCACTGAGCACTCACTTGATGGGGATGTCTTCCAGTACGATCACCTTGGGGAGCCGCTTCTTTCGGGGCTTCTTCTTGATCGTGTTGTTCTGAATGACGTGAGACATCTTGGGATCAACCACCGTGCACTCAGCGCCCGACATGGATTTCTTGATGTCACCTTTCTGACGGGGTGGAGTTGGTGTCGATGGTGCAACAAGCTCAGCCGCGTCCGAAGCGGCTGTCGGGTGTTGCACCGCGACGGAATTTGTTTTCTGAGGCAAAGCGACGGAGGCGTCACCCGAATGTTTGCGCAAGATCTCGGGTTGCAGGCCCGTCTTCTGCTCGTCGGCCTGTCGAATCAAGTTGCTCAAATCGACGGGCGGGATTGAATCCACCACCGTTCGTTCCGCCCGGAGCTTGTGGTCAATCAGCGACTTGAGATGATCCCGGGCCGTACCTTGGCGAACACGCGCCTGCTCTCTGCTGCCGAAGAGACGCCCGATCAAGTGATATGCGCGAAAATCGAGCCGCTTCATCACCGTTTCCCTGAGTTCGGTGAGTCTCTTCTGCACGACTGCGGGGTCATTCAGATCAAGAAGCGGTGTGACATCCTGCCCAAATTCCGGTCGGTAGTAGATGCTTCCAGCTAGCCGAAGCTGGTTACCACGAGGCCCCAGGATGACGGGTTGATCAAGAGGTCCGCCGGTGTGCTTGTTGCAACGCACCCGGTAGTGCGCTGCGGTCAAACGTGCTTCAAGATCCTCCCGGTTCTTCAAAACTTTTGCGCGCACCCATTCGTCCACCTGCTGCCACACGAGGCGAAGGAATGCGACATCCTCGGTAGCGATTCTCAGGTGGGCGAAATCAGGCTCGGTCCGGAGCCGGTCATTCGGCGAGGGCAGGCCGTTGCGCAGATTGTAGTGCTCCAACCATGCCCGGAGGCCATTCCGATCAATTCGATCCACATAGGGATGCACGATCTTTTCGAAGACGGGGTCGAAGTTCGGAATTGCAACATGCTTCTCCTCGATACCTTTGTCATTGTGAGCGACCACGCACCACGGCATCGATT
>JBAXOP010000355.1:0-5805 GCA_037133195.1 Verrucomicrobiota bacterium | reverse complement strand
ACTATGCTTTCGCGCCCACTGCCGTGTCGCTGCGCGATGTGACCAGCGCGCCGCCGGCCACGGCCTACGAAACCTGGGCCGCCAATCCGGCCTACGCCGCTTTCGACCTGAGCAACCCGGCCGCCGATGCCGACCACGACGGTTGGAGCAACTTCATGGAGTTCGCCTTCGGCCTGGATCCCACCAAGGGCTCGTCGGTCAACCCGTGCACCCCCTTGCATGGCACTCAGTTCAGTTATACCCGGCGCGCCAATTCCGGTCTCACCTACACCGTGGAATACAGCACCGATCTAACAACATGGAATCCGGCCACGGCAAGCGAGTCTGCCGGCACCGCGGATTCCAACGGAGTGCAGACGGTGACCGTCACGGTCAGCAACCCGGCGCTCAACGGCAAACTTTTCGTGAGGGTCAAAGCGCTGTAGCGGCGGTCTGCGACGCCCGAAGATAGTGGATAGAAGATAGTGGATCGAAGATCGAAGATAAAGAGGAAGAAGAGCGACGCAACAATCCACGATCCACTATCCACTATCATTTTTCCAAACCTATTCACCAAGTCACCATGAATTCCACCACCATCCCGTCCCGCCCCATCCGGGGTCTCCTCGCCCTTGCCCTTGCGCTGGGTCTCAGCCAGCCCGCCGCCCAAGCGGCGGCCATCACCTGGGGTTCGGCACAGGATGACACTGATCTCGCCTCCGATGTGAAGACCAACGGCACATTTGTTGACGCCGTGACCACTTACGGGAATGGATCGGGTGCGGACGTGACGCTCAACGGCGTGACGTTCAAGCACTATTCCAGCTCCAGCGGCTCCACTTTGTCCTTCGGCACTTCCCGCATCTCGATGACGTATCCTACGACGAACCTGAATTTTACCGGGAACAACGCAACCACTGATTACCAAAAATTGCGGCATAATTCCATGTATGCACAGAACGGCTCGGGCACGATCACGTTGAGCAATCTGACCAGTGGCAATAACTATCAGGTTCAGGTCTGGGCGCCTGACTGGAACGGCCCGGTATCCGACGTGTTTGACGGCCAAGTCACCATCCTGGGGAGAAATTATAGTGCAGGAAACCACAGCCAGTATGCCGTGGGGACGTTCACGGCTGATGGGACTGGCCAGCAGGTGATCAATTTCGTGGCCGGGGCCACGGGTGGTTACTATTCTTTCGCGCCCACTGCCGTGTCGCTGCGCGATGTGACGCCGATTCCCGCGATTGCCGCCAATTCCACCGTGACGGCCAGTCCCACCACTGTCGCCAGCGATGGAGTGACCACCTCCACCATCACCGTCACCTTGAAAGGTGCCGGCAACGCCGCCGCCTGGGGCAAGACCGTGACGCTCGCATCCAGCCGCAGCGCGACCGACACGATCTCGCCGGCCACGGGGGTCTCTAACGATTCCGGGGTGGTGACCTTGAGCGTGAAATCGACCACGGCGGGCACGGCCGTGTTCACCGCCACCGATGTCACCGACAGCAACCTGGTCATTGCGCCCTCCACTGCGAGCGTGACCTTTTCGGCGACGGTGGTGAGTGCGGCAACCTCGACGGCGACGGCCTCGCCGGCCACGGTGACGGCCGACGGCTCCTCCACCTCCACGATCACCGTGACCTTGAAGAATGCCGTCAGTGCACCCATTTCCGGCAAGGCCGTCACGCTCGCCAAAACCTCGGGTCCGGGAAGCCCGGTCATCACCCCCATCGCCGGCACCACCGATGGCTCGGGGGTCGCGACCTTTACGGTCAAATCCACGACGGCAGGTTCGCCGGTCTTCACCGCCACGGGCGACAGCGTGGCGCTTAATCAAACGGCCACCGTGACGTTCACGGCGGGTGCCGTGAATGCGGGAACCTCAACGGTAGTCGCAGCGCCTGCCACCGTCCCGGCCGACGGCTCCGCCACCTCGACGGTCACCGTCACCCTGCTGGATGCCAACAGCAATCCGGTCGCGGGCAAGACCGTGACTTTGGCCCACACCTCAGGCCCGGGCACCCCAGTCATTACCACGGTTTCCGGAACGACCAGCGCTTCCGGCGTGGCGACGTTCACCGTCAAATCCGGCAGCCCCGGCGTGGATGTCTTCACGGCGACTGGGGACGGCGTGACTCTAACGCCGACGGCCACGGTGACCTTTACCGCAGTTACGGCGATCATCACCGGGGGTTCGACCATGTTGAACCTGGACTATGCCCAGTATCTGGCACCCATTGATCTGCACTTCACCCAGCCGACCCAAGCGATCAAGGGGATTCCGTTAGGCAACGGCAAGATGGGCACCCTGGTTTGGATTGACGGCACGGGGTCGATGCTGCAGTTCAATTTCGGTCGGCCGGATGTGTTCTACAGGGGCAGCGCTACGGCTACTTTTAGTAGTAACTTTAGTAACGCGAGCCGCACTGACGGCAACTCGAAGGTCGGTCATGTCGATATCGGCTTTTCCGGGACACCCTTTGCCAGCACCTGCAAGCAGGACCTCCATACTTATGACGGCTATGAGAGCGTGGAGGGCGTCGGTGTCAGCGCGCGCATTGTCCCGTGGCGGGACCACGACGTGTTCGCGATTGAAATCACCGACACTCGGGCCACGCCCACGGCCATCACCGTCAATCTGAAGAAGATCCTGCCGGACGATCTCGTGCTGGGGCTATACCAGCGCACTTCGACGCTGTCACAACAGGGCAACATGCTGGTGCTCAAGCAGGTGTTCAGCGAAGCCTGCGATACCGGGATGACGGTCAACGATTTTTATTGCGCTTCGGGCATGGTCGTTGCGGTGCAGGGCCGCACGGCAACCGCGACGACGGACTTGTTGACCGTGCCCGCGGCCAATGGCACCTTCACGATCTATATCAGTAGCGCCGCGTCGATGGAACCTGCCGTCGACGTTACGGCGCTGGCGAGCGCGGAGATGAACGCGGCATTGGCCACCACTTTCCCCGCGATCTACGATTCCAACGTTTCCCAGTGGCATGACTTCTGGAAGCGGTCATTCATCTATCTGCCGTCGAAGCATGATCTGTCGTTTCCTGATAGTCCCGACCAGCACTGGCTTTACTATCTTTACTGCATGAACACCTGCCAGCGGGGGCAGTTTCCGGTGAACGCCAACGGGGCGATCTTTAATGTGCAGGACGGCTGGCAGTATTGGGGATCGATGTATTGGTGGTTCAACAGTTCCCGCCAAACCCTGACGCCGGTGTTCGAACAGGCCAACCACCCCGAGTTGGCCGATCCGTATTTTGCGATGCTCACCCGGCAATTCCCGCGCATCAACACGGTTGCCAGCCAGTATTTTGGTTGCGGCAAGGATGCGATTTGGGTGCAGGAGACTTTCGCGTTCGACGGCCCGGAAGTCATGCCCGCAAGCGGGCCAATGCCAACCAGCGCAACCCGCAGCGATTGGGAAACCCGCTGGACGGGAGGGACATGCTCGCGACTGCTCTACAACACGGCGGAAGCGGCGCAGTGGTATTGGGAGCGCTACGAGTATACGCATGACATTGCGTGGTTGAGGGACCGGGCCTATCCGATGCTCAAGGGCGCGGCGGAATTGTATCGCACGTTTCCAGGAACGCAGCTCGAAGCCGACGGCAAGTATCACATCAACAACACGTCGTGGGCCGAAACCTATCTCAACGGGGTGCGTGACGGCATCAATGATCTGGCGTCGGTCAAGGGTATCTTCCCGGTCGCCATCCAGGCGGCTCAATTGCTCAATGTCGATGCCGACCTGGTGCCGTTGTGGCAGGACATGCTGACCAACCTCGCACCCTATCCGACGAATGCCACGCCGAATGCCATGGGCGTGTTGCAAGTGGGCAACGAGCCGGTTTTCGCGATCGGCATCGGCAGCAACACGCTGATCGGCTCGGCCCACGACCCGCGGATGTTGATGGTGAGCATCTTCGATCTGGTGAATTCCGAATCGAAACTGACCAACCCCACCGAATGGCAGATCGCCGCGAACACGCTGGCCGCTGGAACCTTTGGGCAACAGGTGTTGAACAGCGTCACGCCATTCGATGCTTCGATCTGTAGATTCCCTGGCGAGGTCGCCAGGCTGGGACGTGCCGACTGGGTGGAGCAATGTTTTCGGATCTGCCCGTCATGGTGGAACACGGTCATCAACGACTATCCCAATCGGATCCGCGAATACAATGTCGATCCGCGCTTTGCCATCGACTTCCAGACGGAAGCAACCATCAGCGAGGGTCTCACCACCGCGCTGCTGCAATCCGGCGCGGCGGCACCCGGCGGCACACCCATCATCCGGGTGTTTCCCGCCTGGCCCACGGACACCGATGCGGCGTTCAGCCTGCGTGCGAAGGGCGGGTTCCTGGTCACATCCCAGATGAAATCCGGCAACGTCGGGTTCGTTGAAATCACTTCTAGTCTGGGCGGGCCGTGCACCATGCGCAACTATTGGGGCGCGCAGAGCGTCGATCTTTACCGCAACGGCCTGAAAAGCGCAACGCTGTCAGCCGAACTCCTCACATTCGCAACGGCCGCGGGCGAGAACATTGTCATCGTCAAGCAGGACGCCAATCTCAATGCCTTGAAGGAAAACCTCGCCGCGACCGTGCCGGACAGCGCCAGCAACTCGACGGTGGTGGCCGTGCCCAGCGCGGTGTTGGCCGATGGCTCCGCCACCTCGACCATCACCGTGACCCTCAACGACGCTAACAACAATCCCATCGCCGGCAAGAGCGTGACACTGGCCCAGACCGCAGGCCCGGGCAGCCCGGTCATCACTACCGTGAACGGAACCAGCAACAGCTCGCGCATCGCGACCTTCACGGTCACATCCACCACCACGGGCACCGATGTCTTCACCGCCACCGATGTCAGTGACGGCTTTACGGTCAATCAATCGGCCGGCGTGACGTTTATGGTGGTTGGGCCGATCGTTAGCGCCGCCAACTCGACGCTGGTAGCCGCGCCCAGCTCGGTGTTAGCCGATGGGGTCGCCACCGCCACCCTCACCGTGACCCTCAAAGATTCTAACAATAATGTCGTCGCTGGCAAAGCCGTGACACTGGCCAAGACCTCCGGTCCGGGCAGCCCGGTCATCGCCACCCTCGCCGGCACCACCGATAGCGCCGGTCTGGCGACCTTCACGGTCAAATCCACCACCATCGGCACCGATGTCTTCACCGCCACCGATGTCACTGACGGCGTCACGGTGAACCAAACGGCCAGCGTGACCTTCACTGCGGCGGGAACGGCAGTTAGCGCCAGCAACTCGACGGTGGTCGCCGCGCCCAGCTCGGTGTTGGCCGATGGCTCCGCCACCTCGACGCTCACCGTGACGCTCAAAGACGCCGGCAACAATCTCGTCGCGGGTAAGACCGTGACGTTGGCCAAGACCTCCGGGTCTGGCAGCCCGGTCATCACCACCATCTTCGGCACGACTGATAGCTCTGGCAACGCGACCTTCACGGTCACATCCACCACCACCGGCACCGACGTCTTCACCGCCACCGATGCCAGCGACGGCATCGCGCTCACCCAAACGGCCAGCGTGACCTTTATTGCGCAGGGTGCTAGTTCGATCAGCCAAACCAACGCCACTGGAGCGATGGCCGGCTTTACGGTCAGCGCCACGGATCTGGTCAACCAAGGGCAAGCCACCTTGAGTTCGGCCACGCGCAGCCACGCTCCCTTGCACGGCACGGCGGGGGATTTCGGGGGCTACGATCCTAACAACACGGGGCTCAACGTCCCCTACGCGAATGATGGACAGATCGGGGGGTTCTGCTCAAGTGGGTCCTCCGGCAGTGCACCGTGGGGGAA
>JBAXOP010000354.1:0-5818 GCA_037133195.1 Verrucomicrobiota bacterium | reverse complement strand
CTGTCCGGCGCTCACCGCTGCCCTTCGGTTTGTGGACTATCGGCGACCAATGCTTGCTCCACCATTGGCTCGACCACGCCGTGAACCAAGGAATGAGCCGCGTGCATGTGTATGCAGCAGACCGCCCAGCCGCCGTGCGCCACGTTCTGGAAGACTCGTTGCTATGGCCGCTGACGCTCGAATTCCACTCGCTGGGAGCCACCAGCGAGGCTCCAGCCGACGCGACCTTGGTGGACTGGCTGCCCGGTGCCGCCGCGCCGCCCGATGCTGTTAAATTGGCGCTCTCTGCGCATGAAACGACAGGCAGGCTGCCCGTCGTCCAAGACGGGCAGCCTGCCTGTCCTCCTGCTAAGTCATCAGTATTGGCCGTGCCGCCGCCGCCTGCTAACGGCTGGGACCTGATCACCCGCGCCGCCTCCATGGAACAAGTGTGGCTGGAACGCATGGCCGCAGGGCCGGATCAGGCGTTGCTCAGCATTGGTTTTTCCTGTAAAATCCACCCTCAAGCCAAGCTCATCGCGCCTTATTTTATTGGCGACGAGGTATTCATCGGGCCCGGCTGTGAGATCGGCCCCTACGCAGTCATCGGTCATGGTTCGGTGCTCACCGGTGCCAACCGTGTCGCTCATTCGCATCTCGCCCCTCGCTCATTCCTCGGTCCCGTCACCGCCTTGGAAAATTGCCTGCTCGACAGCGGCGTGCTCTTCAACCTCAAGCATTGCACCCGCCTCGACCACATCGAGCCGCACTTGCTCGGCAGCCTCGCCAAACCTGCCTCCCATGTCCCGCTGCGCGACCGCCTGCTGGCCTTGCTCCTCTACCTGCGTCTCGGTGTCGGCCGCGCCAGCTCCGGCTCGTTCGTCACCTTCGACGGCCGTCGCCTACCCGGCGACCCTGCCGCCGGCCTGAGCAACCGCCGCGCCTGGCTGCCGCTGGTGTGGCGGGGGCAACTGCCACTCTATGGCATCCTGCCACGCAGCACCGAGCAATTCGCTGCTCTCAATCCGGATTGGCAAAACCTGATCCGCCACGCCCCCATTGGTGTTTTCGCTTATGCGGATAGCCAGGGCTGCCACAGTCCAGCTGATCCCGAGGAGGCGCTGCACGCTGTCTATCAAGCGTCACTGCCGCCCGCTGCCCTCAGCCCCGCCATCGCCGGGTTTATCCGCCGCCTACAGGCCGCCGATCTATCACCCCCCCCGTCCCACGCATGAACCTCCACCCATCCTTGCGTCCTCCCATCGGTATCGTGCGCCACGCAATCCCGGCCGATACGGCTCTGGTCGCCCCGCTGCGCCAAGCCTTCATGGACACGCTCGTCAGTGGGCCATTCAGCGAGTCCGATTTGGTCCAGTGGCAATTGGTGTTCAGTGAGGTAGTGTTCAATGCGATTGTGCACGGTGCCCGCAGCGATGCTAGCCAAGTGATCATCGTCGAGTGGAGTATCACGCCGGACACCATCAGTCTGGTGGTCCAAGATCCCGGCGACGGTCCACCGGAGGCGCTGTTGCAAGCTCCGACGCTGCCCTCGGATGCAACCGCAGAAAGCGGTCGCGGGTTGTTCATCATCACCACTTTTGCCGATGAGCTGCAGTCATGGCGCGGGCCGCAGGGGTTCCGTCTGGAGGTGCTCAAGCATTATCCCAACCAAAGTTGGCTGATGCCGGGCAACGCGGAACTCGACGGGATCCTTGAGGAACTCTCCTCTTGCTACGAAAGCCTCACCGTTTTCCACCGCCTCACCGGCAACCTCATCGAACGTGGCAACTTGCGTGACTTCATCGACGATGCCCTTAAAGAATTCGTGTTCCTGCATCCGCTCGACCGGATTTTCTTCCAAGCCGCACCCGCCATCCCCGATACGGTTTGCAAAATCCTCGGCACCGCCGCATGGTTCCTCGATCCCAATGACGCAGATCCCTGCCTGCGAACCCTCGGCGCCCTCACCCGCGAAACGGTCTGGGAAAACTCCCAGGAACTCAGTCACCTCAATCTCGGCATCAATACCGTCCGCTCCATCGGTGCCGGTTGCGTGTTTCCTATCGTCGCCGGGGACTTGCACTTCGGCGCCCTCATCGTGCTGCGCAAGCCGGGCGTCACCGAGCAGAAGAGCCGCTCCCTAGGCACCTTGCGCACCCTCGCCGATCTCTGCGGCATCGCCTGTGCTAACACTCATCTGACAAAAATCCACGACCTTTCCCAAAAGGATTTACATGAGTTGGAAATCGCCGTGGAAATCCAAAAAGCCCTGCTGCCCATTCTGCCCGCGCCCACTTCGCCGCATTGGCACGCCGCCATCTTTCAGCAAAGCTCGCTCACCATCGCCGGCGATTACGCCATCGCCCGCACGGATAGCGCCGGTAATCTGGTCCTGGCAATGATCGACGTGATGGGCAAAGGGGTGTCGGCCGCCTTGCTCGCGAGTATTTTCCGTACCGCCTTTGACCTCTCGCTGCACCTGCCTGCGTCCAACACCATTTTGGAAACCATCAACCGCTCACTCTGCTATCAACTCGGCAACCTCAGCATGTTCATCACTTGCACCGTCGCGCGGGTGTCCGCCGACGGTAAAGTGCTCGACCACGCCAGCGCCGGTCATTGTCCGACATTTTTTTACCGAGCCGACGGCCAGCGCAGCTTTCTCAATCCTTCGGGACCACCGCTGGGGATTCTCTCCGATGTGAGCTACACCAACGAGCGTGTCGCGCTGACGGGCGGCGAGCGCTTGGTCATGGTCACTGATGGTTGCTACGAGTGGGACCGCCGTGATGAGGATTGCGGGTGGCAGGAATTTGTCAGACATCTCGACAGCCATTGCCACTCGACTCCGGAGCAACTCTGGCAGCATCTGTGCCAACGCATCAGCGACCTCTCCGGCCCACACCTAGCCGACGATTGCACTATCCTAACCCTCGATATCCACCCATGAAAAAAGTCCTTGTCGCGGAAGATGACTTCGTCGTCTCGAAACTCTATCAGATGCATTTCCAGCGCAACCGCATCCAGGGCGGCTTTTTCAATAATGGCACAGATCTGATCGAAAGTGCCAAACACGAGTGTCCCGATCTGGTGATTCTCGATTACGAAATGCCGGGCCTCAGCGGCCAGGAGGTAATGGGCGAATTGCGCAAAATCCCCGGCTGCGAGACTATTCCCGTCATCTTCGTCACTGGTCGTGCCACGCCCCGCGTCGTGGAAAGCTTGCGTGAGGCCGGTGCCTGCGAAGTGCTCGGTAAACCATTCTCACCACTGCACCTCATCCACCTCATCCATAGCTTCACCAGCACCCCAGGATGAAGCCGCATATCGATATCTTTATCTTCGCCGACGCTCTAGGCTGGGCACTGGCATCACGCCGCCACTTCGCTGAAAAATTGTTGCCGTTGCGCATGCGCTGCGAGACGTTGCTAGGGTATTCGAGCACTTGCGATCCTACTATTCTTACCGGTACGCTGCCGTGCGAACATCGGCACTTCTCATTTTTTATCAAGGCGGCGGGCGGGGCCTCGCCGTTTCGATCGTTGCGCCACCTCGGATGGTTGCCGGAAATTGTTGCGGGTCATCACCGGATTCGCAACAAGGTATCCAAATTCATTGCCCGCCGCAATGGCTACACCGGGTATTTCCAGCTCTACAGCGTGCCGTTCTCGAAGTTGCCCTATCTGGATTACAGCGAGAAAAAGGATATCTATCAACCCGGTGGCATCACTGGCGGCCAAGCCACAATTTTCCAGCATTGGCAACAATCCGGCAAACCCTGGACCCGTTCCAATTGGCGCCTCTCCGATCCTGAAAACTTCGCCCATGCCCGCAGCGAGATCGAAAAGGGCGACGTCGAATTACTCTATCTGTTCACCGCCAGCCTCGACGCTGTCATGCACAAATATGGTGTTGATCACCCGCAAGTGGACGCGGCGTTCGATCTGTTCGGCTCCAATCTCCAAGCGCTGGCGGATCTCGCGGCACGCCATTACCATGACGTACGCCTACACCTGTTCAGTGATCATGGCATGGCAGATGTCCACGTCTGCTCCGATCTGTTGCATCGCTGGAATAATCTCGGCCTCAATTACGGCCGCGACTATATCGCCGTGTGGGATTCCACCATGGCCCGCTTCTGGTTCTCTAATGAAAGTGCCCGCGCCACCGCCACCGACTGGTTGCGCGAACAGCCGGACGGCGGGATTTTAACGGATGAGCGCTTAGCCGGTTACGGCTGTTTATTTCCAGACCGCAAGTACGGTGAGCTTTTCTATCTGTTGCCGTCGGGTTCGCTGTTCGTGCCGTCTTTTCTCAACCAACGTAAAGTCACCGCTATGCACGGCTATGCCCCGGAGCACCCGGACAGCGCCGCCGCTTGGCTGTCTAACTGCGAAACCTTGCCAGTCGCCGCACTCACGGATATTTTTCCGGTGATGCGCGCCGCCGCTAATTCCTGACCTCTAATATGCCACGCATTTTGCACATACCGCGGCGTTTCGCCCTCGACGAGTGGGGCGGCACCGAGAGCGTCATCTATAACCTGTGCAAACAACAGTTGGCCAGCGGCCTCCAACCGGAAATCCATACCTCCCGCGCCCTAGCTACCACCCCGCGCGAAGTCTGGAGGGATATTCCTATCCGCCGCTACCGTTATACCTATCCATTCCTAGGGCTGTCCAAGGCGGACATTTTAGCTCTCGATAAAAAGGGCGGCAACCTGCTCTCGCTCGACCTTTTTTGGCATTTGCTCGCCGCACGCGAGGTGCGTATCTATCATGCCCATGTGCTCGGTCGCATGGGTGGCGCAGTGATGACCGCCGCTCGCCTCCGCCGCAAACCCTTCATCGTCTCCCTCCACGGCAATATCTTTGATGTGCCACCTGATGAGGCCGCTGCCGTCAACGAAGCCCAACAAGGGCACTTCGAGTGGGGTAAACCATTCGGCGCGCTGTTGCGCTCGCGCCACCTCATCGACGAGGCCGACGCCGTGCTCTGCGTCGGATTCTCCGAATACGAGAGGGCCAAAGCCGCCCTCGGCCATGACCGCGTCTATCACTTGCCCAACGGCGTCACACCGCACGCCTTCGCCAACGCTAACCGCGCCGCCGGTCGCCTCACCCTCGGTTGGCCTCAGGACGCCATCGCCTTCGGATGCCTCAGCCGCATCGATCCCCAGAAAAACCAGCTCTTGTTAGTTGAGGCGTTTGCCGCGCTGGTAGCCGCCCAGCCGCAGCGGCCGTGGCGGCTGTTGTTAGGCGGGCCGGTCACCGCGCCGGCCTATCAAGAAGAGCTTGTTGCGTTGATTCGTCGCCACCAGCTCGAGGCGAGGGTCACGCTGCATCCGGCGGTGGTGGCTGAATCCACCGTCCACCGGGATTTGCTCGCGGCCCTGGATGTGTTCGTGCTGCCCTCGCGCCACGAGCCATTCGGTATCGTCATCCTCGAAGCCTGGGCCGCCGGATTGCCCGTCATCGCCTCCAATATTGGCGGCCTTGCAAAACTTGTTAGTCATGAGCGCGACGGCCTACACTTTCCCGCCGGCGACGCCGCTGCTCTAACATCGGCGTTGGCGCGACTCGGTGCCGACGCCGGGCTGCGCCACGCGCTTGCCACGGCGGGTCACACAAAAATGACGGGGCACTACACATGGGCGGCAGTGAACGCGCAACTCGAACAGGTCTATCAACTAGCGGAGGACCGCCACCGATGAGTTCCGAGCCGCCAGCCGTGTCTGTGATCATGCGCAGCTTCAATGAGGCATGGGCCATCGGCGATACCATCCGCCAACTCTTCGCCCAGGACTTTGCCGGGCACATCGAACTCATCGTGATTGATT
>JBAXOP010000353.1:0-5822 GCA_037133195.1 Verrucomicrobiota bacterium | reverse complement strand
CAGCGACGGTCACAGACCGCCGCTACAATGCCGCGATGCCGCCACGCATTGGCCAGCGACGGTCACAGACCGCCGCTACAATGATCCTCATTTGCTAGAAGGCAAGAGAAGAGCCCTTGGACCGCGCATGGCGCTTCTTATTCCCCTCTTCTGTCTTCTTCCTCTTGTCTTCTGTCTGCAGTCTCATAGTCTTCTGTCTTCTGCACTCCACCCTTCCATTCACCGTCCCTCCACCCTTCACCTTGCTGGTGCGGGAGACACTGGCCTCGACCAATGACGAAGCCCGCAGACTCGCCGAACTCGGCGCGGCGGACGGACTGGTCGTTCTAACGGACCGGCAAAGTGCCGGCCGCGGCCGCCGCGGAGCCGACTGGTTTGCAGCCGCGGGCGAATCCCTGGCGTTTTCCATCGTGGTGCGCCCGACTGAACCCAAAGCGCTGTGGCCCCGGCTGGCCTTGGCCGCGGGACTCGCAGTGGCCGAGGCAGTGGAAGCCTGCGCCACAAAGGTGGGCATCAAATGGCCTAACGACGTTTGGATCGGCCACCGCAAAGTCGCCGGCATTCTGGTGGAGGCCGGCGCAGACTTCGCGGTGGTCGGCATCGGCATCAACGTCAATAGCTGCGAATTTCCACCCGCTCTCACCGAACTGGCCACCTCGCTCCAACTCGCCTCAGGCCAGGCGCAGGACCGGGCCCACGTCCTAACAAGCGTGTTGGGCCGCTTCGGATGGCGCCGCCAGCAACTCGCTGCCGGCTTTGGCGAACTACTCGACGCGGTGCGGCTGCGCTGTGTGCTCAGCGGCCATGCGGTGAGCCTCATCACCGCCAGCGGAGCGCGGCACGGCACCATCGAGGGCCTCGGCCCTGGAGGCGAATTATTGCTGCGCACCCCTGCCGGCTTGGAACGCATCATTCAAGCCGATGAGGTGCGCCTAATGGAACTGCGCCGTCCTATTCATGTTGGAATTGCCTGAGATCAGCGCATCAGCTAGCATCATCTCCATGCACCTTGCCCGTCCTATGAAACCTCCCTTTAAACTCCTCCTTCTCTGCGCCACCATCATGTCTCTTGCCGCCTCCTTGGCGAGCGCCGCCACTCCTCCTGTTGTTATTCAAAATGAACGTATAAAGCTATCGTTTGAAACCGGCGTTCTCTCACTCATCGATGTGGGCAGCGGCAAATCCTATGGCGTGGCAACTATGGCTGGGGCTGGTGGTAGCGGGAAGGTGGCAGCTGTGACGGACGCCACCTTCGGCAAGGGCAAGGCAATCGAGATCTCGGACCCCAGCGGAGGCGGCCGGGTGGAGCTGTTTCCCGGGTTGCCATTTGCGTTGATCAAGTTGCGGGTCACCAATACCGACACCTCTGTGAAGGTGCTCAATAAAATCCCGCTGGCCACCATCGCGGTGAATCTCGGCCATCCTGCCGAAACCCTCAAAGGCTTCGGCACCGGCGGCATCTCCAACCTCGCTGATCATATGGGCAGCTACATGTGGCAGGTCATTGTCGAGCCCTTATCCCGCCATGGCGTGCTCGGCGGTTGGCTCACCACCGCTCGCGGCAGCGGCGTCACCTTCGCCGGCCTCAACAACCAACAGCCGAGTTTCTGCGCCCAAGTCGAGTACGGCCGCTTGCGCCTCGCCCCTAACCAATCCGAGGCACTTGAAACCTTCGCCTTTGGCTACTTCGATGATGCCCGGCTCGGCATGGAAGCCTGGGCCGATGCTGTCGCCAAGGTGCTATCTATCAAATTACCACCCTTGCCCACCGTCTATTGCACATGGTACCATTGCGGCTCATCCAACGAAAAACAACTGCCACTCCAAGCCGAATTTGCCGCCAAAAATTTTGCCCCATACGGATTTTCGGTAGTTCAGATAGACGACGGCTGGCAGGATGGCCAATCCAAAAATGGCCCCCGCAAAAATTTCACCCAAGTCAAGCCCGGCGGTGCTTACGCGTCGGGCATGCAGGCCACGGCGGACAAGATCAAGGCACTCGGGTTGGTGCCCGGCATCTGGCTGATGCCGTTTTCCGGTACGCATGACGACCCATGGTACAAGGACCGGCAGGATTGGTTTGTGAAACGCGATGATGGCAAGCCGCATGAGAGTGCTTGGGGTGGCACGGCGTTAGACATGACCCACCCCGAGGTATTAAAGTATCTGCAGGAGGAGATCCACCGCATTGTCAAGGAATGGGGTTATACCTATCTAAAAATGGACGGCCTGTGTTCGGGCGCGGCTGTGAATCATTGTTATGTCAACGATTCCTACAAGGATGATAAAATGGGCGACGCCGTCCTGCACAATCCCGCCAAAACCAATATCGAAGCCTATCGCGACGGCCTGCGACTCATCCGCCAAACCGCCGGTAAAGACACCTTCATTCTCGGCTGTTGTACGCCCCAGAACATGCGCAGTTACGGCGGCCCATTCGGTCTCATCGACGCCATGCGCATCGGCCCGGACAACGGCCCGAAATGGGGGGGCATCCGCACCGGCCCCACCTACGGCGCCCGCAACTATCATCTCCACGGCCGCATCTGGTATAACGATCCGGATCCTTTGTATATCAGAGCCAGCTTGCCTATCAACCAAGCCCGCTCAATTTGCTCCTGGGTGACCCTAAGCGGCCAGTTGAGTGCCAGCAGTGATTCGTACGCCGACCTCACACCCGAACGGGTCGATCTATTGAAACGCACCATGCCGTCCCATCCGTTGCGGCCTCGGCCGGTTGATTTATTTGAGTCTAACATTCCGGCCATTTGGCTGCTCACCGACACCCGCCGCGCGCCGCGCCGCGATGTGGTGGGATTATTCAACTGGGATGAGCACAAGGAATTATCCATTGAGCGCCCGCTGGCCAACCTCGGCCTCGATAGCCAAGCAGAATACGTTGCCTATGAATTCTGGACCCACAAAATGACCGGCCCCTTCAAGGGCAGCTTACAGCAGACGCTGGCCCCGGCGACCTGCGCCATCCTGGCAATGAAGCCGCTGGCCGACCACCCGCAATTGCTCAGCACCTCCAGACATATCACCCAGGGCATCATTGATGTGTTGGAAGAAACATGGTCGCCCACTCCCAAACAACTCCGCGGCTCCAGTTGCCTGGTCGCTAACGATGACTATGAATTGCGCGTCGTCACACTCACATCTAACGGAACCCGCAAAGCTCTCAAGGCGGAGGTCTCCGCCGCAGACAAAGCAGCCGGCGTCACCGTGGCTCTCCTACAACAAGACGGCTTGGCTAGAATTTCACTCAAGTCGCCCACCTCCAGAAACGTCAAGTGGTCGATCACCTTCAACTAACAGTACACGCCAATCCCGCGGCCGAATCATCGGCCACGGTTGTCGTGCCTGTGAACGCGCGGGTGCTCAGGAAATTTGACCTTGGCGGGCCAACCATTCCTGATAGATCGTGGGTGAGATTTCGGACGGTTTGATTTCGCTGCGCCCCCCCCAGAACACATTGGTATAGGCGACGGGAATGCCGACTGCGGCCAGGTGAGCATCGATGGCAGCCTTGTGGGCCAAGAGCAACGGTTTATCGCTGCCATGGGCGACGCCCATAATATTGACGTGATGGAATTCCGGGCCGGTTTCGCGCCAGTAGGCGTGGGTCATGATATGATGGCGGCCGACTTCGCGTCCGGCCTCCAACTCGCGGCCCGGCGGCACCGCCCAATGGAATAAGGCGTTGAAGCGGGTGACCCGTTCACCGTTAGATGCGGGTTTGACGTGTTCGAGGAATGTGGAAAAGCGGCCGATGATTTTGCGGCGGTCGAACTCGGCGGCACTGGCGACAAACTCGTCGAGCGTGACGTCGGCTTCGCGAGCACGGGCGGCCCATAAGTTTGGTGTGAGTTCCTCAGGGTGGAACTCGCGTTTAAGCGCGGTGAGCACCCGCCATTCAGCGGCAGTGAGTGTGGTGACGCTCACGTCGGTGACATCGGCGAGCACCTCGGCGCGGCTCCCCGGTTCCAACTGTTGGCGGCGTATGTGGCCGACACCCAGTGCAAAGAGTTTCTTGGCCGGCAACAGCAGGAAATGCTCGGCTCCGGTCTGTTTGGCTAACAATTCACAATGACCTGCCAGCGAATAGCCGCTCGGCACTTTCACCGTGGTCCACAGTTGGTAGCGCGTCGGGCCCGCATCGCTGCTGCGAATCACAACGTGGCCGGAAAACGGATCTTGTTGAAACATCCAGTCGAAGGCGTGGTTGAGCTTGCTCTCAGGAACCTGCCAAGCCACCAACGCGCCCTGGGCCAAGTTGGTTGCCAACAAGGTCTGGCGCACCCGGCGAATCGTGCCGGCTTGTAGCATCGCCCGGATGCGCAGCGTGACCAGGTCAGGGTCGAGGCCGGTTTGGTGGGCAATGGCACCGACCGGATCGGACTGAAAACCGTGGAGGCGGTCCTCGGAAATGGCTAGAATACGGGCATTGATGGGGTCGGTGAACGAGACAGGAACTGGCATCCGCGAGGTTAGCACCTAACTGCAATTTGACAAGTGACCGAATGCCGCTTACGGGAAACAACTCACTTCATACCTACAAAATACATGAATTATCGGCAACTCAAAGGCACTCCCCATTCAATCTCGGAAATCGGCTTCGGCGTCTGGACCATCGGCACCACCATGTGGGGCGTGGCCGGCGACGATTATGCCACCGGCATCGGCCTGCTGCAACGGGCACTCGAGCTGGGCATCAACTTTTTTGATACGGCCGACGTCTATGGAGACGGCAAGGGCGAAACCCTGCTGGCACAAGCCTTCGCAGGCCGCCGCGACGAAATTGTCATCGCCACCAAATTTGGCTACGATTTCTATCAGCATCCAGGGGTCCAGCCCGGCCAGCGTGAACGGCCACACGACTGGTCGGCCGCCTTCGTCCGCAACGCCTGCGAACGAAGCTTGCAACGGCTGCAAACCGACCGGATAGATCTGTATCAATTGCACAACCCGCGGCTCGACGCGATCCGCAACGACGAGTTGTTTGAAACGCTCGATGCATTACGCAGCGAAGGGAAAATCCTCAGTTACGGGACGGCGCTCGGGCCGGCACTGGACGCCCGCCAGAAAGCCGAGGGGATCGCCACAGTGACCGAGCGCTCGGCCTCCCCGCAGATTATTTACAACTTGCTGGAACAAATTCTCGGCGAGGCCATCCTGCCCGTCGCCCGCGACCACGGCGGGGTCAACGTGTTCGTCCGCGTGCCGCACTGCAGCGGCCTGCTTGAGGGGACCTTCGACGAATCGACCACCTTCGCCCCCAATGACCACCGGAGCTTCCGACTCACCAACGACGCCCGGCGCAACGCGTGGTTGCTAGATGGCTTGGAGAAAGTGCGGCAACTGGCATTTTTAACTGATGAAAACAGGCGCACGCTAGGCCAGGCGGCGCTACAATTCATTCTCGCCGATGGGGCCATCGGCTCGGTGTTGCCGAACATTTACAACGTGGCCCAGTTGGAGGAATTCGCGGCCACAGGGGAATGCGCCCCGTTGAGGCCGGACGAACTTGCGGCCATAGCGAGCCTCTACGCGGATGATTTCGGGCTGGCCAGCCGAGCAACTTGAAGATATTTGGCGCAGAATCGCAAAGGGGCACAAAGGAGAATGGGTTATCGAGGAAACAAATGACCCGCGATCCGATCTTGCGCAGTGACGGCTTGGCCTGCACTGTGCACCTCACATGAGCTGGACGGAATCAACCTTACGAGGCGCGGCCTCCTGGCAAGCCTTCAAAGCGGGTCAATCCCTCTGCGCGGCCGGGGCTGCCAGCGTGGCTAATTCCGCCCCCGACGGCTGGCAAG
>JBAXOP010000352.1:0-5828 GCA_037133195.1 Verrucomicrobiota bacterium | reverse complement strand
CAGCAAGGTCAGCAAGGTCAGCAAGGTCAGCAAGGTCAGCAAGGTCAGCAAGGTCGTCCGCCGCGCAACTGATGATTAGAATGATTAGGATTGGAATCGCCGCCTAAGTAAGGGAGACTCGCCCCGATGAATACACCTACGATTGTGACAATTGCTTGCTCATGGCTGCTGGCGACTAGCGGTGCCTTCGCGCTGGATTTTTCCGTGTCTATCGAAAAGGTAGGCGGAGATTTCCAATTTACGGAAGGACCGCTATGGATTGCCGCCAACAACGCACTCATTTTCAGCGATATACCAGCCAATCGCATCGTGAGGCTGCAGGACGGCAAGTTCTCCACATTCCGTAGTCCCAGTAATCAATCTAACGGTCTGACACTCGATAAGCAAGGCCGTCTCATCGCTTGCGAACACGGCACCCGCCGCGTTACACGCAGCGAGGCGGACGGATCTATCAGCGTGCTCGCGGATCGCTACCAGGGCAAGCGCCTCAATAGTCCGAACGACGTGGTTGTGGCAAGCGACGGCGCGATTTTCTTCACCGATCCTCCATACGGTGTGAAAGAAGCGGATCGGGAATTGGATTTTCAAGGTGTCTATCGGATTTCGCCTGATGGCAAGTCCCTTACTTTGCTAGTCAAGGATTTCATCAAGCCCAACGGTCTGGCGCTCACCCCGGACGAGAAAATCCTCTATGTCAATGACACCGAAGGCGGCCATATCCGCGCCTTCGACGTTGCCGCCGATGGTTCGCTGGCCAACGGGCGGGTCTTCGCCAAGGTGCCAGGTGCCGATGGCATGAAGGTGGATTGCGAGGGTAACGTGTATTGCACCAGCAGCACGGGCGTGATGGTATTCAACTCCATGGGCAATCACCTCGGCACCTTCTCCGCTGCCGAGCAACCGGCCAATTGCGCGTTTGGCGACCCTGACTGGAAGACACTCTACATGACTTGCCGCAACGGTCTCTATCGTGTCCGGCTCACCGTCCCCGGCGTTAAGGTAGGGCCTGCGGTTCCCCACGCCAAGCCGACGTCGCTACCCAAGGCCCCGTAAAGAAAATAGACCTTACAAAATCAGCATGAAAGGCATGGCGAAATTACTACTGTTAGGCCTGGCATTTTCGCAGATGGCGGCCGCAGATAAGGCGGCCCGCAAAGGCGGCGGTTCCAGCCAGCCGGTGCAGACGTCGAAATGCAACGAGGTGCCTGCGCATCCGTTTGATTTAATTTTGGGGAGGCCAACTGCCGATTCGGTGACGGTGAGTGTGTTATGTTATGAGGATGCGGAGGGTTGCATTGTTTATGGTAGTGAGGCGGGGAAACTTGCGCTCAAAACCCCCGTGCGGCCGTTCAAAAAGGGCGAGCCAGCGGAGATTGTGTTAGCCGGCCTGCAGCCCGCCTCAGCATATCTCTACCAACTGCGATTGGCTCATGCCAAAAGCACCGAGTTGCCTTTCCACACGGCCCGTCCGCCCGCCAGCTCTTTCTCGTTTACCATCACGGCCGATTCTCATCTCGACGAACACACCGAACCTGCTGTCTATCAAAAAACTCTTGCCCATGCACTGGCCGATAAGCCGGATTTCCACGTGGATTTGGGTGATACATTCATGAGCGAGAAGCATGTGGACCGCACGGCTGCCACCCAACAATATCTCGCACAGCGGTATTACTTCAGCCAACTCTGCCAGGCCGCGCCCTTGTTCTGTGTGCTCGGCAATCACGACGGCGAAACCCCGCGCGGCCGCGGCCGCGACGCCGAGGGCCTGGCCGTCTGGTCCAGCATGATGCGCAAACGCTATTTTCCCAACCCGCTGCCTGACGCTTTCTATACCGGCGATGCGGAGAAACATCCGGATGCCGGGTTACTCCAAGATTACTATGCCTGGCAATGGGGCGACGCCTTGTGCATCGTGCTGGATCCGTTTTGGTTCACCCGGCAACAACGTGGCAAGAATGATAATTGGAGCCGCAGCCTGGGCGACACCCAATACCTGTGGCTCAAGCACACACTCGAAACCCGTCATGCCAAGTTTAAATTCGTTTTTATCCATCACTTGGTCGGCGGCGCGGATGAACAATGCCGCGGCGGCGCGGAGGCCGCACCGTTCTACGAATGGGGCGGCAAAAATGCTGATGGCAGCGATGGCTTCAAACAAAACCGCCCCGCTTGGCCTACACCGATCCACCTGTTGCTCGTTCAAAACAAAGTTAGCATCGTGTTTCACGGACACGACCACTTTTATGCCAAACAAGAATTGGATGGCATAATCTATCAGGAGGTTCCGCAACCGGGCTATTCCGGTAATGGCAAGGCACCGCGATCGGCCGCTGAGTATGGATACAAAAGCGGCACCATCCTCGGCAGTTCTGGATATATGCGGGTGCTTGTGGGAGCCACCAAGGCGAAGGTTGAGTTTGTCCGCACCATCATGTCCACCTCGGACGAAGGCAGCAACCAGCGGGAGGTTATTGCAGACAGTTATCAGATTCCTTGATGCACCGGAATCCCTAGCAGGGACAGCAAAATCGCCGCTCCCTACGACGCGGCTCATTCCCGATGGTCGGTCCCGCGGCTCGGAGGGGATGTTAGGGGGGGTGGCAGCGGGCCGGTGCCGGCATCGCCGATAGCAGCCTGAGTGCGGATGGCTGCGGCAAGGGCACCGGCGAGGCGTTGGCGGTATGCGGGATCGCAGATGAGGTGGGCCTCGGTCGGGTTGCTGAGGTAGCCGCCTTCCACGAGCACGCAGGGAAGGAGTGGATTGCGGGTGAGACGCAGGCGGCGGCGCACCAATCCACGATTGGCATAAGGCCCGGGGCTCACCTGCGTCATCGCTCGCTGAAGGCGCACGGCCAGACCGTGGCTATCGACGCGCCAAAAATACGTTTCCGGGCCGCGCAATGAGCGCGGGCCGCTGTTGAAATGGATGCTCACGAGCACGGCGTCGCCATAGCGGTTGGCGCGGGCGACGCGCTCGTCGAGATCAACGAAGGTGTCGTCGCTGCGCATCAGAATGGCATTGAAATTGCCAGCGAGGGCGGTGCGGAGGCGATTGGCCGTATCGAGGGTGAGGAATTTTTCGAGTTGGCCGGTGGACTTGCAGGGGGCGCCGGAATCCTTGCCGCCATGCCCGGCATCGATAATGATGGTCTTGAAGCCCCGCGGCCCGGGCCGGTGGCCGCAGTCATCGCGGCCAGCCGAGGCGGCCACCGGCGGCATCGCGCAGGACGCCAGTGCAACCAGCGTGCCAAGCCCGGAAAATAGATAGAACAGACGTGTCATCGGCGGGATACTGCCACCGTGCCAGGCCCGAGGCAAAGGCGAATAGAGGGACAGAGAAACTATCACAGAGAAATAGTCATTGACGCCACCCGTAGGTAGCGGCACGTTGCGCGCGACCCGGAATCATCATCTGTCTAGCTTTTTTTCAGCTGGATCCGGGTTTTTCACAGTCTGGATCATTTTTTCTTGCAATGAAAAACAACCAAGCAGCGCAGACCGACCCGCCTAGTACTGTTGGATTAGGCGATGCAGGAATGAGACGGGAAGAGGCCCCGGGCAGGATGACCGCGCCACGTGGCCCGGGCACCCTGCCCGGGGCCTCTTTTCAAACAGCCGACGGTGATAAGCCAGCGGTATTGCCCAGCCAGCCCGCCCAGGAGGAAGGCGTGAATGTTGGTGACAATCGGCAAATGGCCGAGGATGATGGTTCATATCGTCTGCACAGCGAGCGCAAGCAGGCGGAGGAGAAGCTCGCCGCCACCTTGGAATTTCACAAGCGACTTCTCAATGATGCGCCTGTATTGATTTGGAGGGCCGGCACTGATGCGAAATGCCATTGGTTTAATGCCACCTGGCTGGGGTTTACCGGTCGCACCTTGGAGCAGGAAATGGGTGATGGCTGGGCGGAGGGCGTGCATGCCGATGATTTTGATAATTGCCTCAAAATCTGGTTGGAAGCGTTTTCGGCGCGGGAGTCATTTGATATGGATTACCGATTGAGGCGTCCTGATGGGACATACAGTTGGATCAGTGATTTTGGTATCCCGCTCTACGATTTGGACGGCGAGTTTTGCGGCTACATTGGATATTGCTTTGATATCAGCGAGCGCAAATCCTTGGAAGAGGAATTGCGGGCATCCCTGGACGCCGCCAATGCCGCCACCCGCGCCAAGACCGAGTTTCTCTCCAACATGAGCCACGAACTGCGCACCCCTCTCAATGGTGTGCTGGGTATCTCCGAACTCCTCTCCTACACCCCGCTCAACGGGGAACAACTTGACTATGTTCGCACAATCGCGGCTAGCGGTGAACACCTTCTTTCCGTCGTCAATGATATCCTTGATTTTTCCAGCATTGAAAAAGGTTCTCTCGTAATCCAAGTCGAACCGCTGAAGGTCGCCGACCTTATCAAGGTGTCCATGGACACAATCCGCAAAACCGCCGTTGACAAAGGGCTGGCGCTGAGCTGCGAGGTGGCCGACGGGTGCCCGGAGCACATTATTGGCGACCAGCGCAGAATCTGTCAGGTTCTCATCAACTTGCTCGGCAACGCCGTCAAATTCACCGCCAGCGGCTCGGTGGTCCTGCGCGTGACCACCACCACCAACAGCAGCGGCCGGCGCTTGCTGAATTTTCACTGCGATGACACCGGGATCGGGATTTCACCCGACACGATCAGGTGCCTGTTTGAACCCTTTATGCAAGGTGAATTACAGACAAACCGCCAGTTTGGTGGCACGGGTCTGGGCCTCGCCATTTCGGGACGCATCGCTAAAGCCATGGACGGTTCAATCTCGATTCACTCCGCTCTGGGAAGAGGCAGCACGTTCACTTTCCACCTCCCGTTGGATGCCTCACCTTCGTCGCCCAAGGTCACAGCAGCTCCCGGCCCTTTGGACGTCGTTGCGCCCGCCGCAGGTCTGGTGCTCGTCGTTGATGACGATAAGCCCAGCCGCACAATCGCCGGTAAAATGCTCCAACTTCTCGGCTATCGCGTTCAATTCGCCGCCAACGGAGTCACCGCACTCGCGGCCTTTGTTCCGGGGAAATTCGTGGCCATCCTCATGGACTTGGCGATGCCGGTGATGGACGGATTGGAGACGACCAAGAGAATTCGCGGGCTGGAGGCGGCGACGGCAGAGCGCACAGCGATCATTGCCTACACGGCCAACGTGATGCCCGGCGATAGCGAGAGTTGTGTAGCCGCAGGGATGGACGCCTATCTCTCTAAACCCTGTAAAATGAGTGATCTCGCAGCGACGCTCGCTAAAGTTTTGGACAGATAACACTGATTTCCAGGGGGCTCGTCGTGTTATCCGAAATCCACCGCAATGCCAGAATCATCACCACAGACCGCCCGGATTTCTCCGTCTATCGGCGCTTCTGACGCCTCCGCCTGCCGGTCATCCTTCCTCCCTAATGACACATACCCACAAGGCAATTACGGGCTATGAGTCCCATCGCGAATCACGCCCCGAACTGCTAGCTCCCGCAGGCAATTGGGATTGCGCTAGAGCGGCGGTGGCCGCCGGTGCCAATGCGATTTACTTCGGCCTGCCGAAATTCAATGCCCGGCTGCGAGCCGATAATTTCATCGACGCGGATTTGCCGGAACTCATGGAATACTTGCACCGATACGGCTTGCGCGGGTACCTAACGATGAACACGCTGGTTTTCACCAGTGAACTGGCGGCCGCTGAAGCACAATTGCGGATGATAGCGGCAGCGGGGGTGGACGCCATCATTATCCAGGACATAGGTCTCGCCCGGCTGGCGCGGGAGGTGGCACCCAACGTTGAAATCCACGCGTCCACCCAGATGACGAT
>JBAXOP010000351.1:0-5832 GCA_037133195.1 Verrucomicrobiota bacterium | reverse complement strand
CTTTGGAGAAGTCCGCGTCGATGACGGCTCCGATGATCTGGACGATGGTTCCGGTATTCATGAAAAGGCGAGTTGGGTGATGGTTGCTTAAAAGGTGAGTCAATGTTCGTAGTGAAAGCGGCATTGCATGACATAAACCATGCCCTCTTCCACTCGATAAACGAGGCGGTTTTCGCGGCCGATTCTCCGGGACCACCAACCTGTGAACTGGTGTTTCATAGGCTCGGGTTTACCTTCCCCAGTGAAAGGATGGCGGGATATTTCCTTGAGTAGTTGATTGAGCTTTTCAAGTGTCTTGCGGTCGGTCTTTTGCCAATATAAGTAGTCTTCCCAAGCTCGCTCGGAGAAGGCCAGTTTCATTTTTCGATCAATTCGTGTTCCTGATAGCCCTGTTTCGTCTGGAAATCCGCAAGGGACTCCATCAGCCGCGCGGCGTTGACGGGATTGCTGAGCAGGTATTCGGTGTCGTTTCTGGATTGATAATCTTCGAGGGCGAGCAGGACCAGCGAGCGGCCATCGGCGCAGGCGATGAGCACCGGGTCATGAGTCAGGCAAACCTCGTCCGCGACGCTGGCGAGATCGGTGCAGACTTCTTTTTCGGTGACGGTCTTCATGGGGCAGTGTGGACTTGCGCTGTGGAAAATCAAGTAGGGTGGGTGCCGGCTTACTCGACCGCTTTCATGGCGGTGGTGATTTCTAGCAATTCGGAGGTGATGGCACCTTGGCGCAGTTTGTTGTATTCGAGGGTGAGTTCCTTGATGAACTTGTTGGCGTTGTCGGTGGCGGACTTCATCGCGACCATGCGAGCCGAGTGTTCGGAGGCGCGTGCCTCGAGGTGGCCCTGGAACACTTCATAGTTGAGGTAAAGCGGGAGGATGGCAGCAAGCACGTCGCTGGCGTTAGGCTCAAACTCAAAGTCACGGTCCGGGTCATTTTGGTGGGCAGCCACCGAAAACCCGCCGCCAATCAACTCAAACGCTTGGTCCTCATCCGGACGGTGGCCTTGCAGCGGCAACAGGGTGACGACCTTGGGTTCCTGGCGCAGGGTGTTGTAAAAATTGGTGAAGGCGATAGTCACCTTGTCGTAGTTGCGGTCCAAAAATTGTTTGCCGAGGAAGCTGGCGATTGGCCGGGTTTGGTTGAAGGGCACCGGATCCTTGACCGTGAAATCAGCGATGACTTTCTTGCCGAGCTTCTCGCACACTGCCCGTAATTTGCGCCCCACAGTGACGAAATCCGCATCCGGGGCTGTGAGCGCCATGATCTTGCGCGCCAGATTCGTATTGATCGCTCCACACAACCCCTTGTCGGTGGAAATGACCAACACCAACTCCCGATTGCCGGCACGATGCTCGAGAAACGGATGGGTTTCGTGGGCAAAGTTTTTGCGGATATCATAGAGCACCTGCAATAGATGGCGGGAATACGCCCGGCCGCCCAACGCCTGGTCCTGCGCCTTCTTCATCTTGGCGGCGGCGACAAGTTGCATCGCGCGGGTGATTTGCGCGGTGTTTTTTACCGACTTAATGCGCCGGCGGATGTCGCGGAGGTTGGCCATTGGGGTAGTTGGGAGTTATCGGTTGTCGGTTGTCAGGTGTCGGTTGTCAGGAAATGCCTAGCCAACATGAAAGCTCATTTCCATGAGCGCTTGAAATCTTCCACACCCTGCTTGACGGCTTCGACCATAGCCGCGTCTTTCTTGAGGTCGGGTTTTTCGTTGCGGATCTTGTCGAGCAACTCACTCTTGCGAGTGTTGAAGAAATCACCGAGCCCGGCTTGGAAGCGGCGTACATCGGTGACCTTCACGTCATCGAAGTAGCCGTTTTGCATGGCAAACAGATGAATACATTCCATTTCCATAGCCAGCGGACTGTATTGGTTCTGTTTGAACAACTCGACGATTCGAGCCCCGCGCTCAAGCTTCTTCTTGGTCGAGGCATCCAGGTCACTGCCGAATTGGGCGAATGCCTGCAACTCGCGATATTGCGCCAAGTCTAGCTTGGTGGTACCAGCTACCGATTTGATGGTCTTGGTTTGCGCGGCGGATCCAACGCGCGATACCGATAGGCCGACCGAAATAGCGGGCCGGATACCTTGATAGAACAAGTCGGTTTCAAGGAAAATCTGACCGTCGGTGATGGAGATGACGTTAGTCGGGATATAAGCAGACACGTCACCGGCTTGGGTCTCGATGATGGGCAGCGCGGTGAGCGAGCCGCCGCCGGCTGCGGCAGAGAGGCGAGCGGAGCGTTCTAGCAAGCGGGAGTGCAGATAGAACACATCGCCCGGATAGGCTTCGCGGCCAGATGGGCGGCGCAAAATGAGTGATACCTGGCGGTAGGCCACCGCGTGTTTTGATAGGTCATCGAACACGATGAGGCAATCCTGGCCCTTATCCATCAGATACTCGGCGATCGCGCAACCGGCGTAAGGCGCGATGTATTGCATGGCCGCAGCATCCGAAGCGGACGCCGAAACAATCGTGGTGTACTCCATCGCGCCAGCATCTTCCAAAATTTTCTGGGTACGGGCGACGTTGGAGAGTTTCTGGCCGATAGCCACATAGATACAATATAGCGGCTTGTGGTTTTGCAGTTTCCCCTGCTCAGCAGCCTTGTTTTGCTGTGCCTGGGAAATGATAGTGTCCACGGCGATGGTCGTCTTGCCGGTGGAGCGGTCTCCAATGATCAACTCGCGCTGGCCACGGCCAATGGGAATCATCGCGTCAATGGACATGATGCCAGTCTGCACCGGCACCGACACCGACTTGCGCTTGATAATGCCGGGGGCAATCTTCTCCATCGGATAGTACGCCGCCGCCGCTATCTCACCCTTGCCATCGATCGGCTCGCCCAGCGCATTGACCACCCGGCCCAGCATCGCTTCGCCGACTGGCACTGAGAGCAGCTTGCCGGTGGTGCGGCATTCGGCCCCGGCCTTGACTGCGGCATAGTTACCTAGCAGAACGACGCCGACTTCGCTTTCCTCGAGGTTGAGCGCCATGCCGGTGACGCCGCCACCAAACTCGATCATCTCGTTGAGCATCACGTCGGAGAGACCTTCGACTTTTGCGACACCGTCGCCGACTTGGCGGACTGTGCCGACGTTAGATTTTTCGACCGACGTGGTGATGCCGGCGATTTGTTGTTCGAGTTCCTGGAGGATGCTGCTCATAAGAGAAGTTAGCTAATGGGTCGGTGTTGGGGGTTCCGGTAGAGGTATTTGGAAGTGAAAAAACGGGAAAATCAGAGTGAATTGGCGAAGCGTTCGAGGCGGCCCTTGACGGAACCATCGAACACGTCATTGCCCACCCGGATGCGCAAGCCGCCGAGCAGGGAGGGATTGATTTGATATTGGGCCACCAAGTCGGGGCCGTATTGTTTCGTCAGACCGGTGAGCACCCGCTGTTGGCTTGCCTCATCCAGTTCCACCGCACTCTCCACGGTCACCTGTCGCCGCTCGTAAGCCAGTCGCGTGAGGCGTTGCAGAGCGGAGAGGATGGCGGGATAATCGCGTGGTTTGGCCTCTCCCAGACGGGCTGCCACAGTGCGCAACTTTGCTTCATCCAAGCGCTCACCGGTCTGGCATAAGCCAAATAGTCGTCGGGCGCTGGCGGCTGCGGTTTTGGAAATCTTCATGGCGGCAGATAGGTGCTAACGAACAATCAGGCTTCCACCTTGGCAAGCGCGGTTTCGTTGATGCGGCGCTGGTCGTCGGCAGTTAGAATCTTGCCGGTCGCTTGCGCGGTGGTGGCTGCCACCAGCCTGCCGAATTCGCGTTTAAGCTCTACGCTGAGCCGCTCGCGGTCGGCCGTGGCGGCAGCTTGCGCCTTCAGTAATATTTGTTGGGCTTGGGCGATGGCCTCCTGGGTTTTTTGCTCGGAGAAGGCGGCGGCACCCAGTTTCGCCTCGTTGATCATGCGCACCGCCTCTTCGCTGGCCTTGGCGATGGCCGCGGTGGTCGTCTGCTCGGACTCGGCGAGTTGTTTTTCGATGAGTTTGAGTTTATTTTCGCCCTCGGCGATACGCTCGCGACGTTGCTCCAACATTTGTTGGATAGGGCCGAAGGCGTATTTTTTGAGCACCCAGATGACCAGCACGAAGTTGAGGCAGCTGGCAATGAAGAACGGCCAATTGACGCCGAATTTGCCACAGAGTTCGGCAACCGGGTTTTGCGAGGATTGAGTGACTGAAGCGAGGAGGGAGATCATTGCTGGCAGGTGTGGAAACTGAGCTAGGGTGAACACGGGAAACGTGCGGGGGACAGGCATTGATGCCCGGCCCCACACGGAGGAAAACCACCGCCGCTTACTTTACAGCAAAGGCGGAAAGAATGAACACCCCTTCGGCCAGCGCGGCGAAAATGATCGCGTTGACCAGGATGGGGGTGGAAGCGCCGGGGTTGCGACCGGTGGCTTCGGCGGCCTTTGAGCCGAGGATGCCGATGCCGAGGCCGGCACCGAGTGCAGCCATAGCGATGTGGACGTTGCCGGTGATTTCGGCGAGCATGGGAATGATAGACATAATGATGTGGGGTGGGGTGGGGTGTTGGTGTGTTGGTTTCAGGTGCCTCCCACGATCCAGTCATGGTCAAAGCACCAAAAGTATCAGTGATGTTCGTGGCCCGCGTGTTCGCAGATGAGGCGCAGGAAAACCGCGGTGAGCAACATGAACACCAGGGCCTGCACGAAGCCAACTAGCAGCTCCATGAAGTAGAATGGCAGCGCCGGCAGAAACGCCAGGGATTTGGGCACCAATTCCATGAGCTTTTCCATCGTCTGCTCGCCGCCGTAGATATTACCGAATAATCGGAAGGTGAGTGCCACCGGCCGGATCGCTATGGAAATAATTTCCAACAACCCCACCGCTAGAAATATAGGCACCATGAACATCAGCATCATCCCATGAAACTCCCCCTTCGGTGCAAAAATATGCGCTAGAAAGCCTTTCACTCCATTCTCGGTCAGGGCCCAGTAAAACCACAGCACCGCAAATATAAGCGCCATCGCCAAAGTCATGTTCAAGTCGGCATTGCCACCGCGCAGAAACCCGATGATGTGACCGTGCTCATTGTATATGCCGATGGTGCCGACGCCGGGAATCAGCCCCAGCAAGTTGCTTACCAAGATAAATAGGAAAATGCTGCCGAAAAACCAGAACGTCTTCTTCACCATGTACGGCCCCAGAATACTCGATAGGAAATCGTACAAGCTTTCCACCACCCATTCGGCAAAATTTTGGAAACCGGCGGGCACCAGGGCCATTTGCTTGGTGGCCGCGCGGCAAAACAACGTGATGAGGCCAACTGCGAGCCATACCATAACCATCGAGTTGGTGATCGGCAGCCCGTTCCACAAGGGTGCGGCTTGCAGCGGCAAGCCAGCCTCAGCCTCACCGCCGGCCAGCGCGGCAAGAGGCGTTAGGAAAAGCACAGTGATGGTAGGGAGGATGAAGCGCATGAATAGGTCGCGCGGAAGATAGGTTGCACCCATAGAACTCCGCAAGCGTTTTTTCCGCAAATTTTCACATTTGCTGCGCATTCATTGATTCGTTCGGTTGGCTCCCTGCTGTGTTCGAGTCGCAAGGTCGCGGGGAAATCCCCGGCCTAACCACATGAAATGGCGATGCCCGCCGGGGGATTGCGGCTGCCAACGCCTGCAAAAATGCGGCTCCAACGCTGATAGTGGCGCTGAAGTCAAGCTCGCTCTAAGAAAAAATTATTTACCTTCCCCGGTTTTTTCCTTGCCAGGGCCCCCCCCGGTTCGCATAAACGCCGCTGCCATGAACAAAGCAGAACTTATTGAAGCCGTCCAGAAAGCCCTCGGTAAAGACA
>JBAXOP010000350.1:0-5838 GCA_037133195.1 Verrucomicrobiota bacterium | reverse complement strand
CCGGGCCGATTATGGCTACAATCCCGACACCGGCCTTCTTGAAACCGTCACCAACGCCGACTACACCTTCACTTACGGCTACCAATACGATCAGGCCTCGGCCGCCGCCCCCCGGACCGGCTCCGTCACCGGCGCCAAACAGGACATCATGCCCTACACCCTCACCAGGAGCGACAGCACCACCCCTCAAACCGTTCGCACCTACGAGGCGACCCGCGACGTTCTCGCATCCATCCAAAACAATGCTGGCCCAACGGCCCGCTCCTCCTATGATTACGTCCCAGTGAATGGAGGCGTGAACAAACTCGGCCAGCGCAGGGGGGTGCGGACCACCTTCAACCTTGGTGACGGTGTCCTCACCGCCGACACCTCATGGGGCTACGACGACCTTGGCCAGCTCACCAGCGCCAACGCTCCCGGCACCGCCGCCGACAGGGCCTACCGATACGATACCATCGGCAACCGGCTCTTCTCCGAGGTTTCAAACACGGTGATTTCAAGCCCGGCAACTGCAAATACCACAGCCTACACCGCCAACGGCCGCAACCAATACGCCGGGGCCGGAGCCATCACCGGAGCCCTCATCGCCGCCCCCGTTTTCGATGACGATGGCAACATGACCACCGGGCCGCTTTCCGGCACCGGCGGCAGCACCGCCAACCACCTCAGGTGGGACGCCGAAAACCGCCTCATCGAAGTCCGCGGCGACAACGACACCACAGTCGTCGCCACCTATGCCTACGACGCCCTCTCCCGCCGCATCGCCAAAATCCCCGCCAGCGGCTCGCCCACCCTCTACCTCTACGACGGCTTCAACTGC
Source organism: Verrucomicrobiota bacterium (assembly GCA_037133195.1). Classification (GTDB taxonomy): domain Bacteria; phylum Verrucomicrobiota; class Verrucomicrobiia; order Verrucomicrobiales; family Akkermansiaceae; genus Luteolibacter. The sequence goes on along the minus strand of JBAXOP010000350.1, from coordinate 5,018 downwards.
ATTGCCCAATACGCCGGCACCACGCTTTCCAAAACCCGCACATGGGGTCTCGACCTTAGCGGATCGTTGCAAGGCGCGGGCGGCGTCGGTGGGCTCCTTGTGGAAAAACAAGGCACCACCTCCTACTATCCAACCTACGACGGCAACGGCAACGTCAGCGAATATCTGACTTCCACCGGAGCCGTTGCCTCACACTTCGAATACGACCCCTTCGGGAACACCGTCGTGGACACCGATGATGCCATCGCCCCCTTGTTCGCCTACCGCTTCAGCACCAAGCCGCTGGATTTTGAAACCGGCCTCTACTACTACGGCTACCGTTACTACGACCCCGTCACCGGCAGGTGGACGTCCAGGGATCCGATTGGGGAAGAGGGCGGGGCTAATCTTTACGCCTTCGTTGGAAATGATGGCGTAAATAAATGGGATTACTTAGGACAGAAACCACAATTATCAGCTCAAACAACAAATAAGAAACCTGGATACTGCGGTGCTGCGGTATGGGATATCCATTGGACGGTCTCAAATGCTACGTGGACTGTCGGGTTAATATATCAGCAGGTCACAACAAATGGTTATGAAGAGCCTTGTGGTCAAGATAGAGGAAGCAGGCGTTCTCTAAACACTCCTGATATGACAGAATATTGGGAAGTCAATAGCCCAAAAGTCAACGGTATCATCGGAACATCAACAGTGTCAGACAATGCGACTGATGAGTTTTTATCCTTACACGGTGGCTGTAATACAAAAGGAGAGTTAACACTTAAAGCAAGAGCCCAATACGCTGAAGGCGTTGCACCAAATGCACCAGCTAGAAGAAATAGTGTTGGGCAAGCGGGAGGTCTTTGGGCAGAAACAGGCCTAGTTTATCCCAGAAACGCCCGGACATACAGTAATTTCATCGAAAGAACATGGAAGCTGAAATGGAACTGTTGCGATGGCGCAAGTCATTTAACGGAGGTGAACTAATGATTAAATTTCATTTTTCGATGATAAGAAAAATTTCAATGTTTTTGGTTTGCAGTTTTACTTTGTCATGTTCCATAACGAAAAACACTGATACTGCATATTTGTCTGAAAAAGCCAAGATTGTCCTTGCGAAAGGAGATGGATTTATAGGGAAGGTTCCAGCTGGTGTTTTGAAAAATAAGGTTGATGAAGAGATCTTCCAGAATTCAGAGCATTCTTTTTTTCGTAATCAACATGGGCTTATGGTTTATTCGGAATGGAATAATGCTATTCTTTGCATTGTTCTTGCTAAAAATAGCTCGAGTAGAGCCGGGGATATAGACTTAATGAACGCCACGCCGATGTTCCTTTTTAAGGGAGATAATGATATTGGATCAAAAATAAATAAATCGTGGATTATCAAATCTTGGCTTTTGCATGACAGAGTGAACGGTAGGCCAACCATACGGCCGAATTGACACGGGCGACATGAACCTGCACGCCAATCAATAGCGGAGGTCATGCCCAACCCGGCGAAGCCGGAACCAAAAGGAGTCGGGCGTGACAGCGTGGTCCGTGAAGTTCGATAGGATTGAGGATTGTGGATTGAAGAACCTTGGGACTTCTCGGGCAGCATCCGGCTGCCGAAGGGCCTGCATTGGGGCTCGAAGATCCCTTCAGAAATCAAAAATCCCCAATGGGCAATCGTCAATAATCCGCTGCCAGGAGGACAAAAGGCACTAAGTTGGGTTCATGAACGCGCCACTTCTGACCGAACGGTTTGCCAACGACATCAAGGGGACCATCGAATGCTTCGACCGCATCGTGCTGTTCGGCACCTACGGCTCGGTCGCCTATCCTGGCGCGATGGAGTCGTTGCTGCACCTCCGGGGTGTCCGCCTGATCGATTACACCAAGGCCTACGCCAACGAGATGCGTCTCGCCATCGCCAACCACATCCGCCAGAGCGCATCCGCCGGAAACATCCCCATCATCCAGGTCAACACCGGACAACGCAAGGAGGCCCTGGTTGAGGAGTTGGTGGCCAAACGCGGTCGGCGCGAGGGCGTGGTTTGCATTCTCGGGGCCATGGAAAGCTGCCGCACCTACAAGGTCGGCAAGAACCACCAGACCGGATTCCTCCAGCTCCAGTGGGGCCCGGGCAAATGCCAGCACTACTACGTCTATCTCATCGATCCGGCGCTCGGCCTCTGCCACCTGCGCATTCCCACCTGGGCGCCCTTCCGCCTCCAGTTCTGTTTCAACGGCCACGACTGGCTCGAACGCAAGCTCAAGACAGCGGGCATCCGTTGCACCAAGGCCGACAACTGCTTCACCCACATCGCCGATTTTCCCGCTGCCCAGCGCATTGCCGACTCCTTTGACCCGAAGAAAATCCAGCCCCTTCTCGACCGCCACGCCGCCCGCTGGATCGCCCTCGACAAAAGCCTCGGCCACCACCTCCAATGGAGTGTCTATCAGGCGGAGCTATCCACCGACATCATCTTCAGAAACGAAAACGTGCTGCCCGACCTCTACCAACAACTCGTCCGCACTGCCGCCATCGAAGTCCAGTGCCTCGACATCTACCGTTTCCTCGGCAAGCGCCAGCCCTCGGCGCGATCCAAGGCCGAAGCCTCCAGCCGTTTCCAAACCCTCATCCAAGGCACCCGCATCAAGCACATTCTCGGCAAGACAAACCTCAAAATGTATGATAAGCAAAACAGTGTCTTGCGCATCGAGTGCACCACAAGCGACGTCACATCGTTCGCCAGCTACCGCAAGGTGGCACCGCGACAACCGTCCACCAGAAAGGCGGCTCTGAACGCGGCATCATCCTCCCGCAGTTCCAAGGCGAAAACCGCGGAACCGGAAGGTAAGTATGCACCGATGCGCAAGACTATCATGAGCCTTGGAGCGTTACGCGAAGCCATGGGCGCGGTCAACCGCCGCTACCTCGCCTTCATCAGCCAGTGGCCGGACCGCACCCGGGAGAGGCATGACCTGCGCACCATCACCGGGCGGGTGCGTGACGACAAGGGCCGCAGCCACCGCGGAATTGACTTCTTCCGGGAGGAAGACCTCCAGCTCATAACCGCGCTCATGCGTGGGGAGAACCAGATCCGCGGGCTGACCACCCGCGGCATCGGCAAGTACCTGCCCGGTTGGAACTCGCACAAGATCGGCCGCGGCCTGCGTCGCATGCGCGAACACGGGGTGCTCAAGAAGATCGCCCACACCCACCGCTACTATCTCACCAAACTGGGAACCAGCATTCTCATCGCCGCCCGGCAACTTATCGAACGAGTTATCATCCCGTCACTCGCAGCCGCATGAAAAAATCGTCGCAAACCTGTTCACTTTTGATGGGTGAGGTACTAAAGGGGATTGCCTTCGTCCTCAAGAAACTCCATCCGGCTCCAGTGCCTGCCGTGGCTCCGCCGGTGGTCACCCGCAGGGTGGCGACCTGGAAAGTTGTCGCGTCCTAATCCGAGAGGAAAAAGTTCAGGTTGCCGAAACGCCCTGAAACAGCGAGAATTGCCTTGCAGGCACAATCGAACATGCATCCATCCCCTTCAACTGTGGTCAAGCCAACCCTTGCTGAAAAGCTGGGCATGACCAGCCATGTCTCTCCGCTTTTGAGAAAACTCAAAAAGCACGGGCTGACCACCCCCGAAGAAATCGCGGCGGCAGCCGTCGGCCGTGGCTGCTGGCACTATGCCGGATTAACCGCATTGGAAGGGATAACAACCAAAGACACGTCGGCAATATCCGACGAGGAACTGGCCATCGCCCTGCTTTCGCCCTGCCACCCCTATGAGCCCATGCTCATTCGTATCGGCAGTCAGATGCTCAGCGGAAGAAACTCTGACCCGTTGGAACTCGCACGGCTGGCTGTAATGGAAAGGTGTGAGCCAGTGATCCGATACATCGCCGAGTGCGGGAAGAAAAGCGAACCGGACCTGCCGTTCTGGCAAACCATCCTCGACAAGCTCCCAATCTGCAAATCCTTTCCAAAGGAGGATGTTCACATCAGCCGCTTTAGGATCGAAGTGGGATTCACCAACCCGTTCAAGCCAAACACACCCAAAATCACTTGGCTGCGTCCCCTCCCCAAATAACATGAACAATCCAATCAAAATCCTTCGCGAACTCGACAGCAAGCTCGATCACAAAATCGACCTGATCATTTTCGGGAAGGCCGCCATCGTGCTGGGATTTCCCACTGCTCCCGCAAATTATGGGAGCACCCAAGACGTGGATGCAATTCTGCCGACAAAGAATCTGGAAACCATCTCAAACGACGAAAAATTCTGGGACGCATTGGAAAGCACCAATCAAGACTTGAAGTCCGAAGGTTTGTACATGACTCACCTCTTTCAAGAAGAGCAAATCATCCTATCCCCCAATTGGTCAGACAAAACTATTTTGTTGGAAATCGGACTCAACCATATTCAGATCTCCCGCCCGTCCACGCTTGATCTCATCCTCACCAAAATGATGAGAGGCGACAAATATGATCTGGAGGAAATCGGGTTCCTGATTGAGTCAGACCACATCACTCCAGAGGAATTGGAAGCGGCATTCAAAACCGCAAGAGTTCCGGACGAAAACGAAATCCTGGACCTTTTCCAAAGAGCCCAACCCTTGGTTCTCGAGATCGCCAAAAAACTGGCGGGGAGGGAAGACCGTCCCCCCCCTGACATCCGCGCCAAACCCAAAAAGGGTTGGGATCAATCCGGCCCCGGTTCCCTGGGCTGAATTCATTTACCACTGCCGCCAGCTCGACCGCGTACCCCTTCGCCCCTAAATCCCCGCCAGGGGACTTCGCCTTTCCCGTTTCCCCGGAAAGCGGGGGGAATGGTTTGTCTTGCCGGTTGGGGCTGCGTGATGGTGACTTCTCTTCCCGATCAGTCATCAGATGATTGTGGACCGGTTCCACCGGGGCCGCCACCCTGTCCAGCAACAATTAGAATGACTCGGTATCTACGCCCGCTCCCGCCAACTTGGGCACCCAATTGCTCGGAGCGATTTTGACGGCGTTTTGCATATCGTAGAGTTCAACCACC
>JBAXOP010000349.1:0-5845 GCA_037133195.1 Verrucomicrobiota bacterium | reverse complement strand
GGCCTGTTCTTCTATGCCGACCCCGGCATCCATCAGGCACATATCGACTCGGGCTCCCACAAGGCATCCATTGACAATTGCCAGCCCTGCCAGCAAAAAAAAGCTGAACTAACCATTGATCTGGGCAACCAAAAGGCCACGTTGCACCGCCACCACATGGCGGCGGATCCGAGCGCCGGTCCGTTGGAGACGTGCGATGCCTGTGCTGCCAAGGCAGATTCCTGGTTAAAGAATGCGCTCTCCAAGGTGGATGGGAAATGCCATGTTTGTATTACTTCAGCGCATCAAACGGTGTGGATCCCCTACGCGGTCATCGCCGCAATCGTGCTGGCTCTCTGCGTCGTGTTCTATCGCTCGAGCATCCCGGATATTGTCAATGAAGACGACTATCATCTCGATGATTCCGCGCCAGTGCCGCATAAGTCGATCTGGGCGCACGGTCATTTCACCGGTGCTGTCATCGCCCAATTCGTGTACGTCGCCGCCCAGGCCGGTATCTTCAGTTTCTTCATCAACTACATTGTGGAAGACATGCCCGCCTTGACAGCCACGATGAAAGAATCGTGGTCGTTCCTCGTCGGCGGGTCCAGTGGCTCGGAATTCCGCAATGGGGCATGGTTCACCACCGAGCAGGGAGCCACCAAATTGCTTTCCATTTTCGGGTTCTCGCTTTTCTTGCTCGGCCGCTTCACGGGTGCCGGCCTGCTCAACAAGCTAGCCGCGCACAAAGCCCTCGGCATCTATGCGTTGGCCAACGTCGTACTCATGGGGCTCATCGTTGCCAGGCTCGGGTGGGTCTCGGTGGTTGCTCTGTTCTTTAGCTTCTTCTTCATGTCTATCATGTTCCCCACTATCTTCGCTCTTGGCATCCATGGCCTCGGCCAAAAATCTAAAGTGGCATCATCCTTTATCGTTATGGCTATCATGGGCGGCGCGTTGTTGCCAAAGTTGATGGGCAAGCTCGGTGATGATTATGGCATGTCCGCTGGTTTCGCGGTGCCGGCCGCTTGCTTCTTTATCATCGCCATCTACGGCTTCTCATGGTGCAAACTCAGTGGCTCGCCTGGCCTCCTCGGCCACAAGCCCAGTGGCGGCCATTGAACCCGAAAACCGAAGTCCAAATTTCAACTTCGCCTTCCGGGTCGAGCCCACCTCTGCCCATGTTCTATCCGCTAGATCCCGCCCCGTTGCCGCGTGAGGCCACGGCCGATGATATCCTCAACGCATTCCTCGGGTATCTGACAAACACCGGCATCGAGCCATACGGTCATCAGGAGGAAGCTATCCTGGAAATTTTCCAAGATAAAAACGTCATCCTCGATACGCCCACCGGTTCGGGTAAGACACTGGTGGCGCTGGCGATGCAATTCAAGTCATTGTGCCAGGGGCGCCGCTCGTTTTACACCGTGCCTATCAAGGCCCTGGCCAACGAGAAATTCCTCTCGCTGTGCCGGTTGTTTGGGCCGCAACATGTCGGCATGATCACCGGCGACGCCACAGTCAACCACGACGCCCCGGTCATTTGTTGCACCGCGGAAATCCTTGCTAACATGGCCCTGCGCGAGGGTGCCGCGGCGCAGGCCGATGACGTGATCATGGACGAGTTCCATTACTATGCAGACGCCTCGCGCGGTGGTGCCTGGCAAATTCCGCTGCTCACGTTGCCGCGTGCCCGCTTCCTGCTGATGTCCGCTACCCTCGGCGACTCGTCATTTTTTGCCAAGCAACTCACTGCACTAACGAGCACGCCGACTGCCCTCGTGCAATCCGACCAACGCCCGGTGCCCTTGGAATTCTCGTACTCCACGACTTTGCTCCAAGATAAGGTGGCCGAATTGGTGGAGGCCAACCAAGCACCTATCTATCTGGTCCATTTCACCCAGAACTCGTGCGCCGATACCGCCCGCGACTTGCTCTCCACCAACTTTTGCAGCAAAGAGGAAAAGGCAGCCATCGCCCGCGCCCTCCACGACGCGGATTTCCGCAGCCCCTATGGCCGCGAATTGGCAAAAATCATCCGCCACGGTGTTGGTATCCACCACGCCGGGTTGTTGCCGAAATACCGGCTTCTGATAGAGAAACTAACCGGAGCGGGTTTGCTCAAGGTTGTATGTGGGACAGACACGTTGGGGGTGGGAGTGAATGTGCCGATCCGCACGGTGATGTTCACGGGGTTATGCAAATATGATGGGCGCGGCACCAAGATTCTCAGTGCGCGGGACTTCCGCCAAATCTGCGGCCGCGCCGGGCGCCGCGGCTTCGACTCGGTCGGCTACGTCGTCGCCCAAGCCCCGGAGCACGTCATCGAAAACCTCAAACTCGAGGCTAAGGCGGCTGGTAATCCTAACAAGAAACGCAGTCTCGTTAAACGCAAACCGCCGGAGCATAACTTTGTCCACTGGGACGAGGCCACCTTCGACAAGCTGCGCGTCGCCCCGCCCGAACCACTTACCTCCAGTTTTTCCATTGCCCATCATACGTTGCTCAACGTGTTGTCGCGCAGTGGCGAGGACGGTTGCGCAGCACTCAAGGATATCATCCGGCGCTGCCATGAGCCACCCGCCAAACGTAAGGAACTAACGAAACGCGCCTACCAACTTTTCCGCGGCTTGGTCCGCGCCAGAATCCTCCACATCCTGCCGGTGGCCAAACGCGATGGTCCTAACAAAGTAATTGTTGATGTGGCGTTGCCCGAGGATTTTTCGATCAATCACGCGTTGAGCCTGTGGTTGCTGGATGCGATTCCGCAACTCGATTCCGCCGCCGAGGATTACGCGCTTAACGTAATTTCGCTGATTGAAGCGATATTGGAAAACCCTGACATCGTGCTGCGAAAACAGGTGGATCTAATCAAGAGCGAGTTGATGGCCCGGCTCAAGGACGAGGGCGTCGAGTACGATGCGCGCATTGCCCGGCTGGAGGAAGTGGAGTGGCCGATGCCAGGAAAGGACTTCATCTATACTACCTTCAACGCGTTCAAGTTGCGTCACCCGTATTTGGGCAGCGAGAACGTGCGGCCCAAGTCGATCGCCCGCGAGATGTTGGAGAATTATCAATCATTCGAGGACTACATCAAGACCTACAAGCTTGAGCGCGCCGAGGCGGTATTGCTTCGCCACCTCAACGAGGTGTACAAAGTCCTCGCCCAAACCGTGCCCGACGCCGCCAAAACCGAAGCCGTCCATGAGGCGGAATCGTTCCTCGAACTCATTGTCCGCCACACCGATTCCAGCTTGCTCGATGAGTGGCAGAGCATCGGCAGCAATACCGCACCCGCCGCCCTATCTGCCCCATCCGTCTTTTCTGCCATTCAAAATCCAAAATCTAAAATCCAAAATTCTCTTCCCCCCTTCACCCGCAACCGCGTTACCTTTACCCGCCACTTGCGCAACCATCTCCTCACGTTGGTCACCGCGCTCTCCCGCTATCAGACGGAAACCGCACTTGGGTTGTTGGAGCCGGCTGATTCCGCCGGTAAACCGTGGACCAACGAGCGGTTGTTGAAGTTGCTAGATACCTATCACAATGTGCGGCACCAGATCCGGCTCGATCCCGAGGCGCGCAACGCCCGGCACACGCATCTGCCGGAGTTGCCAAAGCCGGGCAGCCCGCAGCCATTTCTACCCGTCGTCCAAACCCTCGTCGATCCCGACGAACTCAACGACTGGGCGATTTTCCTCACTCTGGATTTGGAGAAATCCAACCTCACCCGGACTCCGGTGTTGTTGTTGGAAAACCTAGCAGATGGCTGATCTAACGGAGCGCCGGCTTCAGCCGGCGCGTGGGGTGTGCCGGGCGTCACTTGACCGCGATGAGGAGCCACCACATTTTGTGGTGGAAGCGGAAGCGCGTTACCCATGAATGAGTGGTGAATGCTCGACTCACGCGTGAGCCTCCCGCACGACGACAGTATGGTCGTCGCTCCCTAACGACACGCATCGGAGTCAAGTGCCTCGGGGGTTTATGCCTTATGATAGCGGCTTCTCCAGCCGAGGCGCAACTCCGGGAGGAAGAGAGACACGCCGGCTGAAGCCGGCGCTCCGTTAGAACAGAGCGCCTCGCTGCCCGCGTCATAGCCTATTCCTTGCGCTTGAGCAACGGGAAGAGGACTACGTCGCGGATGGTGGGGGCACCGGTGAGCATCATGCACAGGCGGTCGAGCCCGATGCCGATGCCGCCAGCCGGGGGCATGCCGTGTTCGAGGGTTTCAATGAAATCGTAATCGACCTTTTGGGTTTCCTCGCCGGACTGGTGTTCGAGGCGCTCGCGTTGTACGTCGGGGTCGTTGAGTTCGGAATAACCGGGGGATATTTCCTGGCCGTTGATGATGAGTTCGTACACCTCGACGGTAGAGCCATTAGGACTGACTTTGGCCAGTGGCACGAGTTGGCTGGATACCCGGGTGACGAAGCAAGGATCGAAGGTTTTTTCCTCCACGAGTTTTTCAAATACCTGTTGGATCACCTCGTAGTCCTCCATCGCTTCGGATAGTTGCACGCCTAAGGCCTCGCATCGGTCGCGGCGGCCAGCGGGTGTTAGATCAAAAAAATCCGTGCCGGCGGCAGCGGCGATGAGGTCGTGATAGGCCGCGCGGCGCCATGGGCGGGCGAGGTTGATAGTGCGGGTGACATTTCCGGCATCGTCCTTGTGGTCGATTTGCAGGCCGCCGCAGAATTTGGTGGCGAGGTGGCAGACGAGTTCTTCGACGAGATCGGCCATGCCCTCAAAATCGGAGAACGCCCAATAAGCCTCCAACATGGTGAACTCCGGATTGTGGCGCCGCGAGATACCCTCGTTGCGGAAACTCCGGTTGAGTTCAAATAACTTGGTGAAGCCACCCACCAATAGCCGCTTGAGAAACAACTCCGGCGCGATACGCAATGTCAGCGGCATGCCCAGTGCGTTGTGATAGGTCTCGAACGGGCGGGCAGCGGCACCGCCGGCCACGTCTTGGAGCATCGGGGTTTCCACTTCCAGAAACCCGCGATCCTGTAGAAAACGCCGAATCTCCGCTAGCATCAGCGAACGCGTCACAAACAATGCCGCACTCTCCGGATTGCCCATCAAATCCAGATGGCGCTTGCGATAAATTTGCTCACGGTCGGCCAAGCCGTGCCACTTGTCGGGCATCGGTCTCAACGCTTTTGACAGCACGGTGAACTTGGCCACCTTGATGGTCGGCTCACCGGTGCGGGTGATGAATGTTTCGCCCTCAATGCCGATCCAATCGCCGCGATCCAGGCATTTCCATACCGCCGCGTCGTGATCGGATAGATTCTTGGTTCCGACGTACCCTTGGATTGAGCCATGGATATCGCCAAGCTGGATAAAACACGACTTTCCCATATCGCGCAGCGCGCTGATGCGTCCGGCCACTTTCACTTGCCGGCCTTCGGTGAAATCCGCTTGGAGTGCGGCCGGGGTGATGGTCACGTCGAAGCGGGCGCCGAATGGATCGACGCCGAGATCGCGGAGTTTGGCGAGTTTTTCGCGGCGCACGGCGATGAGTTCGGCTTCGGAGGATGGGTGGGAGGGTAGGGGGGCGGCGTCGCTCATGGCAAGCCAAGTTTTAGGGGGAATGCGGCGTGGAAGCAAGACCCAAGACACAAGACGGCAAGACACAAGACGGCAAGACAGAAGACAAGAAAAGGAGCCGCGCAACAATATCTGCTGCAAACGGCGGTCTGTGACCGCCCGGCGGCCCATGGGGTGAGAATGGATAGCGCCTAGTGCACATCGCATTCCCATCGCATGGGCCATGCGGGCAACATGCCCGCGCCACGTGGACCGGGCATCCTGCCCGGCGGCCCATGGGGTGAGAATGGATAGCGCCCAGTGCACGCTG
>JBAXOP010000348.1:0-5870 GCA_037133195.1 Verrucomicrobiota bacterium | reverse complement strand
GGACAATATCTTCGGCACCAAAGACATCACCGGGTTCGTGGTGAGCAATTTCCAATACTCCGTCACCGCTCCATCCACCGAGGGTCACTTCACCACCAGCTCTAACAACCTCAACTGGGTCACCTCGTACAGCGCGGTGCCCGAGCCGACCAGTGCGTTGGTCGGATTACTGTTAGGAGCGGGGCTGTTGCGGCGGCGCCGCTAGGAGCGGAGTTCGTAGAGTAACTCGCAGGGTTTCTTGCTCACCTCTTCGTCCAAAACGAGGTCGTTAACTGAGTTCTGCTGCCTCAGTGTCTTGTGTCTGAGGCGCGGCCTCGCTAGTCCAATAAATACCCGTAGCTGCGGCGGGCGATAGAGATAGAGATATTGAGAATATCGTAACTGCGGGTTTGGCGTAGCACGTCGGCGGCCATCGCCGAGCATTCGGCTAGGTTGAGGGAACGGATGGCTTGACCGACACGAGCGACGCACTGTGGACCGACGGACAATTCCTTGGCACCGAGGCCGATGAGAAGCGGGGTGAGACGGATATCGCCAGCCATTTCGCCACAGATACCCGTCCAGATGCCATGGGCGTTGCCGGCATCGATGGTGTGCTTGATCAGGCGGATCACGGCGGGGTGGGTGGGGCGGTAAAGCTCGGCGACGTGAGGGTTGACGCGGTCCACGGCGACGGTGTACTGGATGAGGTCATTGGTGCCGATGGAAAAAAAGTCCACATGCGGGGCGAGCAAATCGGCGCAGACAGCGGCGGATGGCACTTCGACCATGACCCCCACAGGGAGTTGGTGATCGAAGGGAACGCCCTCGCGGTCTAATTCATCCATGCAGCGGCGGATCAGTTCGCGGGCACGCTCCACTTCCGAGAGACCGGAAACGAGCGGAAACATCACCGCCACTTTGCCCACCGCGCTAGCCCGCAGGATAGCCCGAAGTTGCTCGCGAAACATGGCGGGCCGGGCCAGCGATACGCGGATGCCACGCCAACCGAGGAACGGGTTGGGTTCCGGTTCAGTGAGCGGTTCGACGGGCAATTTGTCGCCGCCGGCATCCAAGGTGCGGATGATCACGGGGTGGGGAGCCAGGGCAAGGGCCACCCGCGAGTAAGCCTCGGCTTGAACGGTCTCACTGGGGATATCGCTGCCACTGAGGAGGAGAAACTCGGTGCGGTAGAGGCCGATGCCTTTGGCTCCGCTGTGGGCTACGAGTTCAAGTTCCTCTAGCAACTCAATGTTGGCCGAAACCGTCAGATGATGCCCGTCCAATGTCTCCGTGGCCGCATCACGCGTCACTTCCAATGTGTTGCGAATTTTTTCCTTCTCGGCGTGCACTTGCCGGTAATGCGCCAGAGTCGCCGGCGTCGGATGCAGAATGAGCCGCCCGGCGTACCCATCAAGAATCGCCGAGGTCAGCGCCGTCACGTCAATGACCGAGCGGCTCAGCCCGACCACAGCGGGAATACCGAAGGCGCGGGCGAGAATGGCGGTGTGCGAGTTGACGCTGCCTTGCTCGGTGGCGAATCCGAGTAAGTGGCGGCGGTCCATGCCGACGGTATCCGACGGGCTGAGGTCGTAGGCGATGAGGATATGCGTTTCATCCGGGCTGAGTTGGCGCGGCTCGCTATCGGCTTGGAAATTGCGCAGCACGCGCTGGGAAACGTCCTCGATATCGGCGGTGCGCTCGCGAAAATAGGGGTCTGGAATGCGCCTCATCCCCTCAAGAAATGTCTGCATCACCGCGTAAAACGCGTATTCCGCGTTTTGGCAACGACTGGCGATAGCAGCGATCACCCGATCCAGCACTGCCGGATCCTCCAGCATCATGATGTGTGCCTCAAAAATGTCGCCATGCTCGTCACCGGCGATATTTTCCAGCCGCTTTCGCAGCTCGGTGAGTTGTTTTTTGGTGATATCGACGGCCAGGCGGAAGCGTTCCTGTTCGTGTGGCACCTCGCAGAGGTCTACTTCAAACACCTCGGGCGCGGAAAACCCGCGGGCGATGACGTGAACCGGTCCGATGGCGATGCCCGGGGATGCCGGAATGCCCTCGTGGACGACTTCAAATGGGTGAGTGCTGGTGGACATGGCTCGTCGCCAGCTTGCCTGTGGAAAAACCAGCTAGCAAGGCGCAATTGCCGCAAGCCAAAATTGCGATCCAGCACATTGAGGACTGAGATGGATCCTCAGCCTCAAGGGATTGCCTTTACCCCTATTGCTCGACTCCCAATCCGCTCAGGATTCTTCGAACTTGCGCTCAATCAAGTCGCCGATGGCGGCGATGGCCGCTTCTTCGTCGCTGCCGTCGGTAGTGACGGTGATGATCGATCCGTAGCCGGCGGCGAGCATCATGACGCCCATGATACTTTTGCCGTCGATTTCTTCCCCGTCGCGTTCGACAAACACATCCGCCTGGAAGCGATTGGCGATTTTCACGAATTGCGCGGCCGGGCGGGCATGAATGCCGAGCTTGTTGAGGATGGTGAAATCTTTTTTGACCATGAGGAAAAGGCTATCGCCGGGGGAAAACTAGGAGTTGCCGCCCGCCGATCCAAGCCAAAACTCCTGGTGGGCAAAACTATCTCCTCATTTCGGGATCTCGCCATGCCGGTATTGGATCAATTGCACCGGCTGCGACGTGACCCGCCCGCCATCCAGCACGCGAATCAGCGGGGGTGGGTGAGCGCGGCGGCTAGCAGATGGCCGAGCCACACGGCGATGAGGCAGAGCACCATGCTGATGAGGGCGTTGGAGCCGGCCTGTAGCCATTGGCCGTCGCGTGCGAGCGACAGGGTTTGCAGGCTGAACGAGGAAAACGTGGTGTAGCCGCCCAGCACCCCGGTCATCACAAATTGGCGCCCATTTTCGCCGACAAATACCCGCCCCCCCGGCGCGGTGAGGGTGGCGAAAAACCCGATGATAAATGAGCCGGTGACGTTGACCAGCAAGGTGCCCCAGGGAAATGTCTCGCCCCAGTGTTGCGCCGCATACCCGGATAGGGTGAAACGCAATAATCCGCCCAGTCCGCTGCCGAGTGCTACCAGAAAGTAGATAATCATGAAATTCGCCGCTTGTCGCCACCATCTTGGCCGCCGCCCGCTGCCTGGCAAGTAATTACGCCGACACCCCGGAAACAAGAGGGTACTCGCCATTGTCGTCAACGCCGTGCCAACCGAGCGTGGCGAACGCCTGAAGGATCGACGCGACGGGCTCACCTTCCTCCTCGCCTTCGCCGTGTTCGATGGTGGCGGCTCTGGATAGGCCGCTGGTGCATTCAATGCAAATGACGCTGCGGCAGCCGTAAAGATAGATCCAGTCTCCCCACACCTTGCTTTCATGGGTGGGCTTGAAGTGCGCCTTGCGGAGGGCTTCGAGAATTTCGGTAATGGTGCTCGGTTCTTGCGAGCGGGGGATGACTAGCTGGGTTTCCATGGTGGGGATCGGGAGTCGCGGCTGAATTGGTATGGAAAGCATTGGCAGAAACAGGCCGGGCATGTCGAGACGAGATTGCGGAAAACTTTGCCGCCAGCCTCCACTCTGACCATGTATGAGCGCCGAAGACTCGTTTTATGGTCGGTTCTTGCGCACGACGTCACTAAGGTCGTCGCTCCACCATGCGCCGTCCTCCCGGCTTACTTGAAAAGTGACCCAGCGTTCCACACTCCAAAGCGTGCTCGGGTTCTGGTGCTAGAAAAAGAATGATGAACCGCAGATGGAGGCAGATTTCCGCCCTCCGCCCTCACACTTCCCCGCGGGCGTCCTTCTCGAGCTGAATGCGATCATTGAGGTTGCGGGCCTGGACGCGGTGGTTGCGCTTGGCCCATCGCTCCGTGGCCATCTGCCGCTTGGCCGCTCGCTTGCGTAACGCCGCAATTTCATTTTCCAAATTGAGGAAACTCGCGTGGCGGCGGCTGTCGATCTGGCCACCCTCGACCGCCGCCCGTAACGCACAACCGGCATCCTGGCGGTGGCCGCAATCGGCGAAGCGACACTGCGCGGTGAGCGCCTCGATGTCGGCGAAGCTATCGCGGAGGGTAGTTTCGTCGGTCCACATTTGGATTTCGCGCATGCCGGGGTTATCGATGAGCATGCTGCCGCCGGGCAATGGCACCAACTCGCGGCTGGTGGTGGTGTGGCGCCCTTTGCATGTGACGGCATTGACCTCGTCGGTCCATTGCCAATCCTCGCCGTAGAGTTGGTTGACGAGGGTGGACTTGCCCACGCCGCTGGAGCCCACGATGCACATGGTCAGGCCTTTTCTGAGGTGCTTTTTGAGGGCACGCAGGCCCTCGCCGTTGACGGCGCTGGTGACGTGAACCGTCGCGGCATCCCATAACGCGGCGATTTGCTCGGCGGCCTGGCGGCTTTGTTCTGGCGGATAGAGGTCGGACTTGTTGATAAGTACAACCGCCTGGGCACCGCTCAGCCCGATGAGTGTGAAGTAGCGTTCCATGCGGCGCAGGTTGAAATCCGGGCCGGCGTCGGTGACCACGGCGACCAGATCGATATTGGCGCCGATGACCTGGGCTTGCGAGCTATTGCCGGGCATTTTCCGAGAAAAGCACGAGCGTCGCGGCAGCAACGCCCGGATGACATGTGCCTGGTTCTCGTTGCCTAACTCCACCGCCACCCAATCCCCCACTGCCGGCAAATCCGCGTCGCAAGTCGCCGCATGCCACAGTCGGCCGCAAAGGATCACGTCGATTTCCTCGCCATCCCCGAGGAACGCGCCGTAGTTGATCGGTGTTTCGCGGATCAGGCGAGCCGCCACCCAACCTTTCGCGCGATACTCTGCGAAGGCTTGGGCAAATTCGGGGGTCCATCCCAGGCTGCGCAGGGTCATCTGGCGCACAGTTTAGCCAGACCGACGCGAGCCGTCAAGCCCTTGACAGTCCTTGGCCGACCCTTTGAATTCCGGGAGGGAAAACTCATCAATCCACAGTCCTTAAAAACATGAAGAAAAAGTCCTCAGTTTTCAAACTACGCTCCAATCTAGTGGAGCGAGCACGACTGTTGCTAACGGGCCTTACCAGCGTGTTCAAAGCCGTCACCGGTACGTGGATACTTTCCGCAACGAGCACCTACAGCGGGCAGACCGCAGTCACCGGCGGCACGCTATCCCCCACCGGCGGCGGACGAAGCACAAGCTATCAACTCAATTTGTGACTCGCGGCGGCGGACGCTTATTTCAGCTCGAAGCGCAGGCGCAAGAAGCGGCGGGAGGGCTCCCTGGTGGTGAGTGGGTCGCGGGCTCGCACCGTTTCGACAATTCCCGTTTCCAACACGTCGAGCGGGACCGGCGACCAAGTGGCGAGGCCGTCGGAGGACTCGGCGATATAGGTTACATCTGGCAAGTTGGTGGGGCGGGTGAACGATAGAGTAAGACCGCTGGCATCGAGGATAGCGATCGCTGGCGGGCTGAAATTATGGGGGTCCGTGCCGAGGGCGTACTCGGCCAGGTTGGTTAGCCCATCGCCATCGGGATCGGCGGTGGCGTCGGCAAGACCTGCGCTTTTCTCATCGGTGGTGAAATGGGCATCGCGCCAAGAGGTGAAATTCGTGGTGGCGGCGATCACGAGCGTGCCGCTGGCGCTGTCTGCGTGGTTTGGATCGATCACGTTAGCTCTGACTGCATAACTGCCGACAGCGCTTGGCACGGTGGTGGAACCATCGTATGTGACCTCGACTAACAGGTTGGCCGGGGTGGTGGTGGCAGTGACCGGTTTGGGCGTGCCATCATAAGATTGAGTGAGCCCGGCCAGATCAATGGTAGCGGCGGCCTTGGCGATGATGAGTGTGCCGGTGGCGCTGCCGGTGTAGTTGGCATCATTGATAACGGCGCTGATAGCATAACTGCCCACCGCGCTCGGCGCG
>JBAXOP010000347.1:0-5886 GCA_037133195.1 Verrucomicrobiota bacterium | reverse complement strand
ATGACGAAGCGCTCGAACCACATGCCGACGTTGACGAACATGGCGACGATCATCACGACCCAGAGGTTTTCGCGGCATGCACGCGACCAGAATACCTGCGGGGCTATCACATTGCAGGTCATCATCGCCGCGTACGCCCACCAATACGGCCCGGCAATCCGGAATTTGAAGGCATCCATCTCGTAAATGGCTCCAGAGTAAAACGCCACAAACAACTCCATCAGATAGGCATAGCCGACGATCGTCCCCGTCAGCAGGATGATTTTGGCCATGTTGTCGATATGCTTCATGGTGATCAAGTCTTCCAACCCGTAGATGAAGCGGGCGGGCACCATGATCGTGAGCACCATCGCGAAACCACCGAAGATAGCACCCGCAACGAAATATGGCGGAAAAATAGTGGTGTGCCACCCGGGCACCACCGAAGTGGCAAAGTCGAAAGACACCACCGAGTGGACCGAGAGCACCAGCGGCGTGGATAACGCCGCCAACAGCAGATAGGCCATTTCATAATGACTCCACTGGCGGTTGCCGCCGCGCCAGCCTAGCGATAAAATCCCATAGATGATTTTGCGGATTCCGGGTTGGCAGCGGTCGCGGATGGTGGCCAGATCCGGCACCATGCCGAGGAACCAGAAGATAAGTGAAACGGTGAAATAGGTGGACACCGCGAACACGTCCCACAATAGCGGCGACTTAAAGTTTTGCCAGATGGCGTTAGCATTCGGCACTGGCGCGAGGAACCACGCCATCCACACCCGGCCGACGTGAAAGGCCGGAAAAATGCCCGCGCACATCACCGCGAAAATCGTCATGGCTTCCGCCGCCCGGTTGATCGAGGTGCGCCAATTTTGTCTTGTTAGGAAAAGGATGGCAGAGATGAGGGTACCGGCATGGCCGATACCGATCCAGAACACGAAGTTGACGATAGGCCAGCCCCACATTACGCGGTTGGTATTGCCCCAGACGCCGACGCCGGTGGACACCAGATAGAACAAGCCGCCGCCCACGCCGATGGCGGCAATAAGGGCCGATGGAATGAACAGTAACCACCACAAGATCGGTTGCTGGTTTTCCAAAACACCGCAAACGCGCGCGGTGATCCAATGGTATGAGCGCCCGCTGAGAATGAGTTTCTCGCGCTCGAGCACCGGAAGGATCGGCCTCGTGTGGGATGTCTCCGAGGCGTGCTGGGTGGGGGATGCCATGAGTCGTTAATTTGCTGGAGTGTAGGGAGCTAAGGGATATATCAGGCCATGTGAATGGTGGCCTTGCCTATGAACTTGGCGTCGGGCATGTCCGGATTCGGGTTTTTTACCCGCGCCAAATAACTGGTGCGCGGACGGGTGCCGATGTAGTTGAGCAAATCGTACGAGCGCTCCAACCGCTTGGCACGGCCCAGCGCTGACTTTTCCTCGTCCAGCAAATTGCCGAAGGTAATGGCGGTGGCCGGGCAAGCATCCTGGCAGGCTGTCCTAACGGAATCCACTGGTATGCGGAGCGTTTCGGCGGTGACGGTCATGGCGGTGGAGGGTTTGCCGGCGGCGAGGGCCTCCTGTTTTTGGCCGCGCTTCTGGCGAATCACCGCATCCTTGAGCCGCTGCACACAGTAGGTGCATTTTTCCATCACCCCGCGCATCCGCACCGTCACGTTGGGATTGCGCTGCAAATGCGGTGCCTCGCCGACTTGTTTTTCACCCAGCGGTCCCTTGTAGAGGTTGTGGGCAATGAGCGGATTGCGCTTATTGTAATCGAAGAAATTGAAGCGGCGCACTTTGTAAGGACAGTTGTTAGCGCAGTAGCGTGTGCCGATGCAGCGATTGTAGGCCATCGCGTTGAGGCCGTCTTCGGTGTGGACGGTGGCGTTGACTGGGCAGACAGTTTCGCAAGGGGCCAGTTCGCATTGGAGACAGGCGACGGGTTGCGGGACGAGTGCGGGATTATCCGCGTCGAAGTCATTGTCTTTCTGGGTGGCGAAGTAGCGGTCCATGCGGATCCAATGCATTTCCCGCCCCTTGGCCACTTGTTCCTTGCCGACAATAGGAATATTGTTCTCTGCCTGGCAGGCGACCAAGCAGGCGTTGCAGCCCATGCAGGCGGATAGGTCAATGGCCATCCCCCACTGGTGGAGTGTGTCGCTGAGGAAATCCGGGGCCTTGCCGTCCTTGTCGGGATGCCAGGTAGCGGATCCCTTTTGTTGATAGAGCGGGAGGTTGGGTGGAGCATGGGCGTCGTTGCCTTGTTTTTTGACGCTGGCGAGTTGGCTCTCGAACGACCCGCGTTGAGCGTCTTCGATGGTGGAGATTTCGCGGGCCAAGGCGCGGCCATACATCGCGCTGTGTTCTTGAGTCACAGCAATCGAATACACCGCAGAAGTTTTCTTCGCAGTGGCACTGCTGGCAAAATACGGGCTGGCGGCATTGCGCATCGGATAGGCGTTAAACCCGCGGTTGACTCCGACGCGGCCGACGTGGGCTGCATTGGCAGTGGAGCGTTTTAGTTCGTCGTCGTCGTCGCAGCCCTGGCCGTAACCTAACGGAATAACCAAAGTATTTTCCGCCTGGCCGAAGGAAATGAGGACAGGGATATCCAAGGTGACGCCGTTGACTACGACGCGGATCATCGGAGAGCGGCGGCGGCCGCCTTCGCCATCTGGATAGGATCTGCCAAAAGTGCTCTCGACGCCGAGCACGGTGGTGACCGGTTCGGGGCGGATGATTAGATCATAGATACCGAGGTTTTTGGCGGTGAGCGGGGCGATGCGCGCGGCGTTGTCCCAGGTGAGTTTGGAGATGGGATCGGGCGCTTCCTGGAGCCAGCCATTATCGATCCAGCGTCCGTCCAACACCGAGGCATCCGTGGCAAAAAGAATCTCCAACGCCGCCGGTGTGGGGGCCGGGAATTTCGCCGCGGCAATGTCGGCGGCTGCGCTAGCGGCAAGTTTCGGCAACACCCGCGGATAGGCCGCGCCTTGATAGAACCCGTCCCGCAGGTAGTTTTTCCATGCCTCATCCCCTGCCCCGCCCAGCACGTTGAAGGTGCTGCGCACAGCAGTATAAGCCGGAGACGCCTCACCTTTGGGCCCCTCGCCATTGAGCAGTTTGCCGTCGTCGGACAGCAATGCGAGCAATAACTCTAACTCTGACACGCAATCAGGATAGAGCGGCAAGATCATCGGTTGGACCACGGTGTATGTGCCTCGGCAACTGCGGGCATCAGCCCATGACTCGAGATAATGGGCGGCAGGAACGTGCCATGTGGCGGCGTGAGCCGTGGCATCGCGGCGCTGGCCCAGATGGATACTGGTCTTGAGCTTGGCAAAAGTTTCCCCGATCTTCAGGTCCGGCAATGCGTCGTAGAGCGGATTGGACGGGGTGAGCAGCACCAATGTTTCGATGGATCCCGCATCGATATCCGCCTTGAGGGTGGCCAGATTGCCAAGGCCGGCGGTTTCCGTTTGCACGGCCGAGAGAGGTTTGTCGGTGCCGAGGTTGCCCAGCACCAGGTTGATAGCCAGGGCGAGGTGATGGATGGCGGCGGGTTGGCGAGAACCGGCGAGCACCATGGACTTACCGGGGTTGGCCTTGAGATCCTTAATGACGCCCTGCACCCAGGCGAGCTGCTTCTTATCTGAGATGGCAGGGATTTCTCCGACCAGTGCGGTGTTGCTGATGATGCCACGCGCAATCTCCGCCGCCACAGTTAGAACCTCGCTCGGCGCCACCCGCAAGCGGTGATCGGCCATCCCGCCGGTGAGCGTGTATGCCGCCTCCACCACATACAATCGATTCATTTTGGCAACCTCCGGCTCCTTAGCGTAGCCGTTCCCTTCCGGTTTTCTCCCCTCGAAAAACCCCTTCAGGGGCCCTTGCGGATCGGTGCCTGCAAAATCACAGTCGAGCGAAACGATCCGCTCCGCCTTGGCAAAATCCGCTAACCATTTCACCCCGTCGCCCAGCGCGGCAGCGGCTTCTCCGGTGAGTGCCTCGTATTGATAGAACTTCGCCGCGGCAAATTTGGCCGCCAATTCCTTGCGCAAGCGGCTGCGCGTCGGGCTATCGTCCGCCCCAAACACAAAACCGATCTTGGCTGTTTTGTCAGCGGCGAGTGCGGCGAGGACCGGCTCGAACTCGCCACGCGCGACGGCAGTTCCAGCCTTGAGAAATTTGCGTGAGCGCGACGGTGAGTACAGGTCGAGCACCGACGCCTGGGCGAAAGCGTCGGTGCCGTCAGCCTCCGGGTGGCGGTGGTTAGGTGCGACCTTGGTAGGGCGGCCCTCGAACGACGTGATCACCAGTGGAGTGGCGCCATTGGCACGCGGCATACTAGAGGCATAGTAACTCGCCTTACCAGGGATCACCCATTCCGGGGCCTTGGTGAACGGGACGATATAGCTTTCCGGGCGGCGGCAGGCGGCCATGCCGAGGCCGGCTAGGGCGGTGGAGGCACCCATTAATTTGAGGAACGAGCGGCGGGAGACATCGGCGTCGCCGGCATCGGCCATTTCGGCAGCACCTTGGGGGAATTCGCGTTCCAGCCAGTGACGAAACTCAGCGCTGTCTTCAAGCTGGCCCGCGCTGCGCCACGCAACGGTGGATTCATCGGCGGCCACTGCGGGGTGATTCCAGGTACGTTTGCTCATGTTAGACTGCGGAAAATGGGATTGAACATCGGGGAAAATCTTCGGTTAGTATCAATGGTGGCAAGTGGCGCAGGTGATTTTGGGCGACACCCGGAATTGCTCCTTGAGCTTGAGCCCGAACTCTGCGGGCGTCTTTACCCCGGCCTGCGGGTGGTCCTTGAGGTATTGGGCCGCGTCGTACTTCATATTATACACCTCCTCGAGCGGGCGCAGCTGGGTCTCCGGTGCTCGGTGGCATTCCAAACACCACCCCATCGATTGGTTCTGGTCCTGGAACACCACGTCCATCTGATCGATCCGGCCGTGGCAACTCACACACGAAATCCCACGGTTGACATGCGCCGAATGATTGAATTTCACAAAATCCGGCGATTTATGGATACGCACCCACTCAACGGGTTTGCCGTCGTAGCCGACAAACGCCGGATCCATCGACTTGCGCAGCGGCGCAAGCTTCGGACTCTCGCGCTGCACGTGCTGGTGACAATTCCAACACGTATTGCCCGTCGGTAAATTCGAATGCCCAGCTACATCCACGAACGAGTGGCAATAGCGGCAGTCCATCCCAACTTGATCGACGTGGATTTTATGCGAAAACGCGATTGGCTGGGACGGTTGATAGCCGACAACCTGTGCTTTCGGTGTTGCGTAATAGGTGAACGCGACGGTCACCCCAGCAGCCACCGTCAGCACGCAGAAAGCGATTTTGAGAGGCAGTAGGTTTGACCAGCGGGGAAAGGTGTTTGCCATGGGAGGGCTTTGGAAATTGGGATGAAAATTGTGAAATGGGTATCAGACAAATAGTAGAAGCGCCCGGCCGTCGCCGGTCGAGATCGCAAAGATGCAACCCTTACCAAACCTTGCAACCGAAAAAATCAGGTTTTTCCAACACGGGCCAAAAAATCCGTGGTTTGAGCAAAACCACTGGTTCATCCCCCCTATCCCGCATCGGCGAAGACACGACAATACGATCGTGACTCCCCACTAACTTCCCCGCCCAGTTAGTCCCGTCGTTGTCAGCCCATCGGCGGTGCAAGCGCCATACACACATGGGTCGCGGGGGTGAAAAATGGCCGGCAGAGCCTCGTTGCCGGCCTTATCTGGTGGCTCTCCCACACCTCCCCACCCCCGAAAAACCCTTGCAACAACGGGCAAAAGAAAAAAAACTCAGCAAAATAGCAGATTTTGGCATTTCCGGCTTGCCAGTGGCCGGACGTTTGCTAAACCATCCGCCCCCGCGGCGG
>JBAXOP010000346.1:0-5923 GCA_037133195.1 Verrucomicrobiota bacterium | reverse complement strand
GGCCTATCACAATAGCAGGGGTGTGTCACGCGACAAGTAGCGCGGGATTTTTTGAAGCTTCTGCAACACAGCGGCAGGGCATGAGCAGATGCTCCCGGCGCTGGCTGGCAAGCTGGTGGTGGCTAGGCTCGGGAAGGATCTGGAAGAGGGCAGCCGCGAGTCGCTGACACGCAACCCGGCGCGGCTCAGGGAATTTGGCCCGCTCGCCGACGAGGTGATTTGGCTACAGGCGGACGACTCTCACTCGGCGGCCATGCGCAGTTCCAATTGCTCGATACGCTCCTTCAGTGGCTATCAGAAGAATAGGGATGTTTTTCTGACAAGAAAGGCGTAAATCCAGAAAATCCGAACTCGTATTACCGGTGTATTCTCGGCACTCCAATGGGTATGAAAGGGACCGCGAGCTAAACATACGCGCCATGATTTCGCCGTCTCGCACCCACGCGCCAATCCAGCTTGGACTGACGGGTGGGATTTGTAGGTCAGGGTGCCATGGCCGGGGCGGGGACTTGCGCAACCTCATCTTCCGGCATCTCCTCCGCGACACACCGACATGGCATGAGCACGCAGAAGTTGCCGGAGGGATCGGTGACGAGACCGGGGCTGGGGCTGTTGTTCAGGAGTTGAGTCTCCGAAGCGTCTCGCGGGCAGCATTCGCGAAATTCATAAAGTCCACCGAGAGCCGAGCATCTGCCGCGACTTTTTGCCAAAACACCGCCGCCCAATCCATGGCTTCCCGCCATTGTGTTTGTGCGGCAGGTAAGGGCGGTGCGGGTGAGAAGGTCCGATTGACGATTTCCCCCTGCAAGCCTGGTGCCCACAGCATCGGCAGCATGTCGTAGGCGGGAGCCACGTGAAATGGCAGCGTCTCCTCCAGCCAGAATGAGAGGTTGCCGAAGTGCATGTCGGTATTGCCGATGAGTTCGCCGAACGCATGCAAGCGCCGGATCATGGCGACGGCCTCGGCATCGACCAGTCCTTCCTGTTGGAGTTCCAGCGCAGCCGTCGGCCAGTCCCGCCGTGCTCCGTGGCCAACCGCAGCGGCATGGAGTGATTCCAGAGAAACCACGCCGCGCCTGCCGCGCGCACCCACACGGTCGAAGCGCGGGACTTCCAAAAACCTCCGGCCGGCAGCATCGATGACGCACGCACCAGCCTCCGCCAGTCCGAATTCCGCCAGAACCTCGTGTGCGTGGAACTCGCACAGCAATAGATCCGCCCAGCGCTGACCGGCTCCCTGATTCATGGGTGGAGAGAACTTCACCAGCACCGGCTGAAAATTTTCAGGACCGTGCCGCACGCTCGTCAGGAACTTTGGTTGCTCGCCACCGACGGAGGTGCCGGACAGCGCAGTCGCGGCAAGCCGGGCCATTTCAGGATAGCGGGTTGCACGCTCGTCCGCGTCGATCCAATCCGCCACCTCGGGAAAAACCGAGCGTGCGAGTGCCCGGCGCAAGCAATCGTCACCCACCACCTGCGAGCCGGGCAAATCCTCGCTCGCAGTCTGCAAATAGACCAAGGTGTCATCGTCGCTCCAGCGTCTTGGATCTTCGGGGACCGGGAGCGAGCGGGAAATGTGCATGGCGATGACCCGGCCAAGAAATCCTTGTGGCCGGGCATCACTGAGAAAAAAGGGGAACCCATCCCAAAGTCCCTCCCGGTTGGCAAATCGATCCGCCCATGCGGGTGGCGTTCCCACCCACCGAATGCGCCAGTGCCGTTCATGAAGCGCCTCCAACTCGGCCCGGAGCCGTGCTCGACCCGACTCGTCTACGGCATAGATCGGCCACCGGCTCCCCGCATTCCCAACCGACCGTCTGAGGGCGTAACGGGTGCTGCGGGTCGCCCCCATCGTCACCAACTCATCGCCGAAATCCGCCAGCGCTCGCACGATGGTCGTTCGATTCACCCGCAAAACCGCCGCGAGTTCCGTCGCCGAAACCGGCCCACGTGCTCGAATGAGTGGGGCTAGGTTGTCACGGGTGATCTGTGTGGGGCGAGCCATGGCGAGTGAATTATGCATCGTAATATGAACGAATCAATAATTATTTAAGGGTTTGCCGTGAGCGTATTACAATCATGACTGGTTTGTTTTGAAGATTGAACGCATCATAATTTGGCCCGGGAAGCATTTCCGCTTGTCTCGGTTGGATTCGGCGGAATCTTGCCACAGGCGACGGTGAGCTTGAGCACGGGCTTGTTTGGATCGGCTATGGCCGGGCACTCGAATTGCACGCTACTGCCTTTGTCGCGCCGTGCTGCGGCTGCGAGAGCCGTGGCTGGGATGAGGAAGCGTGTGATGTCGGGTTTTTGGATGTTGGATAAGAGGAGTGCCCGTGGAATGGGCACGAAAAAGCCCGCCGGGTTTGTGGCCGAGCGGGCTGGGGGATCGGGTATTGGATTGAAAGTCAGGGTTAGGTCTGCGAGATGACGACGGCGGTTCCGTAGCAGAGAACCTCAGTGGCTGATCCCGCGCTGACTACCTCCGCCGCATCATAGTGAACCCCTACAATTGCGTTCGCTCCAATTTGCGTGGCGTGGTTAACCATTGCGTCATAAGCGGTCTGGCGGGCCTGTTCGCACATCGTGGTGTAAGCCCCGATCTGACCTCCGATAATGTTCTTGAGCCCACCCAGGATCCCTTGGGCAATGGTTGGGGCACGCACAATGATCCCCCGGACGATGCCTTTGTATTCGACGATGGAATAACCCTCGACGGTAAATGTGGTGGTGACGATCATGTTTCTCATGATAAGTGGTTGATGGAATTTGAGCTGTGTCTCCTGTCGCTGGACAACTTCTAGCATCCATGAAGTGACAAGCCAAGGTAAAAATCCGGAGGCGAAAATCAGGAGGAAGATTGCTATCGGCAGTCCGGTCTCGCTAGAAGGCACCGGACTCAATGCTCTTGGCCAGCCATTTCATAAACTGCCATTTACGGACAATGATCGGCTTGGTGGCCAGGCGCAGCGGCAGTTGTGAGCGGATTCTCTCCAAATACCACGTCGTGGCAGCGTCCGAAACTCGCGTTTCAATTTACGTCATCACGGAATGGGATCGCCGGATCACCACGATTCTTCTCACGGAGGAATACTGACGCTGACGGATAGTGATGACCGTGCCACTTCAATAACGGCCCTATGGTCGGAGCAGTTCGTTGATCGCCTTCATGGCCGCGTTCAGACGTTCCTCTGCGGACCCGCAAATATGCCTCCACGGGACATGCTGCTGAGCAAGTGCTGTTTCAAACCACTGGTGCATTTCGTGGCGGATGTGCTCCCCATCGCGCAGACCGTCTTGGACAAACGGAATTTCATCGCCTGTTAGGAGGTAGAGGTCGGCACGGCAGCCTTTTGCAAATTCCACCAATGGCTCATGGTCAACCCCCATATACCGCCTGTGCCACAGACAGGTGGCGAAAGCGTTCGTGTCACAGATGAGAACGAGGTTGGCTTGGCGCGCTGCCTGATCTTCCATCCGCGTTTGCTCGCGGGCGATTTCAATAAACTCTTCGGTACTCCAGATTTCTTCACTTGCGGCTTGTTTCCGTTCGCTATACTCCCGTCCGTATTCCGGCACCCATACGGTCTTCAATGCCCGGGCCAAATCCATTGCCAGGGTGGTCGTGCCGGTTGACTCCGCACCCACCACGACCACCCGTCTGGCAAACCACGCTCTCACCGGAGGATCGATGAAATCCCACATCGCAAATGGATCAGAACGGACCGCAGTGCCACTGCATGGGATCGCCACCCGGGTTGGGTCGACGGAAACATGGACGCATCCCATGTGGGCGGCATAGGTCTCGCCGTAACGTTCCGAGGTGAACACCGCGTCCGGCGAACGACCCAGCCAGCCGATGGTATTTACCGCCCAGACACGGGAGTCATTTTCATCGTACTGGTCGTCGATCAGCATGATTTCGGCGGAAGGCACCAGTTCCCGCAGCCACCCGACCCGCAACTCCGGCGGAATGGGATCCTCGGGTTTTCCGCAAACAATGACCACCACCCGCTCGCAGCGGGAAAGCGCTGTTTCGATCAAAAACCGGTGCCCGCGGTGAGGCGGAAGGAATTTGCCTATCACCACGCCGAGACCAAAATCAGCGGGTCGATTCATGCGCTGGGATCCTTTCTCCATCTCCTCCATCCAATGACGCAGAGCACCAGAAATCCTCCGTAAAGCAGGGCGGTCAAAGGCAGTTGTTTTGATAGATACAGTGGCACGTAGATAACGTCTGCGGCAATCCAGAAGAACCAGTTCTCAATGCGTTTCCGGCACAGCAGATATTGCGCGGCGAGACTCAGGGCGGTCGTCAGCGCGTCCCACAACGGCGCCGACCCATTCACGGCCTGCAGGATTTCGCGCAAGCCCCAGGTGCCGATAACGAGGAATACGGCCATGCCAATCCATTCGCTCCGGGAGCTTCGCGAGATGGCTAGCCGTGTCCGGTTTTCTCCGCCGCGCAGCCACTCCCACCAACCGTAGATGCCAAGAATCAGATAGATCCCCTGCAGGCCAAAGTCCGCGAAAAGCCGGGCCTTCCAGAACAACACCGCAAAAAACAGGTTGTTGGCCAACCCCACGGGCCAATTCCAAATGTTGTTTTTCGTAACGAGCCATACACAAATCGCGCCGGTGGCGAATCCGAGAGCCTCGGTAAAATCCAGCGGCAGCCACTTGAACCACGATGCGGCAAGCAACAGCATCGTCACCGCCGAAATGACGAGGACCTCGATCCCTAGCGCTGGTGGCGGTCGGCTCATTGAATATCGACTCCCGCTCCCCTCATCTCCCCGACGGCTTTGTCCACGTCTCCAGCCATGAGATTCACTCCGCGACATACAGCCAGGGCAAGAGTCACCTGAAAACCTTCGCTGACGGCATCGAGCGCGGTGAATTTCACGCAATAATCGGTCGCCAGCCCGCAGACAGTGAGCTGAGTCACGCCCTGTTCCCTGAGCCAGTCCGCCATACCGGTGCTATGGCGGTGACCGTTGTCATGAAACCCGCTGTAGCTGTCGACTTCCGGCCGTGTTCCTTTTTGAAAAACGCGGGTGATCCGGCGAACATCGAGTCCGGGAGCAAACTCCGAACCAGGAGTATCTCTCACACAGTGAACCGGCCACAACGTCTGAGGCAGACCATGGAGATCGATGGATTCGAAAACCTCCTTGCCGGGATGGTTTGCAGCGAAACTGCCATGGTCGGGCGGGTGCCAATCCTGGGTGGCGACGATGATACCAAAATCCTCCATCAACCTATTTGCTAGGGAAACGACTTCATCGCCACCGGGCACAGCGAGTGCGCCGCCGGGAAGAAAGTCGTTTTGAATATCCACGAGTATCAGTGCTTTCATTTGTTTTTCATGGGTTGGTCTTATCGGGGCCTATCAGTTGTTGAACCATCTTTTCCATCAACCCCTTGTCATGCAGTTGCTCCAGCCACCGCCCAGGGATTCCGGATTTCCCGTAAAACGCCCCAGCGATCTGGCCGAAAACCGCACCCGTGGTATCGGCGTCCTCGCCCAGATTCACGGCCAGCAAGGCTCCTTCCTCAAATGATTCCGACTTGTGGAACGCCCACAACGCCGCCTCTAACGAAGCCACCACGTAGCCGCTGCCACGGATTTCCGGAGGCTCCTTGACCTTGAACGAACCCAGCGCAATCTCAGAGATGGCCGGATCCAGATTCGTCCACACCGACCCCGAGGGATGATACATGGGTGCCAGCACATCGGCCTTTGACGCGCCATGAAGAAGCCCCCAGAGGATTCCCCCAAGGTATCGGCAGGCATCCATCGCGGCGGGTGCCTGGTGCGTGGTGCGGGAACTCTCTCCGGAGAAATGTATACAGTCGTCGGCGTTCTGGAAAAACAACGGCACTGGAGCCAACCGCATGATCGAACCGTTTCCCGCCGCAT
>JBAXOP010000345.1:0-5925 GCA_037133195.1 Verrucomicrobiota bacterium | reverse complement strand
CTCGCACGCCATGCCGCCTACGCGGCTTAACGGAATAAATTTGTCATGCACCCGTATCAGAAGCCGTTGGCGAGGCGGGAGACGAGGGCTTCGGCGGCGCGTTCGAGGGAGTCTGGCAGAGCATTGTTACGGGCGGTTTGGAGATCGGGATCGACGAAGAGCTGGCTGATGCCGGTAGAAGTGCCGAAGACGAAGATATGGCTGGGGTTTTTGGCGTCGGAGAGGGACCAGGTGAGAGTGACGGTATTGGTGAGTTCCTCGGGATGGACGGTATCGAAGCGCGAGCCGCGGATGGCGGAGTAACTGATGTTTCTGAGGCATCCGTTGAGGATAGCGTCGGCATGTTCGCTGCTGGTGAGACGAAACGTGCCGTCTTGGCTCAAGGCACTGGAGACGGCGGAGGTGGCGAGAACTTCGGCTTTTGGGTGCTGAGTGTCGTTGGTGAACATAGGCACGGCAATGGACTTGACGTGGGCTAGGGCAGCGGGCTTGGTGTTGCCGAGGTGGTAGCCGGCGCATGAGGCGAGCAGCAGCAGGGGCAAGGTCAGCAACGCGGCGGGCCGGAGGGGAGGGAGTATCCCGAAACCCGAGGTTTGATAAAACTCGAGGATAGATGAACCTCGGATATTACGCATTGCATGGATTAAAACAGCGGCTGTCTGGAGCTTCTGAGTCACTTGAAGAATTGCGGTAAGCATTTGGAATGATCTGAAAACTTGATAGATCATGATCATCTTTCCCGTGTGATTTTGTTCAATCAGATAGCATCAATCGCCGAGTTCTTTGAGGCGGGCGCTGGAAGCATCATGGAGGCGGCCTGAAGGGGCGCGTTTCAAGACATCGTGATAATAGACTTTGGCGGATGCGAATTGGTGGATTTTGTAGTAGTACTCAGCAATATTAAAGGAGCCTTGGAGTTCACGGGAACCGAGGTTGGCGAGTAGTTGGCGGGCTTCCGCATTGCGTGCATGGGCGGGATACTGCGTCAGGTAGTCATTGAATGCCTCACGTGCCAGATCCAGGGTGGCTTGGTTGCGGTTGCCTCGGTTGGCGTCTTCCGTGAGTACGATGCCGACGCGAAAAAGAGCTTCCGGGGCCTCACGACTGTCGGGCTGGTCGCGCACTATCTGGCGATAGGCCGCTATGGATTTGGCGATGTTGTGCTCATCTTGATAGATCTGGCCGATGGTGAATTGGGCGTGGGCGGCTGTTGTGGTTTGGGGGGCGTTGTCGCGAACTTGGCCGAGCATTTCGACGATTTTGTCGGTGGCGATCCTAGAGCGCAGACCGAGAAAGTTGTTTTTTATAGATCCATCGGCGGCGGCATGGGCGATTTTCGCTTGGCTGGCGAGGGCGGTGGAGTACAGGTTGCTGGCTTGGAAACGGACCAGAAATTTTTGATAGGCGTCGAAGGCATCGACGTTATTGTCGGTTTGTTCGAGCAATTGGGCCTGGCGGAAGCGGGCTTGAGCAGCGACGGGGGAGAACGGGAAATAGGAGGCGGAGTGATCGTAGTGCTTGATGGCGCGTTTGATATGGCCGGAGGCTTCGGCTTGTTTCGCCTGTTGAAACAAGGTTTCGCCCTCGCCGGAGGTCTGTGGGTTGTTGGCCGTCATGAGCGGCAAATCATTGGAAGGAGTGCAGGCAAGCATAAGCAGGCCGGCCGCACCGCACAGCAAAGGAAGAATAAACCGCTGGGTCATGCCGCAGAGCATAGAGCAAAATGTGCCTGCGGGAAGTGCAAATTCAGGTTTCGTGTGCAGCCAGTTGGGATGGGCACCGCAAGTTGGTTCTTTCCACTCGCGGAGGTCTCGCGCAAACTCCGGCCATGTACACCAGAATCATG
Source organism: Verrucomicrobiota bacterium (assembly GCA_037133195.1). Classification (GTDB taxonomy): domain Bacteria; phylum Verrucomicrobiota; class Verrucomicrobiia; order Verrucomicrobiales; family Akkermansiaceae; genus Luteolibacter. The sequence continues at coordinate 4,079 of JBAXOP010000345.1, read as the reverse complement.
TTGATGGGAATAGGAGCCGCCGCAGTGATCGGCGCTGGGGCTTGGTGGTGGAGTGCCCGGCACGCACCGCGGCTTGGTCAGGCTGGTTTGGTGCAGACTGAGGCGATTCTGGCGTTCGGACCACGGCCACCGGGATCAGCGGCGTTGGACGCGGTGCGCGGGCGCTTGCGTGCCGAATTGTCCGCGGCCGGGTGGGTGTGTGTCGGCCAGCCGTTTGAGCGCAGCACAACGCTGGGGACCGTCAAATTTGAGAATGTACGGGCACGTTTTGCAGGTGGCGACGCCGATGCATGGCAGCGCCCGGTGAAGGGGTTGTTGTGTGCGCACATGGACTCGAAAATGTTCAAAAACGAGGTATTTGTAGGGGCGGATGACGCGGCGTCGGCTTGCGGAGCGATGCTGGAAATTGCCCGGGCGTTGGCGTTGGCCAATCCGCAGCAAGCCAAACTCATGGAACTTGTGTTTTTCGATGGGGAGGAGGCGCTGGAGCAAAATATCAGCGCGTTTGACGGCCTGTATGGCAGTCGCCACTATGCCAGTGCTTGGCCCGAAGGGGACGCAAAACCGCAGTTTGGTATTTTGTTAGATATGATCGGTCACAAAAACCTGGTGATTCGGATGCCGTCGGACACCCCGGAAGTGTTGCGCGAGGTGGTGTTGGCGGCGGCGGGAAGGCAGGGAGCGGGCAAAAATTTCGGGTTAGCGGCGGGCCCGATCATTGACGATCACACGCCGCTGACGCGGGCGGGCATTCCGATGGTGGACATCATCGGGGATTTCAGCAATTTAGGGTGGTGGCACACCCCGGGCGACAACCGCCGCAATCTTTCGGCCGAATCGTTGGACATTTCTATCCGGGTTACGCTTGATGCGTTGGACAAGCTGTTGCGCCAACCTTAGCGAGCCGTAAATTGCGGTGAAACGGCTGCTCGACTGCGTATTTTTCCGGCAGGGATTGTAGCCATTACTCGGACTTTAACGGATTCGTCAACAATGCTACGATGCGGCGGGTGGCCCCGTGGTGGGGTTGGAGGAGGGCCGTAGCTCGGGTGGTTACGGCGTGGGCCTCGGCGGGATCGAGGGCACGGCGGATGGCGGCGCTCAAACTGGCAGGATCGGAGGCGGTGAAAGCAGCGTGGGCGGTGAGGAGGGAGGCGGCAAGGGGTTGGAAATTTTCCATGTGAGGGCCGCAGATGACGGGTTTAGCGGCGAGAATGGCTTCGCAGGGGTTTTGGCCGCCAGTGGCGAGAAAACTCTTGCCGATGATCACCACGTCGGCATGCGCCGTCCAATCGCATAGCTCGCCAGTGGTATCGATAACTAGGCAAGGCAGGGGCCGATCACTTGGAGAAACACCGGCGGGCAAAGGCAGGATGGCGGCGGGCAGGATGCCCCCGCCACTGTGGTCCTGGCATCCTGCCCGGTGCTGCGTTTCTTCAAACACTGTGCTCATCGGATCGAATCTGACGGGCCGCCCGGATTCCTCTCGCTCCTCTGGCATGGTGGAGCGCAGGACCACTTCGAAGCCACAACGCTCGAGGTCCGCCTTGACTTGGGCGCGGCGTTCGGCGTGGCGGGGCACAATGAGCATCAGGGCGTGGGGAACGGCATCCCGGATGGCAGCGGCAATCCAGGCTTCTTCGCCGGGATGAGTGCTGGCCGCTAGGATGATGGGGCGGGTGGAGCCGGGACCGGCCAAGGCGCAGAGCAGTGATTGAAATGCGGGCCGGTAAGTCGGCGGCTGACCACTGCCAGGATCGATTTTCAGGCTGCCCGTGAGGTGGATTTTCCCGGGGTCCACCCCGAGACGTTGCCAGATGGCGGCATCTCGCGGGTCCTGGATGGCGAGGGCGTCAACTAGGCCGAAGAGCGGACGGACCCAAGCTGCGAAGCGCAGGTAGCGGGCGGAGGAGCGTGGGGACAGGCGGGCGTTGACGAGGCTGACGGGAATGCCTCGGCGGCGACAAGCGAGCAGCAGGTGCGGCCATGCCTCGCCTTCGACGAGAACGAGCTGGGATGGCTCAAAATGCTTGAGATAGCGGCGCACCATGCTGGGAAAATCCAGCGGCGCGTAGGTGACGCGCAGGCCGGGGAGCTTGGCGGCGGTGGCCACGGCATGGCCGGTGGCGGTGCCGGTGGCGAGCACAAAGCGTTGGTTGGGCGAGCGCAACTGCCATTCGCGGATAAGTTTGAGGGCGAGCATGGCCTCGCCGACACTCACGGCGTGGAGGTGGATAGCACCGCGGGGTTCGTCTTTGACCACGCCGCCGTAGATGGCCGCCCGCTCACCCAGACGGGTCCGCAAGCCGCCACGACGTAACATTTTGACAACCCACCCGGGAAACGCCGCCACAAAGAGCAGCGGCAACACCAGCCGGTAGATCGCAAGCCCGAAAATCCATTGCATCGCGACACAGGTTAGGCGGGAAATCGCGGCGCGTAAAGCAGGATGGCAGTGCCGCCATATTCGCGCCTATCCACCAGCAACCAATGGTCCGCTACGGGACTGGGCTGATGCGCCCCCACCTCCGCGATGAACCAGCCATCGGCCGCCAGCCTCGACCGTAATAATTCCCCGACCAATAACGCGCCGATCGGGTCGGCGTCGCCGGGATGTTTCACGTAGGGGGGATCGGCGAAAATTAGGTCATAGGTGGCAACATCCCGGCGCAAGAACGCGCCAACCTCAGCCCGCAGCACGCGCCCGCCAGGCAGCCGTGATTTTATTAGATTCTCAGTAATCACTTGCACTGCTTGGCGGTGTTCATCCACGAACAGGCAGGTGGAGGCACCCCGGCTGAGGGCTTCAAGGCCAAGCGCGCCGGACCCTGCGAATAAATCCAGGACGCGGGCACCATCAACCCTCTCGCCAAGGATTGAGAAAATCGCCTGACGGACGAAATCAGTGGTGGGGCGGGCCACTGCGGAGGGGACTTTGATGGCGAGCCGCCCGGCTTTACCGGCTATGATGCGCATGGGGAGACAGAAGACAAGCGGAAGAAGACGCAGGACGCAAGACTACAAGACCTCAAGACTGGAAGACACAAGACTGGAAGACGCAAGAGAAGAGACGCGGCGGCTTGTCTCTTGCTCTTTTCTTGTGTCTTGCCGTCTTGTGTCTAGCCGTCTTGTCTCTTCTTCATGGCTGCACGAGTGGGCCGTTGTGGCCGAGGTGGAGGTGGAGAGCACCGAGGGAGCCGGAAACTTCGAGATCGCAGGCGACGCGTTGCGGTGATGTTAGAGGGGAGATGGATGGGGCGGCTTCGATGTTGGGAAAGAGGCCCCTGACGATGCCAAGGGTGGTTTCGGGGGCGGCGACAAGGCGGACGACCCCGGCGGCGCGACCATCGGCCAACAGGGTGGCGTTGCCCAGTAGCGAGAGGTCGTCGCCTACCAATCGGGCATCCAGGCACGAGAGCACTCCGCCGCGCAGAGCGATACAGCAACTGCCGCTATCAAAGTTGGCGTGGTGTTCGCCGGCATGGATGGAGATAGCGGAGTTTTCGGCTAGGCAATCGCCTTGCCAGGTGCCCGGAGCCATAAGCAAGCCCCGGAAGCGACCGCTGCTGGCGAGGTGCCCGGTTTTCGCTTCGCCGCCGCCGGGTAGTGTGAGCGGGGGGGGGGATTGGCTGGGCGCTTGCACTTCGAGTTGCAGCGGCAGGCCGGCGAGAAAGGCGAGCTTGCCGGCAAGCAGGAGGTGAATACCCATCAGGTTAGCCGCTACCGGGTTGAGGGAAAGAACTGGCGCTTGCCATGCCAGCGGGGCTGAGAAATCGGTTAACAGGGGGCTGCCGTGTACTTTCAGACTCGCCAGGCTCAGTGATGACGTCGCAGCTGCTCCAGACACCGGCAACTCGCCGCTTAGATCAGTTAACTCCACCAGCGGCGGCTCGGTGCCGCTCGCAATTAGCCGCAACGAGGCATGCCGGAGACGAAACCAACCGGTTGGTTTCTTCGCAGCGGCCACCGTCGCAGCACTTGCCGGTTGGTCGTGGGGCTGCCTATCAGGAGTGCCGGAGGTGCCGGAGGTGGCGGAGGTGGCGGAGGTGCCGGAGGTGCCGGAGGTGGCGGAGGTGGCG
>JBAXOP010000344.1:0-5946 GCA_037133195.1 Verrucomicrobiota bacterium | reverse complement strand
CACTGATATATTCGGACGTCGAGGGATAACGCAGTGAGCCGTCCTGTCCGAGGATGGAAGACTGAAGTTCGGAGGCGGAGTTGTAATCCATCTCAATGGCATTCACAACCGTAGTGGTGCCGCCAACTGTGGTTGACATCTTGACCACGAACTTGTTATTGCCAAGCGGAATGCTTACCGGTGCAAATCGCACGTATATCTGGTCATCCCAGGCCAATCCAAGACACGATGCCCAATGGCCATTTGCTGCTAAACCGTCCACTGCCTGGGCTCCAGCCAACCAGTCGCAATCGAAACCGACACCACCGCCCCGCCACCCGGGGATGGTATCCATATTGGTTGTGAAACTCGAATAGACGTCGTGATCAAAGAAGGTCCGGTTGCCCAAAAATTCCTGCTCATAGGTCCGTGCGGGATCCAAGTATGGAGTGAATAATTTCACTTCACCTGGCAACAGGCGAAAAGTTGTGGGTCCGGGCACTCCATTGACCTTGGTTTTCAGGTTCATACCGAAGAGCTTGCCTGTGCTGTAAGAAAGGAACATCGTATCAAATGGCACTAGTCCGGTGCTTTGAGCTACAAAACTTGTTTCAGCAGGAGCCTTGCGGAAAACCTGCATGGCAAATGGCACATTGACAAACTCCACACGCACGCTGGTGAATTCGAGTGCGACGTTGTATGGGTTGTGGAGGGTGATGATTGGCATGTAAACCAAATGCAGGTCGTAATCATATTTCGTCGTAGCAAAATACCCTGCCTGTGGATTATGTAGGTAATTTTTCTTCTCGGTGTCTGTCAGTTGCCTAGTGATGGAATTTTCGAGCAAGCCGCTGTAAATATCGCGGCCGACCAAGCTGAAGAGCATCTGGACATTGGCGATGGTGGGTTGCAGGACCACGCCGGGCGGCGGTGTAATGTTGAGCGTGGAGGTGGTGCCCTCCGTAGTTGCCGCCGCCCAACTGCTGGGAGCCTGGGCACTGATGACGGGCACGCCGCCGGAGCTTTTGACCTTATCCCGATAGAGGCGGGCATACTGTTGGAGGGAGGCCCAGGTCGGATCGGAGGGGTTGCTGGTCTGCGACACAGGCAGCTTCAAACGCGAGGAATAAACGCCGCTGCCGGAGTATTCGGCAGGCAGGCTGGTGGTATTGGTGAGCAAGTGGAAATCCTTTCTGAGACCGCCGTGGGCGGTATCGGTGAAGAGGCCCATCGAATGGAGCGAGACATCATGGGTGAGAAGCTTCAATATATCTGTAGAGCCCGGCGCGAGGTGGGCGGATGTGATACTGAAATTGGCATCACCGATGCCCTTGGTGAAATCCGAGAATTGAGAGGTGTCGGATCTAAAGAATGTGCGCCGCAAGGTGGCGAGGCCCGGGATAAACTCGAGGCCGGGGCGTTCGCCGGAGCCCAATTGCAGGGTTTTCGCGGCGACGGTGGTGGCATCATCGGTATAGGGTGTGTTGATGCGCACTTTCACTCCCTCGTCAAGCACTGCCCATGCATAAGCACCGGCTGGCGACGTGACGGGAACTTTGGCGGCCGCAACATAACTGCTGACAGGAGCGGTATCGCCGAGGGTGCCGGCTCCCCAGAGCGTCGCGGGATTGGTAAGCGGCTGGTTGGCCAAGGCGACCTTGCGGATCGCCTGGGAATCGGGATTGGAAACCAGCCACCCATGGAACCTCGCATCCTTGGCGGGTCTTTCGTAATCCCAGACTGCCGGTGGCGCGGTGGCCGAGATCTCCCAGGAATCCCACACGCCTGTTAGCTTAGGATTGACCGTGTTCTCATCCAAGATATCAGCACGCGCCGTGACGCGTTGGTCCGGTCCGGCGCTTTGCTGCAATTCCTCGATAGCCAGCATCATGGCCGCCTTGGCGTTGGCCCGGGCATCGGTGGAGGCATCGCCGCCAGTCGGTGCTGCAGGTGACGGATTGGATGCGAATAGCAATGAGAGCAGCATTGCGGCGACTGATGTGATGCGACATATTTTTCGCTGTATCATTGGCACCACGATAGGAGTATCGTGGCTGCAAATCTTCGCGTCTTTCGCTATCAGTGGCTTGCTGTTCATAAAGATGAAGATATCATGCGGATTGCTGAAGAAGTCGGCGGTTTTCTAACGGGCAACCCGGAGCCGGGCGAAGGTTGCATTTTGCTGGAGCGGGATAATGACTTTCACATGGTCAGACGAACCATTATCCGTGATGGTGATATTGTCGGCGCTGGCAAGCGGAACGACCATGGGGATCCAGGTCACCAGATCGCTGCTGTACTCCACCACTTGGATGGTCACTGGCGGCCTGGAAAGAACGTTGCGATCATACTCAAAGACCCACCCGCCATCGCTGCGGGCCATCGTCGGCAGGGCCTCCCGCGACGCGACCATGGGCTGGCTGCCGAGTGCGAATTCTAACAGGTTGACGATGCCATCGTGGTCGGGGTCGTCCATGGGGCCGTCGTTCAAGCCGGACGTGAGTTCCTGCGTGGGAGTGGTCGCCCATGAGTTATATGTTCCGGTGGCCAACCCGGATTCCACGATTTGGAAACCATTGAGAACGCCATAAGTACCGACTCCACCGTAAGTGATGATGATTTGGCCAACGCCATCGGGCAGCATGTTTTGGAACAACACATAGTTCATCCCGCAAACCCAGGCGGAGCCATTGCGGAATACCCGGTTGTCGGCAGTCTGGGGCGATGGCGTGTCAGTTTTGTTGGAACTCCAAAATGACGTATAACTCTCCTTATCTCCCCATGAGCTGGCGAGGTAAAGATTGTATGTTTTGGCAGAATCGAGTCCAGTAATCACCAGAGGCAGCGAGCCGCCGCCCTCATCGTATAGGCCACACGAAAGGAGGTCGAGGTCACACCACCAATCGCCGCAGGGACCCGTTCCCGCAGCCGTGAAATTCACTCCCGTATTGTTGCCGGAGGAATCCTTCAACACCCCATCCTGGAGGCCGCGTGCATTCCAGGTGGTCGCCATTCCTCCGGCGGGTCCTTGGAGAGTGCGCCCGGCATAGTCACCGAGGCTCACCTGGATAGTCCGTGCTTCGCCCCTGGCAGCAACCGCCAACACCCATGAAGCTAACCCTATCAACATCGCCATGTGCAGAGATGGCCACAGACGGGTGAGCCAGAGGATGGGCGACGCCAGCGCCACACATGGGCATCGTCGGTCACCGACCGACGCTACAACCGCTAAAATATCATGGATTCGCATATTGAGGATTCTCCCGGTTCTTCGTGGTTCGGGTGCGGTCTGCGATCAGGGGGCTGTGGGATCGAGCGCCAGCCGATAGAAGCGTCGTGGAAGTGCTTGACTGAAGGGTGTGGAGATATCGAGCCGGCTGCCGTCCCCCACCCGAAGTGGGCCGAGATGCGGCCATGAACCGGATTCCATCGTATCGGAATACTGGAGTTGATAGCGTCGTCCAACCACCGATGTCTGCACGCTGAAGGTCACATTTCCACCAGAGATACCGAATTTTGGTGAGGCCAACTCCTCAGGTGCAATGGGTAAACCGAGCATCATCGTCGGACGCCCGCCAAAGGTCGAGGTCCAGCCCGTGGTTCCCCACATATAATAGACTGTCAGGCGGCTATCATTGTAGAATCCATACGAGCCCAGGCTGGGGGCGTCGCCTTGGAACTTGAGAACCGCCAGGTTGCCGCAGCCGGAGAATGCCCAGCTTCCGATAGTGGCAACACTGGCCGGAATCGTGACATGGGTAAGACCTGTGCAGGAACCAAACGCCCACACCCCGATGTTGGCGACACCGTCGGTGATGGTGGCACCGGTCAGGCTGACACAATGATAAAACGCGTAGCTGCCGATACTGATGACGCATGCCGGGATCGTTATGTTAGTCAGTCCATTGCAATAATAGAACGCATAGTTTCCGATATCAATAACTCCGTCGGGGATGGTGATGGCGGTCAGGCTGGCACAGTAATAGAACGCTTCGCTGCCAATGGTGATGACACTGGCGGGTAGGGTCACGTCGGTCAGGTGCCCGCATGCATAGAACAACCCGTCGCTGATGCTGGTCATCCCGCTGGGAAGGGTGACACCGGTCAGACTGGTGCAATATGAGAAAACATCGGAACCAATGCTGGTAACGCTGTCCGGTATCACCACGCTGGTCAGGGCGGAACAGAACGAGAAGGCATAACTGCCAATACTGATAACACTGCCGGGGATGGTAATGCCGGCCAGGCTGACACAAGATGCGAACGCATAGTCCCCGATGCTGGTGACGCTGCCAGGCATCGTCACGCTCCTCAGAGCCGGGCAATTGTAAAACGCGCCGATACCGATGCTGGTGACGCCGTATGGAATAATGACGCTCGTCAGGCCTGTGCATTGATAAAACGCATAGTCGTTGATGCTGATGACCGGCAGGCCATTGATCGAGTCGGGAATGCTCACCACGGTGCCGGAGCCGTTGAATGCGGTGATGCTGACCGCGCCGTTCGCAATCGTGTAGGTAAATGGCGAGGTGCCAGCGGTCAAAAACGTCATGCTATCGCCATAGCTAGTACCGTTGGAGTTGGAGGCGGCAAGACGATAATGATAGGTTGTCCCTTCCTGTAATCCGCTGATATCCGCGCCAATGTCCTGAACTAACGAACCGTTAGCGGGCGAGAGCGTCACGGGGGCGGTGCCGCCATAGGAGAGAGACGAACCATATTCAAACCAGGCGGTGCTCGCCGCCCCGTTTGGGTTCACAGTCCCCAAGAGGGTCGCGGCTGAGGAACCGATTCCGAAGGTCGGGCCAGTAGTGACCACCGGAATCTTGAGGGACAGGCTCGCCGTGGTGCTCGTCACAGTGTCAAAGACATTGGAAACGACAACGGAATAGGCCCCCACATCCGTTGCTTGTACATTGGTGACGTTAAGCGTGGCAGTGGCCGCGCCTGAGATACTGCCGCCATTGCTCAGGATCGAGCCATCCTTGCGCCATTGATAGGACACTTGTACGGAACTGGTGGCCGTGACGGTGAAGATGGCAGTGCTTCCCCGATTCACGGCCAAGCTGACCGGCTGTGTGGTGATCAATGGCGGGGCACCGACTGCCAGACCATGAGAAGCGCCCGCCGCGATGGCCGTCACCCCGGTTAGGTTGGCGGGAATGGGTTCATTGATATATCCAGAACCATTCCAGATTTTCCCCCAAGTTTGCACCGTGCCATTGCTTTTGAGAACCATGGCATGATCACCACCCGCCGCGATGGTCGTCACCCCGGACAAGCCGACGGGAACATGGGTCTGGCCGTTGGCGTCGTCCCCCCATGCCGCCACAGTGGCATCGGGCTTCAACACATAACTCGTATCTCCACCCGCTACGATGGCAGTGGCTTTGATCCCGGCGGAAAATGACAACGTCTGCGCGGCGGAAGTCGTGGTGCCGGTATATGCATTGCGGGTTGACAGGGTCAGGGTCACATTGTCAGCCGCTTTGCTGAGCACCATGGCTCCGGTACCTACCGTCGAGACCGGACCGTTGACGTACATGCCGGGGACAATCGCTGGATTGGCGGCGGCGAGGGTTATGGTATTGTTAGCTTGGGCGGCGAATGTCAAGGTGACACCGGTAAGCGCGGCGGCATTGGTGTTAGGAACCGAAAGGGTGAGTGTCACGCCGTCGATATCCTTGCTAACAATGGTCGCGCCGTCGCCGATTGTTCCCGGGGCACCGCCAGTGACCATCATACCGGGAACAATCGCAGCATTGGCGGCGGCGAGAGTCACGGTGCTGGCCGGGCCTGCGGGAATGTTCACGGACGTCGTGATCGCGCCGGGCAGTGTTGCGGACGCTGTGATCGGGGACAAGCCGCTGGTGGACGTTTGGCCTTCCAAATTGCGGCCCCAGCACACGATAGAACCATCGGCTCGCAGGGCCATGGTGTGCTCGTTACCTGCGGCGATGGCCACCG
>JBAXOP010000343.1:0-5983 GCA_037133195.1 Verrucomicrobiota bacterium | reverse complement strand
CCCATCGTACGGTGCCAGTGCGCAAATCGCGCCAAAGGCGAATTAGGGCAGCGGTTTCCTGCCAATTCGTGGTGATCTCGGCGGCAGTGGGTCGGCCGATGGACATGCGCAGGGGCCAGTCGGTTTCATTGAGCAGACGGGTTTCTCTGAGGTCGGGATTCTGCCATTGCCGGGCCCAGCGCGGAGCGAGATCGTCGGGGCTTTTCATGGCTGGGATGGATCGGCCGGGTCCGCGGCGTTCCGGGAGCGTGCGTGCGCGTCGATTTCCTCCCATGTAAGGGAGGTGAGGGTGGCGCGTTTGTTCTTGTTATGGACGAGAACAGCCGAGCGGGTGTGGGATTTCAGCAGGGAAATTTCCTTGTTGGGCGTGACGAAAAGTGGATGCAGGCCAAAGGCCCGTAGGGCGTCGATAATGCGAGCGGCAGCGACTGGGGAGCTTTTGGAAAACGCTTCGTCGAGCACGATGGTGGCGTAGCGCGGGACGGTGGCACCGGCAGGGCATAGGGCGTAGCTGAGGGATGCGGTGAGGATGTAGCTGGCCATCATTTCCTTTTCACCTCCGCTGCCGGTCTGCGAGCCTTTCCTAGCACCTGAGCTGCGGCCGGTGGCACGATCAACCTCGACAACGGAAAACTGAAGGCGGTGGCGCGGATCGAGCAGGGCTTGGGAACCGAGGGTATGGCGTTTCTCGGCGGCTTCGCGAAGGAGTCGGACGACTTCACCAAGGGCGCGGTAGTGGGCTTCTCCGTCGTCCTCGCGCTGGCTGAGGACGATGTGGCGTAACTTGCGTTGGGCGGTCTCCATCTGCTGAAGCATTGGGTGACCGATAGCCTGTGCGTGGAGCTGTAGGAACTGTCCCTGGCGGAAATCGACGCGGCTTAGGGTGGCGTTGAGGTCGGTGACGCGTTCCTGGATCAGGGTGACTTCGTTGGCGATATGGGTGAGAAGTTGGGTGACGCCTTGGCCGGATGATTGGTTGAGGTAGTCAAGGAAACGGTGGAGTTTTTCCGGCAGGGCTTCGTCTTCGAGGGTCTTGAGGCGGAGAAGGTAGGCGTCGAGGTCGCGGAGTTCGGTGCCGGCGTCGCTGAGGGCTCCGGTATCGGCGGTCTTGGCGGTTCCCATTAGACGAACAAGGCGTTTCTCGATGTCGGATTTTTCGTCTTCAACACGTTGAATTTTGGTGTCGATGGCGTGGTTGGCGTTGCGTTCGGCGTCGGTGAGTTGATGGGCGACGGTGATGTCCGCCAACGGAAACTCTTTTTGCGCGAGGGCTGCGTCTTCTTCGCTGAGTCCATCTCGGCAGCGGTTTCGGGCGTGATTGAGTTCTCGAATGGCGGATTCGAGTCTGCTTTTGCAGGCACCGTTTTCCTCGTTGAGGGCTGTGATTTCCTTGCGTGCGGTTTTGAGTTTTACACTCGCTTCGTCATATCGGGCTTTGGCGTTGGCGGCATCGGAGTCTGGTCTTGTTAGATCTACAAGACGTTGGCGCTGCTGGGCGAGATCACGCTCGATACCAGTAATGTCGATCTGTGCGAAATCGAGTGCTTCGAGGTGTTGGATAAGTACAATTTTCTGCGATCCCTCGAGTTCAGCGCGGGCGAGCTTGGTGTTTTCGACTTCAAGGAGAGTGAGGGTGTCCCGGGCCTGTTTTCTATCTGCTTGGAGAGTCGCGAGGAGGTGGCGGTTGTCGAATCCGGTCATCCAGCCGGAGGATAGTGGCTTTTGATCCTGTTTTTCGAACCGTCCGTCGCGATCAGACATGGTGCCTTCGACGGTCATGCCGTGTTCGGTGCGCCGGAGATGTTCGATGGAATCGACACAATGTCGGTCTCGGCGGGAAAGAAGGAGCTTCACATGTTCGCGCAGTGGGTGGCTGCGGTAGTCGAGCTTGCGAGTGAAACCGTCAGTTAGAAAGCGGGCTTCAGTGGGAAACGGGTCGGCACTTTGAAGGCGGACGTGTAAGCGGTTTTCGCGATGGTTGATCCAGACGAGAGCTTCGTCCATGCGGTGGGCGGGTACCAGAATGCGCAGACGTTCAGGACCGATGGCGCGTTCGATTGCCCCCTGCCAATGGCGCTCGGCACCTTTGACCTCGACCATTTCCGCGACGTAAGGGAGATCTTCGCCGTCCATGCTGAGTTCGTGAGCGAGAAGTTCCCGAAAGGACTGGAAATCTGCGGGAATGTTTGAGTTCGGCCTTGCTTCGACCTGTTGGATTTCGGCGATGAGTGTGCGTTCTGTCTCACGGTGCCTGTTCAGTTCGGCGGCGAGGTTCACGGCCTGTTCGCGGGCTTTGGCATGAGCCGCTTCGGCCGCGGCTTTGATCTCGGGAAGACGCTGGCGGTTGTTGCAGAAAGAGGTTTCGTCGGTTTCGGCGACAAGGCCGAGTTTTTCGGCGGAGGTTTTGTATTGCCCGGCATTGCTGCGGACTTGGGCGGCAAATTGTTCCTTGGTGCGGATGAGTTCCTCAATGCTCAGGATGGCGGCACCGCCGTGTCGTAGGTATTCTTCATTGAGTGTCTGCACACGTTGTTCGTGCCTTGCTGCCAGTTCTTCTGCGGTGTGGAGACGCGCTGCGGTTTCTTCCTTGAACTGCGTGAGTTTTTCCACCTCCGTTTGCCACAAGTGCATCGCTGCCTCGGCGAACCAGACGGGCAGCAGATCCTTCAGCCGACGGCGGGCGGTGAGCTTTGTGATTGCCTTTTCCCAATCGGAACGGCTTTGGCGCACAGGGTGCAGAGCATCACGCTGGCGGCGGGCAGTTTGCAGTTCTTCGTAAATGCCGTGGAGCGTGTCGAATTCTCGGGCAACTTCGGCGGCGCGCTCGAATGCCGAACGGTCGTCGAGTACGAGTTCGCGGAAAATCTGGTCGATGCTGTTGATCTGCTTGAGACCGGCGGCGCGGTTGAGCAGGGAAAAGGCGTTTTCTCCGACTTCGAAGAAACCGCGCACATGGGCGAGGTAATCTTTCTTGCTGGGGAAAGGGCGCAAGCAGGGTCATCAATGCATCGACGATTGTGGTCTTGCCGCTGCCGGTGGGGCCGATAAGGGCGGTGCCGTGCGGGTCGATGGCGCAACTGTGGCGGCCGTGAAAAGGCCCCCAGTTGAAGACATTGATGGCGGTCAAAAGAAAAGACGATTCGCTCTCAGCGGGAAGGGTGTCTTCCGGTGGATCTGGCTCGGCCGTTTCCGTGGTATCACTCATCGGGCAAGGTGGCTTCATGACTATCCGGTTCGCCGCCGAGTAGGCGGAAATGCTTCAGCAGTGCGGTGAGAGTTTCAGGATTGGCAAGGCGGGTGATCAGTGGACGGATGATGACTTCTCCGCGTGAGTCCGGCTCAGAAACGATTCCGTGTGGTTTGAGCTGATCGAGCAAGGTGAGCAGCCTTTGGCGGTTCTTCATATCGCTGCCTGTGTCTGATAGGTAAACTTGGAGTTGGGAAAGCAGTTCATCCAGTGACACGCGGACCTCTCGCACGCCGATGCCGCTCTCCAGCTCCTGCAAGACGTGAAATTGCCGAAGGATTGCGACGAACAAAGACTGCTCCATCGTCAGCCGCTGACGGCGGACAAGCGGGTGGCTCCACGCCTCATCCGGTGTGGCGGCGGTGGACTCCATCACGCGGAGGACGGCGAGACCGCGCAGCTCGTCGAGGTCAATTCGGAGGTCGAGCGGTTCAAGAACAGCATCAATCTCATTTCGGAGACGAAGTGCGGCGTTGAAATCCGTGGCTCGAACAGCGCTCTCGATGAATCCGTTTCGAAGAAGCTCCTGAACGAGCGCCTTCAATTCGGCAGGTGTACCGGTAGCCGAAGGTTCGGTTTCAGTTGCCGATTCGGGTTCTTGCCATGTTTCGTGTGTCATCAGCCGAGAGTTTCTGGTTCGACGCGAGCGACTGCCGCTGCGTCAAGCATGATGCGGGGAATATCGAAACGGGTGGTTGCGCCGTTAAGATCCGGTATTTCGAACGTCTCGCGCTCATCGTGAAAATCAGCTTCCGTTTCGCGGCCAAGTGCGAGCCAATAGGCGAGCGTTTCCAGATCGTGGCTGGGAGGCAGGGCACCCGCAAGTTCGCCGAGGGTGAGGCCGCCGTTTGCTGTCTTGAGTGTTCGCAAGGTATCACGATATAGGGTGATACGATCAAGTCCATCGAGCGCGTCCCAAAATTCGTCACTCATGTCCTCAATTCGGCCGGTCGTTTCGCTGAGATCGAGATCCTCATCGTTATCGCCGCTGGGTTCCTTGAAACGCAGACGCTGGACCAGTGGCAGGAGAGGTATGGAAACGGCCACCGGCGGCAAGGGGCCCGATGCCCGCCTGAGCGCGGCAGATGACCAATCGAGATCCGTGGCGGCTTCGAGGATGTCATTGAGCAGGGCACCGACGCGGTGCTGCTCTCCGGCAAGACCTGCCTTGATGAAGCCGCGCACATCGCGCTCGCCTTGGGCACGAGCCTGAATTACGCGTTCGGACTCGCGCACGAGCCCCGGCACCAGCCAGCGAAGCTCCGCCCGCTGGCGGTGGTTAAGTGCCGCGGTCGCTTCCGGACTCTCAAGAATGGAGCGCAGGCGGGCCTTCATTTCCTCCAACTCCACTACCTCGCCGAGTTGTTGATAAAAGATTTCGAACACGCCGCCCTCCGGCGTTTTCAGAAGCGCATCGTGCCCGTCGAGCATCAGGTCCAACACACTGCCCCTGTTTTGGTCACTGCGCACGATGTTCTGGCGGAGTTGCCGATCCGCTTCCCGATAGGAATCCTCCACCCGCCGGAAATCGGAGCGAAGACTGAGCGCGAGCTGATAGACCTCGCGGATACCCTCACGGGCCCTTGTGCCACCCAACACCTCAAACTCACCCTGTTCCACCTTGGACAGTTCGGTTTCAAGGGTTGAGATTCGTTTGCGTAGGTAGTCTGCACGCTTTGATTTGTCCGGGTTCAACCGGGCTTCGAGGTTTTCGATCTCGCGTTGAACCGTGGCCAGGCGCGAGGCGGTGGAAGTCATGTGTTCGTCCTCTAGACTATCCAGAAAATGGAAAGCCTTCTGAAGGGCATCGGTGGCGATCAGCCTACCCTCTCGCTCGACTACCAAGCCGCGTTTCAACCAGTCGCGCAGTTCCGCTCTCGCCATTGGCATCTGCTCCCCGGCGACAATGCCGAATTCATCATTATTCGCATGCTCTGCGAACATTTCGGCTAGTTTCTCGACAGCGTCTTCCCAACGCAGTTCGTCCTGGTTTTCCTCAAACAGGGGCTTTAGGCAGCCAACCACCAAAGGAGCACGCCTCGAGGCCAGCAGGACCCAAGAGGCGTTCACCCGGCGCATGCGGACAAATCTGCGGGAGCCTTCGGTGGACATGAACCGATTCAGCTAAGGTTGGTGGATGAAAGCATTAAGCAAATAGGGGACGTTCAATTTTCTGTTAAAATGCTAGAAGCCCGAAGGGCTGGATAACGGGATTAGAGGTAGGCGATTCGACGGATGTTAGGAAGGAAATTCTTTCCGCCGCCCGGCTTGCCACCCGGCACCACCGGCGAGGAGTGGAGCGACGAGGCGTGAGGTGCCGGGCGGCAGGACATGATTCGCCAGCCCGCTCCGGTTTGCTATATTGTTTCAGCGGCCTTTCTGCGTGCCAACGGGCTCGTTACCATGAATTTTCGCATTGTGGTATTTCGTAGGTTTAGTTCTCCATCTACAGTTGTAGCGCGTCGAGCTAATCACGGGGGATCTGATCGAGATAAAATGTGGGGATGATGTGTTATTTTGTGCGCTCGGGAGGTGGGTTTTCGATTTGGGAGCGGGAGGTGTTAGCCAAAAAGAGGGCTCCGTAGAAGGCCCGGAGGGCCTCGTGCGGAGCCCGGTATTTTCAGGCGGTGGTGGTTTTCGCGATGGCGGCGGGGACTTGGCCAAGGGCGTTGTGGATGTGATCCGGATGGATGGTGGTGGCGCCACTGCGGGCGGCCCCGAGCCATGCGGCTTGGG
>JBAXOP010000342.1:0-6015 GCA_037133195.1 Verrucomicrobiota bacterium | reverse complement strand
CAGCCCGAGAAATTCTCGTACATCCGCATATACATTCGGAACGCCTCGCATTCCCTTTCCTCAAACACAAACCGCCGGTCCACCACCCGCGATATACAGTGATAGATCACCGGCTTGGTAGCCGAGTCTTTCCAATCCGCCAGCCAGCGTGACCTGCGCATAAGAACACCATACCTCCAAAAGCCGCACAATCCAGAAGATTCTTTACTATTTATCTGTCACCTTGCAAGGAGCGCTGAGTTCTGGGCTTATGGAAGGGGAATTTCTTTCAGTCGTCCAAAGCGCCTAACATACGGAGCATCGGTTCCGGTGTCGCCCCAAGTATCGATCACGGTGCCATCGGTTTGGGGCTCGCTGCTGAGTAGAGAGCCGGGGGTCCACTGGCTCATGTCGGTGGTGAATTCCGCCACTACGCTCTGCGCAGTGGCACGCTTGGAACTGCGGCGGGCGCTTAGGGTGAGGCGTGGCATGCCTCCAAGGGCGGGCCATGGCACCAACGAAAAGGTCGTCCGCGGGGCATCCGCTGCCAGCATGGGATTGGTGCCGAATGCGTATTCCAGAGCGTTGGCCAAGCCGTCGCCATCGCTATCGGCGAGCGGTTGGCGGAGGCTGGCGATGAGGACTGGGTCGGTGAGAGCAGCTGCGGCGATGGTGTATTCAGTGGCTTGGCCGAAGTGCATCGCTGGGCTGAGCGGACGTGGATTGATGCAGCGGCCCTTCGATCCGGCCAGCCAGAGAGCATAAACTTCGGCGGCTGAAATAGCCCGGTTGTTATAAACCTCCAGCTCATCCAAGCGTCCGTAAAAGTCCGGACCGATGCGGAATGTGTCGACCGTATCCAGATTGGGTGCGCCTACGGTAGTTACGGGCACCCCTGCCATAGCTCCATCAAGGTAGAATATCGCATTATTGTCATAGTAACGCTCCACGGTGACGGAGACCAGGTGCCATGCGCCGTCCATGGGCAGCACTGCGGCGGCAGAGGTGTAAGTTGTTAGTGCGCCCGCTCCCATGGCCAGATAGAGTTGGCCTCTGACATATCCGAGTTTCCACCCGCTGCTGCCGGCAGCGTCGGTGTGATCCAGAATCACCTGGTTTGAGAAAAAGATGTGGTCGTCCAAGGGGGTGCGCAGCATCCAGCAGTTGACGCTGAAGGCTCCGTTGCCTGGATTGACTCCGGCAGGGCCGGCGACTTGATACTCGCCGGAGCCGCCCCCTGCGAAGGCTCTGCCGCGATAGACATAGCCCGGAACAACCGCAGGGCTAGCTGAGAAAGCCGAATTGCCGAGGTCCACCAGATTTTGACAGACGGTGCCACTGGAGGCATCGGAACCGGGTTCATCGAAAGGGATCAGCAGTGAGGGATATTGACTAGTCAACAGTTGTGCGCACGGGCCGTCCGGTCTCACGCCGAGACCCAGGTTGATACTCGACTGTCCCAGATTCTCCGGGACGCTGATGACGGAGCCTCCCGCGAGGGCGGACCAGCTCAGGGTGGTGCCTTCCACCGTGGCGACAATGTTGGCGGTGGTCATGCCCTGCGGCAGCGGCGGTAGCACGCCAAGGAAACAACCGCTGTCATTGGTCACGAAGCGGGCCGTCCACGGCGACTGAGTGCCTCCTGCGAGAGAGAAGGTGATGGGAGCACGGGACAGCGGCGTCAAATTGTCCGGATTCCATGCGCTGCCTGCGGGCAGGTTGCCGCTGGCCATGGCGAGGTGCCCGGTGATCGTGCCGCCACTTTCCAAGACCTCGAAGCCCTCCACCTGCGGGTTGGGGAATCCGCTCAAATCCTTCATAATGGCGATATCGCCCGGTTGGCCGCCGCCGAAAAATTCACCGGACGCCACGACCGAAAAGCCAGCTGCCACGTCGACCTTGAGGGAGTCCAAGCCGTCGCCGAGATCAGCGACCACCCTCTTGGGGATGTATCCGCAGCAGGTAAAAGTATCGATCCTGTAATCCTGCGACGAGTTATGCCCGGCCGCCACGACGGTGATGTGCAATTGATTGCCCAGTCGGCCGATCTCCACGTCGTCGTCACCCGCGGTGCCGATGATCGTGACAGTCTCTGTGGTCTCCGCGACGGTGACGGTTGAGGGGTATTCACACTCGCAGACGATGAAGCCGGATATGTTGTGGGTATTGGTTCCCTTGGTGGCTACGATGGCGCACTCATAGGTGCCGAGGTTTCGGGAGAGACAGCTGGGAATCGTGTAGGTGGACGAGGTGGCACCGTCAAGGGTCCGGGTGCCATGCTTCCACTGGTAGGTAAACGTGGTGCCGGCTGGGGCCCCTGAGACGTTGGCGCTGAGTGTCACCACGTCGAGCGGGTGGGCTATGGCGGGAGTTTGTTGGATGTTGACTACCGGGTTGCCCGGAGTCTGCGCCTGAAGTCCGGCGCTGGTGGCAATAGCCAGCAGGAGGGCGAGTGTCTTCGTGTTCATAGGTTATTGATTGCTTGTCGTTTTTATTACTTATCGCGCTTATCCGTGCCATGACCTGTGACGGCTGTCACCACGTGTTGGTGGAAAAAATAAATTCAAGCGTGAATCATCAAAATAGGCTCACAAAGAAGATTCTCACCCGTTATGGACGCTTTGTCAAATAAATTTAGACAATTATTTCTTAAATTGAAAAATTGATACCTCAAAGCAGGCATGTAGCAAAGGGATGCAGCGATCCAGGAGGCTCAAAATTTTAGCGTTTGTGAAGAGGTGATCGGTCATGATGGAAGACGCCCATGAGCAGCGTTGAAGAACGGAGAGCCGCTCGCAATGGCAGCCTGATAAGCGGGAGCCAATTCTTCCGGATCGGCAATGCAGAGACCCAGATCTCGGAGTAAACCGTCATTCACGGCGTATATCCACCCATGCACCATCACCGGTTGGCCACGAGCCCAGGCATCCTGCACACACGTAGATTCGCACACTCGGGCCACTTGCTCTATAACATTGAGTTCGCAGAGGCGGTCAAAATGCTTTCCCTCATTTCCTAGCGAGGCTAACTGAGCCGAGTGCTTCTGACGCACTTTCTCGACATGCATGAGCCACTGATCAACCAGACCCAATCGCAGTCCATTTAAAACCGCACTAATACCCGCGCAGCCATAGTGACCGCAAACGATCACGTGGCGAACACGCAACACGTCCACGGCAAATTGCAAAGCGGAGAGACAGTTCAAGTCATTGGGAGGGACGACATTGGCCACGTTTCGATGCACGAACATCTCGCCGGGAAGCAGGCCGGTGATTTGATTGGCCGGTACGCGACTATCAGAACAACCGATCCAAAAATATCGTGGCGCTTGTTGGTGGCACAGTTTTCGGAAGAACTCCGGGTCTTCGGTTTGAATCTGGTCGGCCCAAACGCGATTATTAGCAAATAGGTGGCTCAATTCTTTCATAGGTCATTCAGTTGTTGATCGGTTGATGTGTTAGGGCTTGGTGAGTGAATATATAATGGTTCCATTGGTAGATCCAATTTTTTGTCGAAGCTGTTGAGCCACGAAATCATCAAGCCGGTTTTCAGCCTGAGCCAGTCGGCTCAGGTGGTGTGCCTGGAGAACAAGACATACAGGTATGCTCGCCCAATCAACCTACTTTGCAGATGCTGGCCATTCGACCGCTAAGAGCTGTCGCGGCTGCGTATCGTATTTCGCGTAGAGCAATCCAACGCGCAACCCACGGCCCGGTGCCGCATCACTGCGAAGATTGAGCCACTTCCCTGTATTGGTGGCTTTCGTTCCCCAATCCGCGATCACCTTTATGTCACCTTTATCAAGCTGAGCAGGGAACTCGTCTGCGATCGTGAGCTGCGACAAGTCACCCCACTGCGCTGCAATCCGCTGCACCATCGCGGCGGCTTCCTCGCGGGAAAGTCCGGGCAGATTGGCGGCGAGGGCTTGGGCATCGCTTTTTTTCAGCGCATCGAACACGGCTGCAAGTGTTGCCGTCATCGCGGAATCCACCTCCTCTGCGGCTTTCTCAGGCTGGCTGGCCGCCGCTGGATTGTCAGTGAAGTGTACCGAAACATCGGACAGGCCCGCAGCTTTGCACGCGTCGAGAACTCTGGCCACTTTCTCGGAAGAAGCGTCCTTGGGGAATGTCAGAGAGCTGCCGGGTTGCTTGGTGTGTGCGGGCGTGTCTGACGGATTTCTTTCTCTGATGGTTTCTTCCAACAATTTGAGTTTCATTTGCTGGAGCAGTGCCGCATCGGTTTCAAAGTCCCTTTTCGCGTCAACGTAATCCTGGGCATCGAGCCCGCGCTTGATCGCCTCTTCACGGGATTTTTCCATCATGATCTTCGATCTTTTGAGGCGTTCGGTCCCGAGTTCCAACTTGGCCTGAAGCGTGGCGCGAAGATCGACGACGCCCTCATCAAGTTGTTTCTGCAGGGAGCTGATTTGTTCGACCTTCGCGCGGAAGGTGGGATGGTTTTCACCTATGCCATTGACCTTGAGTGTTTCCAACTGACGTTTTGCCTCCAGATATTGGGGATAAAGGTTTTTTACAACATTGTCGGGAAGTGAGAGCCCCGCGGCAAAGACCATCAACGGGTCGCCGTTGTACTTCAGCAGGTTGCTGAACTGACTCTCCAACTGCATTTTCTCTTGTTCGAGTTGTAGGAAAGTCTGAAGCTCGGCCTTCGCGCCTTGGTCCGCGTCAACCTTTTCCTGGCCATGGAACGCGTCCTCGCCCATATAGATGATGCTCTTGGTTCTAACGATGGTTGCCAGAACCTTGCGGCGTTCCTCGACCTTGTCTTCCTGCTCCTTGATGGCTTTTCGAAGTTCTTCAAAGGATTTGGAGCTTGCGACCGGGCTTTCCGCAGGGACCTCTGGCTGGGTATTCTTTTGCCCGGGACGCTCGGTGGTTTGCTGGCCCTTGGTGACTCCAAAGACCATCAGCAAGGTGACGAGGGCACCCCCTGTCACCCGCCCGGCGGCGCGACCGGGACGATGGGCGGAAATGCCGCGGATGCGCGATTGGATTTCCGAACCCCGCTCGAAGATACCGACAAAGCCGAGGCTCAGCACCCTGGCGGGAGTCGTGCATTGCAGCTTGAGCAGCGCGCCGCCATATTCCGCGCGGCGATCCGTGGTATCGATTGATAGAACGCATGCGTCGCAGGCCGCCTCGCGGTCGGCCCGCATCCTGGCGAAGGCGAACCACAGCAGCGGGTTGAACCAATGCATGGCCTGCAGCACGCACATCAGCCAGTTGAGCGGCAGGTCGAGGCGCTTCAAGTGGGTGAACTCGTGCAACAGGATCAGCCGGGTTTCTACGGCGTTGAATCCCTCGGGAAATCCGGCGGGCAATAACAGCTGCGGACGCAGCAATCCCGTCACTGCCGGACTCACCACCACCGGAGAAATCATGGCTTGCGGCGCGCGCTTCAGTCGGGCTTCAGCGGCGGCGTCATTGATGGCGGCCTGCAACATGCGGTCAGGCACCGAGGCGTGCCATTGAATCCGCCGCAGGTTCCGGCGGTATCCGATCCCTCCGGCAGCCAGCACGCCAATGGCAAAAATCAGCCCGGGTGTACTGGACATGAACGGCGTGATGAAGGTCCCCACGGCTACGCAGGACACGCCAATGAACAAGACCCGTCCGGATCCCACACGGTCAGCAAAAGCGCCCGCAAATGGTTGCGTCAGCCCCCACCACAACTGGCCAAATGCAAACGCCAGGCTGATGCTGGCCAGCCCCAGGTGGGTGGCGCTGTTGAGCGGGCCGAGGAACAAACCCATCGACTGGCGCACGCCCATCGTCAAGGCGAAGCTGCCGGCCGCGGCCAGCAGCACGACCCAGACCGCCCAGTGGCGGCCTGCGGCGGGCGGGGGGGCTGCTCGTCGGCCCCTGCTCCCAAAGCAGCGGGGGCGCGCGCCTCCACCACCCTCAACGGGGCTCGGCTGGCGCCTGCCAGCAGGGCCTCAAGCCGCGGGTGGACCTGACATAGTGGCAATGGTAAGGGATGCAAATGCAATGCGAAGACCAAGTCCCAGGGGGGCCG
>JBAXOP010000341.1:0-6022 GCA_037133195.1 Verrucomicrobiota bacterium | reverse complement strand
CAGCCACCATAGCTTAGTTTAGCTACCCTATGGCCGAAGATCGGGGGCCGCCTCAAGCTTGTCAATAATCAACTTTAAGCAACGAATGGCTTACAAAGTCCTATCAGGAAAATTCAAATATGCTCGATATTACGATTGCTATTATGTTCACCCTGCTCGCGTTCTTTGCATGGATGGCGAACATCTTGGGGCTGCCGGGCAATTGGGTGATTGTCGCAAGCGCCATCGGATGCGCTTGGTGGGTTCCAGAAGATCACTTCTGGAACCTCAGCTGGTACTTAGCGGCCGCAATACTTGCAGTAGCCATTGTGGGAGAAGCTCTGGAATTTGCTGCCAGCGCCGTAGGTGCCAGTCGACTAGGCGGTAGCAAGCGAGGCGTCGTTTTGTCGATCGTCGGTTCGATTGCGGGAGCGATTGTGGGTTTGTTTTTTGGTTTTACGATTCCGATTGTAGGCAATGTGATCGCATCGCTGTTGCTGGGCGCGTTGGGAGCATTCGCCGGTGCAATGTTAGGCGAACGTTGGGCTGGCAAAGATTGGAATGCCAGTATTAAAATCGGTGGCGCGGCGTTTTGGGGGCGTCTTCTTGGGACTGTAGGAAAAGCAGTGTGCGGAACCGCAGCTTGCGGATTGTTCCTAGCTGGGCTGTGGTTCAGATAGTAAATAGCCGATAAGTTCAGCTTACGATTGGCATAGGATGCTCGCGATGCACAAACGCAGTTTATTTGCCGGGGGAGACTGGCGGAGATTCGCAACCAAATTATCGACTGGGCGGAGGCGCATCCGAAAGTAAGAATTTTGTTTCTGGCGCTGGGTGTCTCTCTCGTGGGATTGTCCTTGATCTTTGCCATTCCTTGCACAATCCGCCTTCATCAAGTCTTCTCACCTCCAAACCAGCCACGATTAACTAAAGCAGAACCCCCTGTCGTGCATGACAAGAATCCGGTGCGGGACATGGCACCACGCGCCAAGGAACTTAAAATAGTGCTGCCTCGAATGACCGGGCAGGATGACCGAAGAATCATCCAGCCCAGCTACTCGACTATCCTTAACCAGCTCTGCGTGAGGCGGCCAAGTTTTCGCAACAACACATATTGGAGAAATCCCTTTGCGCCACGTTTGAGAATGCCTCCAAGTCCTGGTATGTGAATATCGCCTACAGTAGCCATTACCACCCCCCCGCTGTGATGAACTGCTGCCGCCGTGGCCTCGTGCGAATCAACTCCACCATAATTTTGACCAACCTCATGCGCCCAGGATTTTACATCATCCTCGGTCAACCTGTCAATCTCGCCGGCTGTTATCCCTTGGACCGCAGCCCATCCGGTGACGATCAGTGTGCCGGATTTCCCAAGCCGCAAATTATAGATGTGGCATAAATCGGCTATCATCGTGAAGGCTCCATGCAGGACCACGACGGCCTCCAATAGAGGAAGTGGCAAAGCAGCGACCTTGAGCGCGACTTGCTTGGCATGCCGCTTTATGCAATCGTCTGCAGCCTCGTCAATGATCACCTGAAAATCCATCCGAAACTGTTTCAACCAATGTTCGGTACCAAGTCCGTTGTTCCTAAGATTAGAGATCCTCTGACGGGCTTCGCGCAGTTTGCCAGCTTGTACTGTGCTAAATCCCAATTTTACTAGCTCTTGGTGTTCTCGTGGGAATGTTTCCACATAATCTCGAACTATCTGTAATGCCTTTCCAGCTTCCTTGGCGACGAGTTTTCGATATTCCGCTCGTTGATTAAAATCACCAATGCCACCAACCGAGATTCGTTGAGTGCGGCGCAAGCGCCGATAAGCTGTCAACAATCGAATTACACCGAGCAGAACCCCGGAGATCAGGAAAGAAAGTACAACGTAAGCTATCCAGCGCGCGAATGACGGAAGAACCGCAATTTGCGCTAGAAGCGTGAGGGTTTGAGCGAACACATACAATCCAACCAAGCTCAAGATAGCAATGATACCAAGTAAGAATCCCCATCCGAGAAGGGCACGAGGCAATCGCAAGTCGATAGTTACATCTACAATTTTCCCACGTACTGCGTCTTCTTGTAGTCTGTATTCGCGTGTTTTCTCGGCAGCTAAGGCAGCCACTGTTTCAAGCGAGAGGGGAGTGAAGGAAACTGTCGCTCCGGTTGGGTGCCCACACGGCGGTTGCTCCTGCATCGGTAATTCCTCAATTGCAGATTGGACGCTCACGACGGGATCCCCCCGACTCATAAGACGAAATTCCGGGGATCCAGATGGCGGCATGGGTGCATTGTTACTCATATTAGGCTTTGATAATAAACTCTAGCACTTCATTGAGACCCACCTGGTTCGGCGGCTTTAGGTGAATTGCCGGAATTGCTGGATGAAAATCGACAAACTGATAGTCTGCGGCTTTCCACGGTTCATGCGGCCAGTACTCGGGCATCCCCGGCACTCTCACTTCAACCTCTTTCTCCCCAGGTGGCCTATACCTAATCTGTCCTTCCTCAACACTCCAAATTGGCTGCCCAACAAGCTTACACACATCATTAGGCACCGGTTTAGTAGACATCACCGCGCTGCATGGAAAAAATGCAATTTCATCCTTGTCTGGACCGTAAGGCAAATTTCCCACAAGATCTTTAAGCAACGGCTTCAACTTATCACGATCCGGAATCTGAACCTTGTCCGCCTTAGACGCAACAAAGGCAATCCGTTCGATGAACCCCCACTTTCCTCCCAAGGCTAAAAAGGGGATGTTGACAGCCTTCCGGAGCAGTGCGGTAAAGAATCCTCGACCACGCTCGGTGCATTCGAGTAACTTCCAAATCATAGCCTGCGTGTCGTTGAGTTTCTGTACGCCAGATCCAAGCACATCAGTGATATCCACGAGGAAAATGAGTGAATGACAGGAGAGCAAATGCGCCGTAAATGGATGGACCACTTCCTTTTGATAGCTGTCGTAGTACCCTTCGAAGAGTTTCGCAAGATCTGGGCTGAGCTTCCTCGCGACATCTGATAACGGTGCAAACTCCTTGTCTAGTGATCCTGAACAGCACGCAGCAGCGAATTCTTCAGGGGACTCACTCACACCCATCAGACCAGTCTGCTTCTCATCTCGAAGTGCTGTACATTCTTTCCTGATCGAGATGTCGTCAACAGGCTTGCCCGATTTTTTCAAACTTCGTAAAGCAACTACCCGTTCTCTTGCCGTATTACCTGCGCCGTCTACTAGGAAAGTGGAAGGTGTGATAGTGGCATGACAGTCGCTGTGGAGTCGACCTAGCGCTAACTTCCATTCAGATAGCACGGCTTCAGCACACAACTTGTCCGATCCGATCTTGCGGATAAACGAGTTTGCAAGAGATTTCTTAGTTGGATCTTCTATGATGCTGCTGACCATCATATCAGACCAGTCAGCATAACCTCGGTCAATCATAGTCACATCCGCGACTCGCTCACCGGGAAAGTCAAAGAATTCCAGTTCATCTTCAGTCAGACTCGCAATAGGATGCCATAGATTTATCAATCCCTTGCCGGGCACATCCCGTTGGAATCGGCAGCGAAAAAATGACGCATTCGTTGTCTTGTGCGGCCACATCTGCCTATCAGCGAGATGCTTCCGCAAGGCACTATAGTCAAATTCATTGCGATTTTCCGTAAACCATTCGCCTATTCCTGGTAAGCTCGCGAGAACCCTAGAAAGCAGCCCAGGTTTGCATGGTAGCCTGCGAAATTTCCGGGTCCCTTTGCCCCCAAGAGGAAAGTCCCCTGCCTCGAGATGGTTAATCAGAGAGAGTAGAAACACGGTTTTGCCCGATCGTGCGGAGCCTGTGATCCCAATTCTTCGAACGCGGGTTCGCATTTTCATTTCAAATTTAATGATTGTGATGACTGAACTGTTGAATTATGAGGCATTTGAAGTCTTTCGAGTACTCCGCCACACCCCCCAGAGCTTGATGGAAGCGTAGGCGGCGAGGGCCGCAGCCAGGATCCCGCCAATGACTCTCAGAAACGTGACCATCGGCTTGATTATCGGGCCTGGCTCGTCTTTCTTTCCGATGATTATATCTCCGGCCTTTTTGACGAAGTCCGCAGTCAGGACGATGGCGGTACCCCCGCCTGTCAGAATGAGGAGATTGGTCACGGCTTTGGGGTCGCGGTCGAGCAGCGATAGGAACTTCCCTTGTGCGGATTTGGGCAATTCGCTGTATCCTTTGACTTTCGCCAGAGTGATGATTTCGTCGGTGCTGAGGTCCTTGGCAGCTTTGAGACCAGCACCGCCGAACTCGTCGATGACCTGGGTGCCGATGCCGGGGTGGCGGGCGGAGGCGGCGAGCACGTCGTCGCCGTGGGCGCGTACCAACTTTGCCATCAGGACAGGCTGCCGGGACGCTTCAATCACGGCGTCGGCCACCTTGCCTTTGGGCAAACTCCGCAGGGCTTTAGTCATCAGGGCGGGGTCGCCCTCCAATGCTTTGAGTGCGCGAGGGCCGTTGCTTTTTGCCAGCAACACAACTTGGCGCACAAGGTCGTCGCCACCTTGCGCGGCGGCTTTCTCGAATATTTCCCGAACCGTCTTCTCACCGCCGATTTCAGCGAGTTCCTTCGCGAGTTCCTCGGCGGAATGTCTGGCTCCATTTTTTGCGAAAAACTCGAGGAGTTCCGTGACGGCCTTGCGCGACAACCCACCTTGAGCGTGAGCCGAGGTTGGGACGAATAACCATCCAAGCAGGATGACGAGTAGAAATAGCGATATGCGTTTCATGGGAGGACCTCCAGTTGGTGATTTATGACGGGACTTTGGATCCTTTGCATCTCCACAAGCGCCCTATCAAGGGATTGAATGAGCCCGTCCTTATCCTTGGTAAGCGAGGTTTCAGCTTTGGTGAGGAAATCCGTGCATTCTGAGTTGAGTTTCTTTTCCAGTCGATCACTCATCACGATGTCAACGATGATTCCTACGGTTAGCCCTGCCGCCAGACCGATTACAAAGCCTGCCGGACCTTCTGCCAATCCGACAGTTCCGCCGCCTGCTGTTAGAGTGGCCGCCGTGCCCCCGGACGCAGCAATGATGGTGAGGAGCGACGCTCCTGTACGCACTAAAGCAGCCTTAACCAGGGTCGTGACAGCATAGTCGGCTGCCAATGAAGCAAGCAGATTCAGACTAGTCATTAACGCCACGTCGTGGCCGGAGTTCTTTGCAAGCTGTGAGATTTTTCCATTAATTTCCTCCGCAAAGACATCCTGCAACTTGATCGAACGAGGCGACATTTGTGAGTTCGCTTTTACAGCGGCTTCGATATCGACGAGCATCCGATTGCGATTGGCCTCAATGTCGCGGCAAAAGCCCTTGAGAAGAGTCTCCATATCCTCCTGCATCCTCTTGGCACTCACCACATTCATCTCAAACTTTTCTGTGACGTGGCGCTCAACTTTCTTTTGATCTCCAGATGCTAATTGTCTTACCGCTTCCCACGTAATCTTAGCCTTGTTTCCAAATCCGGTGATGTCTGCGGTGAAGTTCGGAACGCGCCCGCGGTATTGCTCGAACTGCGTGTGAATGTTGGTATCAAGGGCTTCAAGAGCCTTAGTATTGGCGAATGTATTGTTAACAAGGATGGGCGTCACGCTTTGCTTGAAGAATGTCTCGCGCTCCGCCGGGCTAGGGCCACGTCTTGTTCCGGTATAATAGAAGAGGAAAGCGATGATTCCTGCGGCGATGGCGAATGCGATGAGGGCCTTGAGAATGGCGCTCTTGGCTGATGGTGAGGTGGTTTTCATGCCTATGGCTAAATCATTTTTCAGCGTGGTGATTTGTCATCCTCCAGGACTTCAAAGTTCGAAGTTACCTGAGGTGCCGAAAGGCTTGCATCGTTGTAACCAATACCTAGTCGGCCGAGGGTTTTGCGAATGAACTGCCTTGGCCAAATCTTTTCACCAAGCATGACTTTTTCATGTTTTGCATCTGCTTGGATTTTGAATGCTTCCCAGTGCGCTGTGAACCCTGGTACATTTAGACTCATAAGATGGATACCCTCCTCCAACAAG
>JBAXOP010000340.1:0-6056 GCA_037133195.1 Verrucomicrobiota bacterium | reverse complement strand
GAAAATCCTGCTTCTCCTCATTCTCACGGCCTTCTCCGCCACCGCCGTCGAGGTTCCTGGTTGGAAACTCGTATGGTCCGATGAGTTCGACAAACCAGGCCAACCGGACCCCGCGAAGTGGGGATATGAGAAAGGCCTCGTGCGCAACAACGAGAAGCAGTACTACACCGTGGACCGCCATGAGAACGCCCGAGTGGAGAACGGCAAGCTCATCATCGAAGCGTGCAAGGAAGCCATGGACGGCGGGGAATTCACCTCTGCTTCCCTGATTTCCAAAGGCCACGGTGAATGGAAATATGGCCGCATCGAGGTGATGGCGAAGCTGCCTGCGGCACGCGGCACCTGGCCGGCGATCTGGATGCTGCCCGGCGACATTGGTCAGGTTCGCTGGCCGTTGTGCGGGGAAATCGACATCATGGAACACGTCGGCCACGAGCTGGGAGTGATTCACGGCACACTGCACAGCGAGGCATTCAACCACACCAAGGGCAACGGACGCGGGACGAGGATCTCGGTTCCTACGGCGATCAGCGCGTTCCATGCCTATTCCATCGATTGGTCGGACGGCCGCATTGTGATGGCTGTCGATGGCAAACCCTACGCCACCTATGACCGGAAGCCGGGCGATAAAATGGCGGAGTGGCCGTTCGACAAGCCGTTCTATCTGATCCTCAACCTGGCTATCGGCGGTGCGTGGGGTGGCCAGAAGGGCATCGACACTGCGGCGTTTCCGCAGCGCATGGAAGTGGACTATGTGCGGGTTTATCGGATGGTGGGCGGATGAATTCCGATCATCGGTAGAACCCGTGTGTCGGGGGGCTCAACACTTTTGTACGCAGATGGCCGCCAATGCTAGAAAGTAAACGGCAAAGCGCCCCTCCCGCAATGTTCTCGTCTCGACATGCCTGGCCGGCGACTGATGGCGGAAGTGTTGTTTTTCTGGAAATTTGGTGGTAAGCTTGTGGGAGAAAATATAACTATTCACAGCATGTCAGCAGATTGTAATCATCGTCAGCATCGCGGGTTGGTGGCCATTGCCCGAAAACAAACGCTGGGTGAGGAGATTGCCAACAGCCTCAGCCATGGTGTGGGGTTGGCGGCAGCAGTGGTCGGCACGCCGGTACTAATCGTTACCGCGCTGCGGCACCACAACACTGCGATGGTGGTGGGCGGCAGTGTGTTTTCCGGAACGGTGATTCTGATGTATATGTCGTCATTGCTATATCATGCGTTGCCATACGGGCGGGGCAAGCATGCGTTCCGCATCTGCGATCACGCGGCGATTTTCCTGCTCATCGCTGGCACCTACACGCCGATCTCCCTGGGCGTGCTCAAGGGCGCATGGGGCTGGGCGCTGCTTGGCGTGGTCTGGTTGCTCGCGGTAGTGGGGATTGTGCTCAAGTTGGTTGGCGGCATCAAACAGCCGTGGATTTCCACCGGTTTGTATCTGGTGATGGGTTGGTTGGTGATGCTGGTAGCCCGCCCGCTGTGGTTGCAAATGTCGTTGTCCGGCTTGTTATGGCTGGCGGCAGGAGGTTTGGCTTACACGATAGGCACAGTGTTTTATGCTGTCGATGAGCGCATGAAATACGGCCATTTCATTTGGCATCTATTTGTCATGACAGGCACCTGCTGTCATTTTGTGGCGGTGTGGGTGAGTGTGTGAGAATGGCTCAATCCCCCCCCGAATTACCGTTTGCGCCGTAACGGTCGGCCAGTCAAATATCCTCCAGTACGTCGTGCGCCTCGTAAAACATCTGACGGTTGAAGCAGCCGAAAAAACCGAGGTAATGCGCATTCAGTTCCTGTTCCTGGAAGGATGCGATCATCGCGGCAATGCGGGCGCACTTGTGGCTCATGCGGGTCGTTTTGCCGGGATTTCGGAACAATGGACTGGCGGCAGAACATGCATGAGAAACTAGATTCGTTTCTCGTCGGCGTCGATTAGATCGACAAAGGTTTTGACATCATCGCGCCCGGTTATACCGGCTTCCACCTTGCGTTGCTGGAGGCGTTGCTGGCCGGGTACGTCGTCTGGGGCTGGGCGGCTGAGCATGGTCTCGCGGTGCGCGGCTTTCGTGGCGGGTGATGCCTTGATATTTTCCCGGACCCAGTCGCAGACATCGCCGTCGGTGAGTGAGTTTTGCACCACCTCGATCATCTGCTCATGCGTCACGTCGGCGGCTAGGAGCCACATGCCGTCGAAGCCTTTGCCAAAGTTAGGTTGGTAGTCGGGATGCAGGTTGCCAGCCAGGTGCAGGCGGATTTTGTCGATGTAGCGGGGCAGGTAAATCCAGCCGGCCATCATTTCGCGCGGGCTGCGGGGATAGGTGATGTCGTTCATTTTTCGATAGGGAGGGTTTTGAGTGGTTTCACGGTTTTGTCGCGGGCTTGTCGATCAGGTATTAGGGGTTGTTTACAGGAGTTGACTGAGCCTTGAGGTTTGGCTGGCTGGAGATTTCCTGAATTAGGACCGAGCCGACGTACACCGCCACCGAATACCCGTAATACTCTTCGCCGGCCGCCGGTTCGTTCTTGGTGCTGTTGTGAGCCTTGCCGCCGACCGTCTTGTGGGTGACCACCGAGTGCGTCGGGGTGCCCTTGATGACAACCTTGTCGCTCTTCAGTGTCGCCGTCGCAAGCCCTTCAATCCTAGCTTTCACGCGGCCTTCCTTGACAGTTACCAATTTATTGGTTTCCATTTTATGGGCGAAGATGGCCCACTTCACAGATACGTCAGTGGCTGCTTGTTTATCCCGGTTGTCGAGTGTCACGCACAGTTGGCGGGTTTGCTCCTTGGCATGCGCGGTGGAGCCAGCGATGTTCTTGTAGGAGGTTGAATTCTCCAACTCGACTTTCGCCGTGATGTGGCTGGCCGCCGGTTCCGCCAGCACCGAGCCGCAAAGTACGCTCCACGCCAGCACCGTCCTGTTGAGGGTAAGCCAATTACTTTTCATAACGACCTAGTGCCTTCTGGGGTTCCTGAACTTTCTTCTTGAACCCGGCGGTAGCCTTCTTGTCATTTTTCAGTTCCGAGAGTGGCATGAAGCCGTGCGGGGCATCATCCTTGGCGCAGAGTGGAAGGATCAGACAGGAGGCAAGGCACAGCAGGGCGGTGATTGATTTCATGGTTTTGGTTTGCGCATGGAGTTGGTCCGCACGCCCTGAGTACCCGGAATTGAGATCCGCTCCAAGCAAATTCCGTTATACTGGAGGAGATTGCGGGCATTTCGGCGGCATTGATGATCATGCGGGTGGGTGCCAAAAAAACCCAGCGCCCGGGATGTGGTTGACGCTGAGGGATTGCAACATCTTCTTGTGCTGTTCCGGTATCGAGTCAGACTCTGCGCATGCGTATCGGCATCTTATTATGGCTCACGGTTTGCAGTCCCCTGGTGTTGGCAGGCGAACGGATTAACCACGAGGGGCGGGTGCTGGGGCCACTGCCGGTAGTCAAGGCTCCGCTGCTGTTCAATACGCCGGAAGCGGATGCGGTGCTCGCGGCGATGCAAATCATGCCCCGCGACAATCCATGGAACGAAGATATTTCGACTCGGCCGCTGTTGCCCAACAGCGAGGCAATGATCGCACGCATCAGCGCCGATCTAGCCCCCAACCGGCGCACCCTGCGCCTGTTCACCGAAATGAACTTTGTACTGGTGCCCGATAACCAACCCCTCGTGCCTGTTAAATTCGTGATTTACCCGGCCGAGTCCGATCTTAACGGCGGCATTTCGCCGCTCGGTCTCTACCCGATTCCCCGTAACCTGCCAGTGGAAACCTGGCCAGTTGGCACCGACTCGCTCACCCTTGGGCAATGGCAGCAAGACAGTGCCAAGCGCGGCGGCGACCGCCACGCCATTATCGTCCAACCCGGGACCGGAAAGTTTTGGGAAACCTGGCAAACCCAACTCGCGGGTGACGCGTGGCAAGCTTCCAACGGTGCGATGTTTTCGCTAATCTCCAACAGCCTGCGTCCGGCCGGTTGGACCTCCGGCGACGCAGCGGGCTTGCCGATGTTTCCGGCCCTCGTGCGTTTTGATGAATGTCAGCGCGGCAGGGTTGAACACGCCTTGCGGCTAGTAGTGAAACGCAGCCGACTGGGACCGCTCTATCCGGCCACCCACGCCGCTTCAGTGGGGCGAACCAGCGACGCGGACATTCCGGCGATGGGCCAGCGGCTGCGCCTCAAGGCCAGCTTTATCATTCCGCCCGGCTGGAGCCTACAGGAGAAGGCTGTGTTGCTGGCCCTCAAAAAACATGGGGCCATCGTCGCGGATAATGGTGGCTTTTTCTCCGTATCCATCACTCCGGACGAGCGCTATCCAAAGGGATGCTTTGAACACATCAACAGCCTTGGCATTGGTAACTTCGAGGTGATCCAAACCAGCGGCCCTACTGCCAACTAAATCCCCGCCACCATGGCAAACACCCATCCTCTAATTATCTGATGCCGGCAGGGGTTTTTGGGAAGAATTGCTTTCGGGATATTAAATCGTCTAGTTCCAGCTGTCATTCGAGCCGTTCCGGCCGCTGGGGGATATCTTCCATTTGCGTGCATCGTCCCACCAATCGGCGCGGACCACAACCATTTGCATCACCGCCACCACCAAGCTTGGCAGTACCCGTGGGAACCAGGAGGTCGTCAAGTTACCGGTATCGATGCGCCAGATCAGAAAAATCGCCACCGATCCGTGGATTAAGGCAGTGGCGTTCCACACGATCACGCCAGCTTTGCAGTCCCCGACCACCACACTGAGATAAGCCAAGCCCATCGTGCTGACCAGCACGGTGCAAATCCAGGACAATATCGCAGTCGTCTCCGGTGGCGTGGTGGCTGCCACCGGAAGAAGGCTTGGCAATTGTCCGGGTAAAACGCTGGACCACACCAGTAGCACTGCTGCCAACAGGTGGGTCAGCCCGGCTACGGCGCTCCATGTCCTGACGAACTTTACTTTGGTGCGATTGGTCATTTCATTATCAGAAGTGAATTCTCTTCTCGTATATGTTTTTATTGGAGAATCCGAGAGTCCCCCCGGCGTGTAGGATGCTCACAGGTGTACTTGCGGCCTTACCTTGGCAGCGCAAGCCTATGCCAAAATGGACCGGATGAAAAGCCCAATAATGGGTTTTTGCGGTATTGGCTGGCGCTACGATTTCTGTCCGCTCGACGAGGTTCTTGACTGTTGCTTGGGGATGTGCCAATTTGCGGTGCCGGGTTAGCATTCGTATCCATCCCGTCACCAATACACCATGAACTCCTCCACCAATCCTTATGCCTACCACATGGTCGCCGAATCGCCGGAGGCAATACGGGCCGAATTTATCCGCAAGACCTACGGGCACCTCGCCGGTGCCATCGCCCTTTTTGCCATTCTCGAAAGCATGTTCCTTAGCCTCGGGTTCGGGGATACGGCACTGGTCATTCTTGGCTCCAGCCGTTTCTCGTGGCTGATTGTGCTGGGGGCCTTCATGCTGGTTTCTTGGGTGGCGGAGACTTGGGCGACCAACGGCGCGTCCATGGCCAAGCAATATGCCGGGCTCGGGCTCTACACGTTGGCGGAAGCGGTTATTTTCTTGCCCATGATTGCGCTTGCCGTCGCCATGACCGGGGACCTGTCATTGCTCACACAGGCGGCACTCATCACGGCCGCCATGGTTCTGGGAATCTCGGCCGTCGCGCTGACGACCAAGAAGGATTTCAGTTTTCTTGGTGGGATTCTCAAGATCAGCGGGTTCGTCGCCCTCGGTCTTATTGTTGCCTCGTTTATCCTGCCGATCTCACTTGGCCTCTGGTTCTCAGCAGCGATGATCGTGTTCGCCTCGGGTGCGATCCTCTTCAACACCAGCAACCTGATCCATCGTTACCAGCCCGGCCAGCATGTCGCGGCGGCCCTGTCGCTGTTCGCAAGTGTAGCGCTGCTCTTCTGGTATGTTCTGCGCATCCTCATGAGCCTGCGGCGGGAATGATCTGCCCGTGGGTTCCTTCTTTCACCAATAGGCTGTTTGGAGAGAGCCCGAGAACTTTGTTGAGCGTCGTGATATGGGCGGCGGTG
>JBAXOP010000339.1:0-6057 GCA_037133195.1 Verrucomicrobiota bacterium | reverse complement strand
AGCCATCCTTGGGCACGACCACTTCGCCGATCTAACGTTGCAACGGCGCATGGCCAAAACCGGCCGCACGGCCCTCGGCTTCATTGAAGACCTACATGGACGCATCCACCCGACGTTCCTAGCCGAGTATCGCCAGCTCACCCACTACAAGGCTGCCAAAACGAGCCAACCCGAATCCCCGCTGGAACCGTGGCAGGTCGGTTATTGGGCCGAGCGCCAACGCCAGGACGACTTCGACTTCGACGAAGAAACACTGCGCCCGTTTTTCCCCGTCGATGGCGTGATGGCCGGCATGTTCGAGATCGCCTCGCAACTGTTCGGTATATCTATCCAACAGCTGGAAACCATCTATATCAAACCCGCCACCACCACCGAGACTAACACAAATACCGGACCCGTGGAAGTCTGGCATCCCGAGTGCGCATTTTATGAAATCCATGACTCGGCTAGCGGCTCGCATCTTGGCTCGTTCTACGCCGATTGGCACCCGCGCGAAAGCAAGCGCGGCGGAGCGTGGATGAACAGCCTGCACACCGGCGCGCCCGGTGAACCGCACCTCGGCCTCATCATCGGCAACCTAACGCCGCCTGTGGATGGCAAGCCGGCCCTGCTCACCCATGGCGAAGTAGAGACGATTTTTCATGAGTTTGGGCACCTGCTTCACGGCATGCTCAGCGAAGTGCCCATCAAATCCCTGTCAGGCACCAACGTCCCGTGGGACTTTGTAGAACTGCCATCTCAGATCATGGAAAACTTCTGTTGGGACCGCCAATCGCTGGATCTCTTCGCCCGCCACCACATTTCCGGCGCAACTATCCCCGACTCACTGTTTGCCAAAATGATGGCTGCTCGCAACTACCTGAGTGCCTCGGTGTTCATGCGCCAACTCGCCCACGCCAAACTCGACCTCGAACTCCACAGCCATCTGGACGCCTATCTCGGCAAAGACCTCGATGCCGTGGACCGCGAGATTCTCGCGGACTATCTGGCACCCCTCAATACTGAAACCCCATCCATAGCACGCCGCTTCAACCATCTGTTCAGCGATCCCACCGGCTATGCTGCCGGCTATTACTCATACAAATGGGCCGAAGTGTTGGATGCCGATGCCTTCACCCGCTTCCAGAGCGAAGGAATTCTCAATGCCGATACGGGTCGCGCTTTCCGCCAGCATATTCTCAGCCAAGGCAACTCCACCCCACCAGAGGAACTCTACCGCCGCTTCATGGACCGAGATCCACAACTCGATCCGCTACTCATCCGCGCCGGCCTCGCATGATTCTCCAACACCCTATCCGCAACTGCCGCTTCACCGCCATCGACTTCGAATCGGCTGGTGCCACTCGCGGCAAATCCGATAGCCCGGTCCAACTCGGCCTTGCCTCGTGGAGCGCCGCCACCGGACATGCCAACGCGTTCGTTTCCTATCTGCACACCGACCAACCGATCCTCTGGTCCGCCCAAAAAGTCCACGGCATCAGCACACTGGATCTAGCCGACGCGCCGCAACTCCTCGCCCTCTGGCCAGAGGTGAAATCCCGGCTCACCGGTGCGGTGGTCGTCGCTCATGGCAAAGGCACCGAAAAACGTTTCCTGCGGACTTTCCCCGGCCACGGCTTCGGCCCGTGGATCGACACCCTGCTGCTGGCCCGCGCCGCTTGGCCGGAACTCACCGACCACTCGCTGGGAGCCCTCTGCGAGGCCCACGGACTAACAACCGAGATCAGGGCATTGGTCGCCTTGCGCAGTTGGCACGACGCGCTGTTCGATGCGGTGGCTTCACTTGTTTTGTTGGGACACGTCATTCAAACGCATGCCCTGTTGGATGAGCCTCTGGAATCCATCCTCTATCCGGACACTTCGCGCTGGCATGGGCGACGGCGTGCCTGATTTCAGGCGTTGGCCAGCACCCATTGGTATTCGCCGGCGATTTGTTCGGTCACTGGTCGTTGCAAACCGCCGGGCAGCACGCCCCAGGTGTAAGTTTCTATCTCATAATGTTGGCATGCCTCCGGATGAGTGCGGCGCCAGCCTAACACTTTCATGGTTTCCCCGCGCGTCGAGCGCAAAGGATCGGCCGGCTCTGCATCAAGCGGAATGTGAAAATGCACGCGGGCTTCCTGGAAATCCGCCACGCGCAGCTTGCCGTCATCAAACGCCTGGAAAAAATCCGGCAGGTCTTGGAAACGTCGGATAGAATCATCGGCGCGGCGCAGCAACACTTGATGAAAATACGTCGGCTCGTTGAATGCGCGGATCGCGGCCAGCGCAGCGGTATCGTTGGGATCGAAGGCCAGCGCGCTGGATAGATGAATCTTGGATATGCGGATGCCTGCAAAATCGAAAAGCTTGAACGCCTCGTGGGCGTCATCGTATTCCAAGGCAAAGTGGCAGGCGTCGTAATTCAGGCCGATGCGCCGTTGGATTGCCGAGGCATCTGGCGCATGGTGGTGGAGACGTTGGAAAAACGTTACGGTTTCGATAGTGTCCTCAAAATGTCCGAGCGGCTCAGGTTCCAGACCGAGGTGGAAATCGTGCCCGAACTCATCCGACAATGCGTCAAGAAAGCATGCCAGTTCGACCAGATGTTTGCGGATATGTGACTCATCCGCGCCGAAGGCTTTGAACGATCCCGGCAGCGTGGAAACCGAGGCGCTGATATCCGGGCGGGCTATGGCGGAGAGAATTCGGAAAAGGTTTTTCGTATATTCCAACCGGGCCGGGTCTGCCCAGTCGGGGCGAAACACTTGCTCCTTCACCCGCGTTCCATGAAAACTGCCGTACGGAAATCCGTTGATAGTGAACACATAGGTGTTAGTTTCCGCCAGCCACTCGCGGAAACGTATCAGATGCTCCCCCTCTAGCAATTCGCGTGCGGCCACAGCCGATAGCCGCAAGCCAATGGCAAACGCCTCATCCGCGCCCAAAGTATGGGAACTACGCAGACGGTCCCGCACGGCCAGCACATGAGAAGCGAGCATTACGCGCGTCTCCTCCCAAGTTTCCGCAGGGTGGATATTGGTGCAATACGACAAGTGGGAGGCGGCGATTTTCATTGGGTAAAAGGGGCTGGCACCCCGCCGGGGTGCAGATTATTTTTGGGTGTTGATCGCACTATCGCAACATCTATTTGACGCCCATGGAACCATGTCAGCGGAAATTGGGCGACTGGCTGAGGAATTTCCGGGGGTTGTGATAGACAATCTGCTCGATGGCCGCTGCGGTGTGCTGGCGTTTCTTCATCTCCAACATGCAACGCGGAACGGCCAGCGGATCGGACACCCCCCAATCGCAGGCGGAGTTCATCCACAGCCGCTCGGAGCCATACACCTCCAACATGTCGATGGCACGGTTGGGCGAGCACTTGCTTTGCGGATAGAGCGTCATCCCAGCCCAGTAGCCGGCATCCAGCACCTGCCCAATCGTGTGTTCCTCGACGTGATCGATAATGACCTTGGAGCGCTCGAGCTGGGAAAACGAGGCGAGCAGATCGAGGGTGAGGCGGGTGCCTTTGAGTTTATCCTCGGGGTGCGGAGTGTGGATGAGGATAGGCAGGTTGCGGTCCACTGCGAGTTGGACGTGTTCCTCAAAGATAGCAAGTTCGTTGCGGGTGTTTTTGTTGAGTCCGATTTCACCGATTCCCAACACCGTCGGACAATCCAAAAACTGCGGAATGAGCGCCATCACTTCGCGTGCAAACACCGGATCGTCGGCTTCCTTCGGATTGATGCACAACCAACAATAATGCTTGATGCCAAACTTCGCAGCACGCTTCGGTTCGTAATCAGTGAGCTGGCGGAAGTAGTCGTAAAATCCCGCCGGTGACGAGCGGTCGAAGCCCGCCCAGAAGGCTGGTTCGCACAACACTTCGCAACCGGCTATGGCTAATTTCTCATAGTCGTCGGTCGTCCGACTCACCATGTGGGCGTGGGGTTCAATGTACATGTTAGGAAAATGCTGAAATACTGAAACGCTGAAATGAATAGGCTGAAATCAGCCGGGAGTGGCTGCGCCCAAGGCTCCTTGAAAGATAGCTTTAGGTATCGGTTCGTGACTGTGATCGGACAAGGCGTCGAGCACGCCACGGGCGCGGTCCGGGCGCTGGCTCAGCAAGATGGGGATAGCGGCTTGCAGCGCGGTGTAGCGGAAATCATCCGCTCCGGGGTGGCGGTCGATACGATCCAAAAATGCCGCTAGGTCGATGAGCTTGTGGCGGGCTTCGATGAATTGCAGGTCGAGAAGTTCCTGTTTGGTGGGCATGGCTAGGATGATACGGCTATACTTGCCCGATTCCTATCGCAAAATGGCCGCCTTTGGACTAACATTTCCAAATCTCCAATTGATACATTTGATAGATAGCAACGGAAATTCTGAATCTGTGGGACAAATTGTCCGTTCAATTTCATTGACACGACCCCAGCGTCGATGGTCCACTGTGGCCAGCCATGAGTACGCGTATTTTCCGGATCATTGTCTGCCTATTAGCAACACTTCTAGCCGTTCCTCCCGTAGTTGCGGCCGATGAAGCAGCCCGGCGGAAGGATCTCGATGGGTTTTGGGCGGAGGTATCGCGGACGGTGCGTGAGGGTGACTTCAAGGGTTACAAGGCGACCTGTCATGGTGAAGGCGTCCTTGTCTCAGGGGTCAAGAAAACCACCCAACCGCTAGCCAAGGCCCTTGAACGCTGGGAGCAAGACTTTGTCGATGCCAAATCAGGCAAGACCAAGACCAATGTAGAGTTCCGGTTCTCCCAACGAATCGGTGATGAATCCACCGCGCTCGAATCAGGGATTTTCCTGTACTCATTGATTGATGCGACTGGGTTGGTGAAGCATGAATACATTCACTTCGAAGTGCTCCTAGTGAAACGCGACACCTGGAAAACCTTGATGGAATACCAGAAATCCAAGGCGACTCGTGAGGAATGGGAAGCACTGAAGTAAACACATACCGATGGACACCCCGCTGACTTCCGCTCAATAGGTCAGCGTCACAGAGCACGCAAGACATCAAAACGTGCCAAATCATTTTTGCCCGAGTTCAGGAACTGTGAAGTTGGAGGGGGCTCCTCGCTGCTCGCCCGAAAACTCCCTATGAAGACCGGTTAGCAACCGAAATAGCCCACACCGGCCGCGAAGATCGGCTGATGCTTGTTGCCGGAAATGTTTTTGGCGACCTGGGTGGCGGCGCGTTCGGAGTGGGCCATCTTGCCGAAGACGCGTCCGCAGGGTGAGGTGATGCCTTCGATGGCAGCCAACGACCCGTTGGGATTGAAGGCAATATCCATCGAAGGCACGCCGTTGGAATCGCAGTATTGAGTGGCGATTTGGCCGGCGGCGGCGAGTTGCGCAATCATCGCGGCGGAGGCATAGAACTTGCCTTCGCCATGGGACATTGGGACCGTGTGCAAGTCGCCAACCCGCGTGTTGGCTAGCCATGGCGAGAGCGTGCTAACGACACGGGTGTTCACATAACAGGATATGTGGCGGCCGATATCGTTGTGGACGAGGGTCGGCGCGGTGGAGGGATCGTGGATAGAAGTTATTGGATCGAACGCGGCTGATGGAACACAACCGGCACGGCGCCCGTTTTCCATCACAGTAGAGCCGCCTGTGCTCCCTAAATCGATCTTCCCGAACGGCACGAGACCTGTCTTGATAAGTGCTTGGAAGCCATTGCAGATGCCGAGGATGAGGCCGTCGCGGTTGAGGAGCAAGTCCATGATAGCATCGGCCACGCGCGGATTGCGGATAACGGTGGCAATAAATTTAGCGGAGCCATCAGGTTCGTCGCCGGCGCTGAAGCCGCCTGGAAACATCAGGATTTGCGAGTGGCGGATCTGCTCGGCGAGGGCGCTTAGACTTTCATCGATATGTGCGGTGCTCAGGTTCCGGAAGACCAAGATATCGGCATCGGCTCCTGCCTCGCGGAAGGCTTTCGCAGAATCGTATTCGGAATTGGTGCCGGGAAAGGCCGGGATCAGTACACGCGGCTTGCCTCCTTGAAATTTGAAATCTGAAATCTGAAATTTGAAATCTGAAATCTGAAATTTGAAAT
>JBAXOP010000338.1:0-6068 GCA_037133195.1 Verrucomicrobiota bacterium | reverse complement strand
ATCAACGGCCACGCGAGACGGTTTTCAGCCGGACCGGGGTTCCGAGCGAGGGTTGCTCCTTTGAAGTGGAGGTCACCTGAACCTGAAGCCGGTTTTCTCCGGGGTTGACCGAATCGGTGACATCCAGCGTGAACGGCGGCATCCAAAGCGTGTCATACTCCTTGCCGTTGAGTTTCACCTTGGCCATGATATGAACCTGACCCAAGTCAAGCATCACGCGCTGTCCTTTGCCGAATGCGGCGGGAAGTGCGAAGGTGGTTTCCTGAAGAACCGAGTAGCCTTTCTCGTCCTGTTTGGCGGATTTCCATGGTCCTTCGATTGTGAAATTTTGGGAGTCCTTTTCCACGACGAGCGCACGGCTTGTTCCATCGCTCATCGTGAGCGTATAACTTCCCGCCTTTTCGGATTCGGCGGCGAGCGATTTGTTAGTATCGCGGAACAGGTGGAGTCCGCCGGGTGGGACGTCCGCTCCGGCGAGTTGCGCTTTGACCACCGACGGGGCTGACGTTTTTTCGCGAAACACGATGAAGCATGAGTCCGACGGATCGTTGATGTGGATCGAAATCCGCGTGCCGCCTTCGACGCTGGAGTAGCGTGCCAGTTTGGTGATTTCGCCGGTCACGGGATTGAACAACTCGGGAGTCTTGCCCGAGACACGCAGCGTCGCTTCGAAGGTCCCGGCTTTGGCAAAGTTGGATAGGAAAAACATCATGCCGTCGTCAAGCTGGCGCGCTTTCCAGCGCAGCGTGCAGGTGGCCTCCGAGACAATCGGCGCGACGCCAAGTTCCTGCAAGGACTTGACCGGTACCGGAGACGTCTGAACGGTCTTGCCGCCGGCCTTCTTGAGTGCTTCCAGGCGCTTGAACACCTGCGGCCGGGTGTACCCGCATTCCGGTATCGCCAGTAACTCATAACTGGCGGCCACGCGCTTCCGGTTCTTCTCGTCGTAAACCACCCATTTGCCATTCACGACATTCAGGTTGTTCAGGATCGCGTCCGACCCCATGAAGTCATAATCGTAACCAGCGGGAACTGGATTGGCCGGCCCGGTCATCTGCGGCGCGAAGTCGCCGATATACACCGCCACGTCAGCAACCGGATTGCCCTGCTGCAGCATGAAGTGAATCCGCTGCAGGTAGCGCACCCAGTCGCGACACTCATTGAACCACGGGGTGTTGCGGTGGAATGCCGTACCAAAAGCTGGATTCTTGCCCGGCACCCCATCCCTGGGCTGATGCGCCACCACATGCAGGACAAAGTGGTTGATTCCTTCACAGAACATTTCCTCGCCCCGCCGCTTGATGAGATAGGGATGACTCCCGAGATCCAGTCCGCTGGTAAAGGCCTCGGCAAAGACTCGCCGTCTTCCGTAAATATGCGCCGTGGAACTTGCCGCACGGCACTCGATGGTTCCGAGGCTTCCGCCAACCCAGAACTCACCGGCAATCTCATCGGAATACCGGCCATAAATCGTGAAGTCACCGGGGAATCCCCAATGCCCGTAGTTCTCGCACCAAGTTGTCAGCCCATTCTTGTGAGCAGCAGCACTGAGCCCGCCAACATAATTCTCCCCAATCATATCCGCCACATTTCTACGCAGGTCCCAGAGAAACTGGTCCGACGCTTTTGCACTGTCTATGACCCTGCCGGTCATCACCGGAAGCAGCTTGATCGGATCATATCCTGTACGCTTCTTGAACTCTTTGTCGAACCCGTCCGTCCAGTTCTGCGCACCCTTCTCGTAACTGTCGATCGTCACGCCCTTCCACGCCTTCTTCTCTTCCGGCGTGATTTCCTTGAGCATCGTGCCGAACATCGAATTGAAATGATATTCAATGAGAGCCTTACTCATCTTGTCCACCTCCAGGCCCGTGCCTTCCGGGGGGGCCGGACCATTTTGCTTCCCGGTCGAAACCATGCCGAAATAGATCACCGTCCAGTTGCCGGCCGGCAGCTCACAGGTCAGCAGTCCATTGGTGGAGAGCTTGTCTGTCAGATTGAGGATGTCCTTTTGATGCACAACCGTGGAAGCATCATCTGGCTCCACTGAATCCTTGAACTTATAGGACTCCCAGGTTGGGCTCGGGTTCGGGTGCATCCGGCCCATCTGCTTCTCAATGACCTGCGCGACCATCGGCTCCGAGGTCAACGTCACCGCAGCGGGCGGCAGATTGCATGGTTCGAGAACAAACTCCTGCGCGGTTACTTCCTTGAAGCTGTAGGTCCTGTCACCGTCTGGTAGAAAATCCGTTTCCGGATTGCGCCCGCCAGGCTGGATTTCTGTCACCAGTTCCTTTTTGCCGTCCTTCAGGGCATACAGCTTGGCAGCGACAGAGCCTTTCACAACCAGCGCGCGGGCCTTGAATGGTTGCGAGTGCCGGAAACGGAGAACCCCGGAGTTCCCCTTGTCCTCGCCAGACGGCACCGAACCATGAAGCGACACCGTGTTTTTCCTGGGAATCGCAAGCACCGCCACATCCTGGATTTGGCGATTGGCGGGGCGGACCATCTGTGAAAACTGCCCGCCCTTGGCCTCAACCTCGTTCCAATCGATCCGGCGCATGGATTGCTCCGGCTTGATCCAGGGGCCGCCACTCTGGCTCCAGCCCGGAGCATTGAACATCATGATCTCCACCCCCACGCGCGACGCCTCTTTCAAGGCGTGGTGCGTCAGTGCGTACCATTCCGGCGAAAACATTTTGACCGGTCCGCCACCCTCGATATTCCCGATCATGGCCTGCTTGATTCCAACCTTGGCCATGGCTTCAAGATCCTTAGTAAGGCCATCGGCCGTGATATCACCATTCAACCAGTACCAGTAACAATACGGCTTGGTCGTTTCCGGCGGATTCCGGAAGCCGACATCCAGATCATTTGCGCTAACGGATAGCGTGGTCAGTAGCAGGGTGGCGAATATAAAAGATGTGCGTCGATTCATGTGAGTCTTTTTCAATGGGTATTGCCAAAGAAATTGCTTTTGGGGTGAAGGTCGTTGAAAGAGCCGGTGGCCGGACCGGGGAAATGGGCGATCAAATTTCGATCTATTAGTCATTAGACCTGCGGCGGCGGATCGCCAACAACAATAACGGGTGACAAACGGGTGACAAACGCGGCGGCGAAC
Source organism: Verrucomicrobiota bacterium (assembly GCA_037133195.1). Classification (GTDB taxonomy): domain Bacteria; phylum Verrucomicrobiota; class Verrucomicrobiia; order Verrucomicrobiales; family Akkermansiaceae; genus Luteolibacter. Next base: position 2,947 of record JBAXOP010000338.1, on the reverse strand, counting down.
CTCTTCACAACGCGATTCATGCTCGTGCGCTCTCCCGGTGCCGGGAGATTTCCCCACGTAGCTCATTTCACGCCGAAAACGCTGACTTTCAGTGATCGGGCTTCCTCAGTGCTGTGGGTTTCCGTTTCCTGCCTTCAGCCGGTAGACTCCTCCTGGTGCCAGTTTCACGGGGCCGGTCCATAACGGCGTGACACCGTCCTCGGAAAACACGGTGAGCTTACCCTCGAAGGGCTGGCCGAGCGGAAGCTTGAACCATTGCCGATCCGGACCCAGGGCACCTTGTGCTTCATATTCCGCGCCGTTGCCCTCGTTGTAGATGAGCTTGGCCGTAAGCAGCAGACGCTTCTGCAACCAATAACCGAAAAGCTGATTCCGTGCGCATTGCACCGAGGGGCCGGCACCGTAGAGCACACCAAGCACCCGATCCTTGGAAGTGAGGAAAGCGACGGCGAAGATATATCGGTCCATTTCGTCGTGCGAGCCGGGCATGCGGTGTTCAGGGCCGAATGTCTTGCCGTTGTTTGAAAGGCTGTACCAGAGCTTGTCGGCATCTTTGACGCCCAGCCCCCCTGCATCCCCTTTTCTGTGCAGGGCCATCAGGTACCAGTCCTTGCCCGCTGTGTTGAACTTTTTCACGTCATTCGGGGCATGAATGGTTTCGAGCGAGGTCCCTCCGAACCGGAACGACGCCGGCGTGTCTCCGACTGCCCAATACATTTTGCCTTTATCCTTCCAATTCGAGAAATACAGGAAAAACCTGCCTTGATCGTGAAGCAGAACGTTCGCGCCATTCAAGTCGCCCAACTCGTATCCCCCATGAGCCGTTCCAGTGGTTGAATGGGAGTTTGCATTTGGGTCTCCGGGGTGTGAGGAGGAGCCTTGTCCGCTCATTTCACGCCGAAAACCGCCACGCGCTGGAGCATCAACTCGCGTGGGGAATCGTTCCTGGTTTCCAGCCGAATATACCTGGCTTTACGCCCTGGCACGGTCGCACCGGCATCCACACGGGTCAACGGGACGACCCAGGAAGCGGTCCACTCCTTGGCTTTCCAGACTTCCTGCCATTTATTGCCGTCCTCCGACACCGACAGAATGAGTCCTTCGCTGCGATGGTCCTCAGCTCGGTTGTCGATGACCACCGCGTTGATCATTTTGACCGCCCCGATGTCAATCTTGGCCCACGGGTTTTTCTCTTTGTCGGTATGGAACGCGAAATCCACCTTGTCGCCGGAGAAAAGCCGGGCATGGTTCGCCGCGTTGTCCCAGCCGCAGGTTGAGCTGATCTCGAGTTTGGCATTCTCACTGAGCAGCGCACCCAACTCGGAGATGTAATTCTTCGGCGTATGGATCGCGCCGCTTAGAGTGCCGATAGCGATCGTGTTCTCCAGGGTCAGCTCGATCACCGTCACCGGCGTGTCGCGATCCTTGGGCGCAACCTCCAGCGAGAGTTCGTCCGCGCTCTGTTTGACAGTGACGTGACCGCCCATCAGGGTGCGCGCCGCCAGCACTTTGTTAGAGAGCGAGTCAAGCGCCAGCCCTTCGCGCGGCCAGTCATACACATGCACATACAGTTTGTTGCCCTTGTGGCAGGTGCCGCCCCATGAACCGTTGCGGTACGGGCCGCCGCGGGTGCCGTAGATGGCCTGGCCATATCTTGAGAGCCACTCACCCATGGCGCGGGCGACCTTGGCCTCGCCCGTGGCGAAGGTGCCGTCCGGACGCGGGCCGAAGTTGAGTAGCAGGTTGCCGCCGCCGGTGGTGCAACTGACCAGCATCTTGATGCAGTCATCCGGTCCCTTGAAGCCATCCTCGCCGTGATACGACCACCCCTGCCCGACATGGATGCAGGATTCCCAGTCGCTGGCAATGTTCATCCCGCCGATTGTCCCCTCGGGTGTCCCGTAGTCGCCGCCGCACATCTTCGCCAACTCGGGCGTGGCCGGGCCGCGGTCTTCGGGGGTGGCGGGCCCGCAAAACCTGGCGGCACGGTCATTGACGATGAGCTTGGGTTGGTGGCGATACATCATCTCGAAGAGTTCATCGAACTTCCACTTGCCCCAGTCGCGACCGCCGACGTGATCAAACCACATCACGTCAACCTGCCCGTAGTTTTCTAACAACTCATTGACCTGCGCGCGGTAGAACGCGTCGTATTTTTTGTTGTCGCCGACGAGGTAGTCGGGGTGGTGCCAGTCGCGCGTGGAATAATAGAGCCCGAGTTTCATCCCGTTTTTGTGGCAGGCGTCGGCGTAGGCCTTGACGATGTCCTTTTTGTACGGGCTGGCCATGATATTGTAGTCGCCGGCCTTCGAGTCGAACTGCGCGAAGCCGTCGTGGTGCTTGGCGATGAGCACCATGTATTTCATGCCCGAGGCTTTCGCGAACTTCACCCAGGCGTCGGCGTCGTATTTGGTCGGATTGAACTGCTTGTAGTAGTTGTCGTAAACGGGATCCTCGGTGCGCGGGGTTTGGACGCCGTTGATATCCCACGGTCGGTGCGCGTCTCGTCCCCAGCCGATCTCCTTCTGGCCGACGGAACAGGGTCCCCAGTGGATGAACATGCCGAATTTCGCATCGCGGAACCATTGCATGCGCTCATCGCGCTGTTCCCGCGATTCATGAATCTGCGGCACCTTCGAGAGATCCGCAGCCCGCACCCCACTGGTGGCCAGCAAGGCCACCATGCACACTCTGATGACATGTGTCTTCATTTGATATTTATTTTCGTTGTGGCTCGCATTCCTTTTTGATGCTGCGCAACTCCGGTTGCGTGGTGGCGGCCTCGATCGACTTGATCGCCGCTTCCATCGAATCCACCCGCTGCTGGTTGCAACCCACGGGGAAGATGTTGTTCTTGGCCCCGACATGGGTGACGAGAATCTGCCGGCTGACTGCCGTGGTACGCCCCTGCAAGCCGTCGAAGTGGGTTGCCGGTTTCAGATAGATC
>JBAXOP010000337.1:0-6075 GCA_037133195.1 Verrucomicrobiota bacterium | reverse complement strand
CGCCGCTACAGTGCTGTGCATGGCCCGCGTTGTAGCGGCGGTCTGTGACCGTCGCCGCGCATGCCTGGTCATTGGCTGCTGTGAGAAGGGAAAGAGCCCGGCGCGGGCTCAGGACGTCTGATCTCGATGGCTGGCGAGAGGTCCCTGGAAAGCGCCAGGATGGCCGGATTGTATGGGTTTGTTGGCCCCGCTGCGACTCGGCGATGAGAATTTGGCGGTGCCATGAAAGTGGCACCGTCCCGCCCGTCAAAGTAGATCCTTGCCAGCCGACGGGCCAAAAGCTTAGCATCTCGCCGTTAGCCAGCTTTTTCTAACTTCAATCCCATGAACGGAAGTTTGAACGCCTCAAAACCAATGATCCGTTTTCTATCAATTTTCGCCGCCTCCGTCATGGTCGCGGGCTCCGTGTCCGGCCAGGCCCTGACGACCTTGCAGAAATGCACGCTCATCCCCGCGGCGTGGGCGGACGGCGACAGCTTTCAAGTCCAGACGGCGGACGGCACCAACCACACCATCCGCCTCTACGGTGCCGACTGCATCGAGTGGCACGTTAGCGATGAAACCGTGGCCCGACGCCTGCGGGCACAGCGGCGGTATTTCGGAATATCAGAGTTCGGCGGCGCGTCCCAATCGTCGATTGATGCCGCAACATGACAGAGTGACAGACAAAACATGACAAAACAATCATGACAGAGTGACAGACAAAAAGTATGACAGACAAAAAGTATGATTCGCACAAGGTGTAGCAATATGACCGACCCTCACATCGACCACCCGCGTTTGATAGGCTGCCGTTAGGCCCGGAAAAGCGCCGTTGGCCTGCGGAATGAACAGGGAGTCAGTATTCCTCGGGCAGTAACGCCGTGGTGATCTCCCGGGTGAGGATGCCCCAGCAGTCCTCCGCGCTCCTGCACGAAACAAAAGCGGGCTTCGTTCCAGACGAACCGGTTGTCCATGAGTTCCTGTGACGTGGCGTCGGTGTCGCACTTGGACTTGAGCCGTTCATCTCACGTCGGCACGCCGCCGGTTTCGGCGCACACCACGCCGACAACGCCGCCGACGTAACCTGCGGCTGCGAGACCGGTGTGTACAAGGTCTGAGCCCGTCCTCACACTGGCGGATCCGCCAATGGACGCGGCGGCACGCTCGGAGTATCTACCGAGGCCTTGACGAAATCCGTATCCGTGACTCTCTTTGTCCGCAGCTTCGGATGCGGCTGATGCCATCCAGCTATCCCACGACTCAGACGTAACATGAATTTGTACCCGCTCAAGAAGCCCATGAAGTGCCTGCTCGCAATCATCACTGTTTTGCCGCTGCTTGCCGGCGCTCTTCTCGCCGCCGATACACCGAACGCGCCGGTCCCGGTGCGCCCCAACATTCTCTGGCTGATCGCCGAGGATATCGGGCCGCACCTCGGTTGTTGGGGGACCAAGGATGTCTCGACGCCAAACCTCGACGGCCTCGCCACGGCGGGCGTGCGCTACACGCGGTTTTACACCGGGCACGTCTGCTCGCCGAGTCGCTCGTCGTTCATGACCGGCATGTATGCGACCACCATCGGCGCGCACAATCACCGCACCACTGGCAAGCAGAAGAAATCGCTGCCCGACGGAGTGCGGGTTCTAACAGACTGGTTGCGACTCGCCGGGTATTTCACCGCCAACGTGGTGGACCTCCCTGCCGCGTGCGGCTTCAAGGGCAGCGGCAAGACGGATTGGAATTTCGTTTACAACGGCAAACCGTTCGATTCCGCCAACTGGGATGATCTCAAAGCGCACCAACCGTTTTACGCGCAGATCAATTTCCACGAAACCCACCGTCCCTACAAATCCCCGCCGCATGCCGATCCCGCCAAGGTGGAGATCCCGCCATACTATCCCGATCATCCGGTCACCCGCGCCGACTGGGCCGCCTACCTTGATAGCATTACCGAACTCGACCGCAAGCTCGGTCTCGTGCTCGCGCAGTTGAAAAAGGACGGCCTCGCCGATAACACCGTGATTGTGTTCTTCGGTGACAATGGCCAGTCGCACGTTCGGGGCAAACAATTCTGTTACGAGGAAGGCCTGCTGGTGCCGCTCATCATCCGCTGGCCGGAGAGATTTCCACGGCCCGCCCGTTTTCAACCGGGTACGCCCGACCGCCGGTTGTTGGAAGGCATTGACCTTGCACCAACGATGCTCGACATCGCCGGCGCGCCCCTGCCGCCCAAGATGCAGGGGCGCCCGATATTCGGCACCCGCGCGGGCGAAGCAAAACAGTATGTCTTCTGGGGTCGTGACCGGTGCGACGAAACGGTCATGCGCATCCGCACCGTCCGCGACGAGCGCTATCGATACATTCGCAATTTCACCCCCGATACGCCGTTCCTTGCAGCGAACGCGTACAAGGAGCGCGCGTATCCGGTCTGGAACCTGCTCAAAGAACTCCATGCCGCCGGCAAGCTCACACCCGCACAGGAATTCCTGTGCCAGCCGCAAATGCCAGCCGAGGAGCTTTATGATCTTCAATCCGATCCGTGGGAAACCCACAATCTCGCCGCCGCACCCGAGCACCGGGACACGGTGCAACGTTTGCGCGGCGTGTTGCAGCAATGGATCGAGGATTCCAACGACCAAGGCCGGATCGTCGAGCCGCCCGGCACCGCGACCGGCAACAACGCCGCCCCAGAACAGCGCCAGGCCGCAGATCCATCGCCGCAGGAGGTTGCCGCATACCGGCCGCTGCGGTGAGGCGAAATGCCAGCCGGTCACTACCCATTCCCTCGGATCGCACTATCACCCAGGTGGTGAGGGAGACCGACGGTGGAGCGGTCGCCTCGGCATGCCAACAAATTCCTTGACGCTGCGGGTCGGAAGGGCATGCTCACGCGCATCATCGACAACGTCCAGCTTCATTACGGCAAGTGAAAAATGCCGCCAACCCCCAAGATCAAAACATCATGAACATTCGAAGAACCGCCGCAACGACGTGTCTAACATTATTCGGCTTGGTTCCCGCGGTGAACGCGGAAGCCGCCGCCCCGACGAGAACGCTTGCCACCCATCCGGTGTTGAAGGAGCGCGAGGAAACCCCGGCGCAACACGATGCCCGGTTGGCCTGGTGGCGTGAGGCCAAATTCGGGATGTTCGTGCATTGGGGGCTGTACGCGCAGGCTGGCGGCGAGTGGCAGGGCAAGCCGGTGCCCGGCGGATACGCCGAGTGGATCATGTTCAATGGCAAGATTCCGATCGCCGAATACGCCCGCCTGGCCAAGGACTTCAACCCTGTCAAATACGATGCCGAGAAGTGGGTGTTGGCGGCGAAGAATGCCGGCATGAAGTACATCGTGATCACGGCCAAACACCATGACGGCTTCGCGATGTTCAAGAGTGCCGCCAGCCCGTTCAATATCGTGGATGCCACGCCGTTCGGGCGCGATCCGCTCAAGGAACTGGCCGCCGCCTCCCGCAAACACGGCATGAAGCTCGGGTTTTACTATTCCCATAACTATGACTGGCACCACCCCGGCGGCGGCATGGGCGACTGGGATCCCACCCACAAGGGAGACCCGGACAAATACATCGACGGCGTGGTCATTGCGCAGTTGCGGGAAATTCTGAAAAACTACGGCGAGATTGCGGTGTTGTGGTTCGACATGGGGGCTGGCAATTTCAACCGGGCTGCGATGGATCGCATCCACCAGGCGGTGTTGGAATGCAATCCCCAAATTATCATGAACAACCGCCTGGGTTCCGGGTATGCCGGCGATACCGAAACGCCAGAACAATCGATTCCCCCCAACGGCTTTCCCGGCAAGGATTGGGAGACCTGTATGACGGTCAACGGCACCTGGGGATACAGCAAACGGGACAATGGTTGGAAATCCGCCGCCGACATGCTCCGCAACCTGTGCAAGATCGCCAGCAAGGGCGGCAACTACCTGCTCAACGTGGGACCGAACGAGCTGGGCGAGATTCCCGAACCTTGTCTCGAACGGTTCGAGCAGGTGGGCGAGTGGATGAAGACAAACGGGGCGGCGATCTACGGCTGCTCGGCCAGTCCGTTCCCGCACGCCTTGCCGTGGGGGGAGGTGACCTGTAAGGACAGCTCGCTCTATCTGTGCGTCAATCAACTTCCCGGCGATCGCAAACTGACCTTGCCCGAGCTGACCACCCGGATCGGACAAGCCTATTTCCTCGCGGACCCGAAGAAGCAAGCGCTGACCATTACCCGGCTCGACAACCAAATCCAGACGATTGAAGTGCCGGCCAAACCTCCGGTATCCTTTGGGGAAGCGCCGATGGTGATTGTCGCCGAACTGCAAGGCGGACCGGTCGCGACTTTGTTGGATTTCCAGTTTCCGGGAATGCCCGAGGCCACGATTTCCGGGACCAACATCCATGTGCGGGTGCCACTTGCGACGGACCTTACGAAACTCGCGCCGATCTATCATACCGGCTCCCCGCGGGTCACCGGCAAGCCAGCGTCCGGCTCGGTCAACGATTTCACCAAACCGCTGAGTTATACGATTACCGGTGCCGACGGTTCCACCAAGTCATACGTCGTCACCGTGACTCCGGCCAAAGGAGCCGTTGGCGTTCCTAACCCCAGTTTTGAGAAATTCAACTTCCTGGATGAATATGACGAAGTGTTGGAAAAGGGTTCGCCCATCACCACCTGGGTGTTTCGCAAGGTGACCGGCAACGGCGAGCTGGGCATCAGGGATCTCGTGGAGTCGCCAGGCGCCCCGCCCCCTCCGGATGGTACGCGGCATTGTGTTTACATGCGGGGCGCCGGCAACGGCGTCGCGCAAGCCATCACCTTTGACAAGGGAACCTATACCGTCAGCCTGGATGTGGTGAAACGCAACGGTTATGAGAAAACCGCCGCTCCCCTGCTCGTCACTCTGGACGGGGCGACCGTGTGGAGGCTGGATCCGACTCAAATCGCCGAGACGTGGGCGAACCACGTTTCGCCCGAGTTTCCGGTCACCGCCGGAATCCACACCTTGGGCATCGCGCCGGGTGAAGGCGAGGGCATGGACATGATCGACAACGTGCAGCTTCATCACGGCAAGTGACCAATCCCCTCTCGCCCGATCTTCGACCCGCGCCTTGCCTTCCCGGTAATCTTGTCATGGTGACAGATAAATTGTGCGACAGATAAATTGTGCGGAATCTGCTTGGTTGTGCCGTTTTAGCAGTGCGGAAGGATGCGAGGCTGCTACCTATGACAAGTCTGGCATATGTAAGTGGTCTGGAGATGCATTGGCAATCGTGCCTGCAAACGCTGGCGGGATTTGTCCATGGGGTAAACCGCTGCCTGTGGATACCGCAAATGCCGAGGTTGGCAACTTCGTCGCGGTGGCCTTCCAGCCTGTTTACCAGTATCCCATCGCGTCCATGGTCCGACCAGACCTCCCAAAAATGGTGATTATCAGACCCCCACGCGCAAATCCCTCGCACTCCACAGCAGTCCTTTCGCGCCACTGCCGCTGCCCCTCATCACCCGCGCTCCATCCTTGCGCTTGGCACTAAACCGCTCCCGTGCCCGCGCAAACGCCTCGTTCACAAACTCCTTGCTGCCGATCACCGCCCCATCCGTGAAATATCTCACCCGGCAATGCAGCATTTTGGCCATGCTTAGGTCCTTCAAAACCGTGCCGTTGTCTTTACTTTCCAACATCTCGGCCGTGTTCAACGTGTTTTGGGCTACACTATTTCCGGTTCCAAGCATTTCGGCCTGCCCCCGCTTTCGCTCCAAAGCCAAGCCCATCAAGCACCGATAGAGGCGCGAGACCTCAAGCCATTTATCCGCCTCAAACCCCACTCCCAGATCGCAAAAATACGCTCGCACCAAGCCCTCGCGAGCCTTTTTTCCGTTCCCTTTCTTGCCGCCGCCCACCGCTTCTCCATAACTGCTCCAGCGGTAATCCGCCGGGTCTTTCACCATCCCCGCACGCACTGGATTGAGGTCGATGTAGGCAGCCATCGTCCGCGCGGCCACCCCGCTTTCCACGATCACGCTCTTGAACCGCTCTTCCCACAAGGTTCCTGACCGCGAATGCATCCGGTTGAACCACCGCGTGAA
>JBAXOP010000336.1:0-6165 GCA_037133195.1 Verrucomicrobiota bacterium | reverse complement strand
GTGCACCGATCTTCAAGAGCTGCCCCGAGTGCGGAAGCCGTGTGCCATCGCACATTGCTTGCCCGTCTTGTGGTCATTATCGCGACCGCCAAGTGCTGGACGTGGAGGCCCTTTGAAGCGCCCACAGGTGACATGCCACAGGTGTCGCGTCGGGCAATCCCGAGGTGGCGTAACTCTGTGTTGTGAAGCCCGCCGCGCCATTTCCGTACCCCTATGAAACTAGCATTGGACGCTATGGGCGGGGATCACGCCCCTTCGATAAATATCGGTGGGGCCATCGACGCGCTGCGTCTTTATCCCAAGCTGAAGCATTTGTATTTAGTAGGCGATGAACCCGTACTGCGAGACGAATGTGGCCGTCAGGGGCTAGAATTGCGAGATTCGCGGGTGAGCATTGTGCATGCCCCGGAGGTTATCAGCATGTCCGAGCCCGGTGCCAAAACCGTGCGCCGCAAAAAACTCTCATCCATCAATGTTGCCATGGATCTGGTTCACGCCGGACAGGCCGACGCCTTCGTTTCCGCTGGCAACACCGGTGCGGTGGTGGCTTCCGCCACCTTGAAATTACGTACCCTCAAGGGAGTGGACCGGGCGGGCATCGCCACGGCGATTCCCAATGAGTATGGTTTGTGCAGCATCCTCGATGCCGGGGCTAATCCCGAGGCCAAACCGGAACACCTCGTCGCCTACGCGGTGATGGGCACCGCCTTTGCCCGCCACGTGTTGGGGGTTAAAAATCCACGCGTCGGCCTCATGTCCAATGGCGAGGAAGACGAAAAAGGCACCGCTTTCACCAAGGAAACGTTCAAACTCCTCAAACAAACCCACGGTATTCATTTCATCGGCAATGTCGAAGGCCATGACCTGTTTGAGACCGAACTCGACGTGGTCCTCTGCGATGGATTCACCGGCAACGTGATGCTCAAAACCGTGGAATCCACTGCCAAGGCCGTGTCCAAATGGCTCAAGGCGGAAATTACCGCCAGCCCGTTGCGCATGCTCGGTGCCTTGATCGCCAAGGGCGCGTTCACCGCTTTGAAGGAAAAAGGCAACTACGAAACGTATGGCGGCAGCCCCTTGCTCGGCGTTAATGGCGTGGTCATCATCGCCCACGGATCGTCCTCAGCCCTCGCCGTTCGCAACGCCATCCGCGTCGGTATCGAAACCGCCGCTCATCGCGTCAACCCTCGTATCGAGGAAGCCCTCGCCGCAATTCATCCGGTACCGGTTGGCGGAATTTGAAATTTAACGGTTGTTAAGCAACTTCGCGCTTGTGGGGAAGGCGGCGGCGTTTCACTCTCCCGCCGCATGAGTGAATTGACGAACCTTCTTTCCGTCTGCATCGCAGGCACCGGCAGCTACGTTCCTGAGAGAATTCTCACCAACGCGGAGTTGGCGCAACGCGTGGACACCAGCGAAGAGTGGATCCTCAGCCGCACGGGTATCCGCGAGCGACGCATCGCCGCCGATGATGAAACCACCTCCCAGATGGCCACCCACGCGGCCCGGCAGGCCTTGGACAACGCCGGCCTGAGTGCAGACGAGCTGGAACTCATCATCGTGGCGACCATTACTCCGGACACGCCGACGCCCGCCACGGCCTGCTATATCCAACAGAATCTGGGAGCTAGCCGGGCAGTGGCCTTTGATATTTCCGCGGCTTGCTCAGGTTTCCTCTACGCGATGAAGCTCGCCAAGCGGCTCATTGCCTCAGGTGCGTTCAAAAATGCCATCATTATCGGTGCCGAGAAACTTTCCTCGGTGACCAACTGGGAGGACCGTTCCACCTGCGTGTTGTTTGGCGACGGGGCTGGTGCTGCGGTGTTGCGTCTCGCCGCACCGGGGGAGGGGTCTATCCTGGCCACTGAAATGGGTACCGACGGCAACCTCACCCATTTGCTCAAAATTCCTGGTGGGGGTACCGCTTGTCCGATCACCGCCGCCAACGTCAATGACCATCTTTTCACCCTCAACATGCTCGGCAAGGAAGTCTTCAAGCACGCGGTCAATCGCATGAAGGAAGCCGCCGAAAAAGTCATCGAACGCGCCGGCCTCACCGCCGAGTCTATCGCTTGCGTCATCCCTCATCAGGCGAATTTGCGCATCATCGACGCCATCGCCGACCGCCTCGCCGTGCCTAACGAACGCGTTTTCGTCAACCTCGACAAATATGGCAATACCTCCGCCGCCGCCATCGCCATCGCCCTCGACGAGGCGAATCGCAGCGGCGCATTCAAGCGCGGCGACAATATCGTGCTCGTCGTCTTCGGTGCCGGCCTGACCTGGGCCGCCGCCGCGATCCGCTGGTGACTGAGAGGGGGGGAGGATTTACCCTAAATGTAAGAATGAACCGCTGAGGTGCTGAGGATAAGGAGCCACCCCATATTCATTGAATGTGTGGATGCTGAGTTTCACCCCGACTATGTTGCAATACTCGAAACAAGCCGACGAACGCCGTGAAGCCGGTCCGCTGGAATGCTGGTGCTTGCATGGTGCGGTAGGGGTGGCTGCGGATTGGCGCGGGTTGGCAAAGTCGCTTGCCACGGCGGCTATCAGCAGCCGCGCGGTGGACTTGTGGCGCTTTATCGAGGATGGGTCCCAACCCTTGGAAGGCTTCGGCAAAGCACTTAATACCGATGCCGGCGGCGAGGTGTTCCGCGGTAGTGGGCGTGCTTTGTTAGGATATTCGCTGGGCGGGCGCTTGGCACTGCACGCGCTGCTAGAAAAAAACCATCCGTGGCAAGCGGCGGTGCTGGTGTCGGTTCATCCTGGCCTGGAAGCTGCGGTGGAGCGTGCGGCGCGATTGGAGACGGACGCAGCATGGGCGGCGCGGGCGTTCGGCGGGGATTGGCAGCAATTTATCGATGCTTGGAATGCGCAGCCAGTGCTGGGTCACACGGCGATCCGCGAGGCGGCGGCGGCCCGCGCATTGATCAGTCGGCGGCGCGAGGTGGCCCGCAGTTTTATGGATTGGTCGCTCGGTGCGCAGCAACCACTGTGGCAAAGGTTAGACGAGATAACCATTCCGGTGTTGTGGGTGGCCGGCGAGCAGGATGATAAGTTTCTCGCGCTGGCCCACCGAGCTGTTAGCTTGTCGCCGCATGCGCGGCTCGCGGTGGCACCTGCCTGCGGCCATCGTGTGCCCTGGGAAAATGAGACGTGGTTTGCTCAAACCACCGCCCGGTTTCTCAAATTCGGTGACCTTTAGCGGAACTTCACGCCGAGTTGGGTGGTAAGGGCGGCGAGCAGGTGTTGGTGGGCGGCATCGACTTCGTCGGATTTGAGGGTGCGCTCGGTGGCGCGATAGTGGAAACGATAGGCCAGGGATTTGCGATCCACAGGCAACTTCACACCGGTGGGATCGGTGAATACATCGAAGCATTCACAGGTCACCAGCAAGGGCTCGGCCACTTTGTCGATGACGTTTTCTATCTGCGCATGGCTGGTGCCCAGAGGCAACTCCATTGCCGCATCACGCGAAGAACCCGGGAAAAGCGGCAGATCAACCACATGCTCAATCCCGCTTAGCAATTTGCGCAGTTTGGCTAGATCCAGCTCGGCCACATACACCGGCGCGGTGAAGTCCAGCTCGCGTTCGCGGGTGGGGGCTACCCGCGCAAACACGCCGATGACTTGGGCGTCCACCTTGATGTCGCACGCGAGCACAAAGCCTGGCCGTTCCTTGGGCGCAAAGCGAATTTCACGCCCTCCCAGTAAAGCGGATAGAACCGCCTTGACGTCATACAAATCGGCTTGGCGCTCGGTCTGCGCCCAACCGAATGGCTCGGTGGGTCCGGCTAACAGGATAGCCAGCGCGTCGCTTTCCTGGTCACGTGCCTTGCCGCCGCCGGCATTGCGGAATACCCGCCCCAATTCAAAAAACCGGAGGGATTTCACTTGCTGGCTGACATTTCTGGCTGCTGATGCGAGCAAGCCCGGCATCAAGCTAGGACGCATCAGCGCGTGATCCTCGCTGAGTGGCAGTTTCACCCGGATGAGGTCGCCGTCCAACAGCGGGCGCGACATCAAAGCATCACCTACCTGGTGGCCGGCGATGAGTTTGATTGTCTGACATTCGTACAGGCCCAGTGTCGCCAAGCGCCGCCGCAGTACCATGTCCGCATCATACGCCGCGTCGCTCGCGCTGGCCGGCACAAAGGTACCTGCCAAGCGCGACGGTACATTGTCCAGCCCGTGGACGCGGGCAATCTCCTCCACTAAGTCGATGTGCCTTTGGAGGTCGGCGCGGAATGACGGCACCTCCCAGGTGGCGTCCGCCAATTGGGTTAGACCGAGCCGCGTGAGAATGGCCCCGGCCTCAGTTAGGGAAATCGAGCCACCCATGAGTTGGTTAAGCTTGGCGACGTCGAGAGCCACCGGACGGGTGAGCACGGGGGCCTCGCCTGCTGTTAGGGTAAGGGCCTCGGCGCTGCCACCGGCAATTTCCAATATGAGTTTGACTGCGAGTGCGGAGGCGCTGAACACGCCGGCCGGGTCCACGCCGCGCTCAAAACGGTACGATGAATCTGAGGATAAGGCGCAGCGGCGTGACGTGCGCCGAATGCCTGAGGGCGTGAAATACGCCGATTCTAACAAAATATCGGTGGTCGTCGCTGTCACCCCGCTGTCGGCACCGCCCATTACGCCGCCGAGGGCTAGAGCGCTGCCGGCGGCATCGGCGATGAGCAGGTCGTCGGTGGTTAGAATGTGTTGGGAAGCATCGAGTGCCAGAAATACCTCGCCCTCCGCAGCGTGGCGCACGACGATTCCGCCGCTGAGTTTAGCAGCATCGAAGGCATGCAGCGGTTGGCCGAGTTCGTGCAAGATAAAGTTGGTGACATCGACAATGTTATTGATAGGCCGCTGGCCGATCGACTCTAAGCGTTTCTTGAGCCACGCCGGACTCTCCTTGACGGTCACGCCGGAGATGCGCACGGCGGTATAGAGCGGGCAGGCGGCAGGGGCGTCGATGCGGATGGAAGAGGTGGGCGAGACGCCCACACTCCTTGAGGGGATATCCAGCGGTTTGAGCGGGGTTTTGACCAAGGTGGCCAGCTCGCGGGCCATCCCGCGGTGGCTGAGCAGGTCCGGTCGGTTAGGTGTGACCTCCAACTCCAACAAGACATCGGAGTCGAACATATCCTTGAGCGGCTTGCCGATTTGGGAATCCGGCGGGAGGATGAGCAAGCCGTCTTCGCCGGGCGGCAAGCCGAGTTCTGCGGCGGAGCACAGCATGCCGCGGGACTCCACCTTGCGCATCACTGTCTCGCTTATAGTGAAGCCGCCGGGTAGCGCCGTGCCCGGCAGCGCGCACGGAACCTTGTCGCCCACTTTGTAGTTTCTCGCACCACACACAATTTGGCGTAAACTGCCTTCGCCCGCGTCCACATGCGTCACCTTCAACCGGTCCGCGTTCGGGTGCTGGACGGCTTCCATCACCTGCGCCACCACAATTTTTTCCGACGTGATGCCATTGATGACGATGCCTTCGACTTCCACCCCTGCGAAGGTGAACAGGTCGTCGATTTCCTGGATTGATTTTCCGGTTAGATCGAGGTGGGTTGCGAGCCAATTGAGTGAGATGTTCATGAAGAGGCGATGGCTTAGATCTTGAGGGTGGATTTGAGCTGGGAGAGGAAGGTGTCTTCGTCGTCGTTGGGGTCAGTTCTGATAATTATCTTGTGTCTTGACGTCTTCAAGCGAATTGCTTGAGGAAGCGCCCGTCATTTTCGATGAGCAGGCGGATATCGCGGATACCCCAGCGAATCATTGCGAGACGGTCCAGGCCCATGCCGAAGGCGAAGCCGGTGGTTTTTTCCGGATCGTAGGCATTGTCCTTGCGCGAGGTATTGATAGCGTCGAATACGGCGGGATCGACCATACCGCAGCCAGCGACCTCGATCCATCGCGGGGCCTGGCCCTTGATCTGGAGTTTGACGTCGATTTCGAAACTCGGTTCGGTGAAGGGGAAGAAATGCGGGCGGAAGCGAACTTCTGTGGAGGTTCCGAAGAGTTCGCGGAAGAAATACTCGAGGGTGCCCTTGAGATCTGGCAACGAGATATCACTGCCAACGGCGAGGCCTTCGAGTTGGTTGAAAACCGATAGATGAGTGGCGTCGATCTCATCGCGGCGATAGGCCGAGCCCGGCGCGATGATGCGGATCG
>JBAXOP010000335.1:0-6172 GCA_037133195.1 Verrucomicrobiota bacterium | reverse complement strand
ACGCGCGCGGTGGCGCATGTTTTCATCGGAACGGCGTAAAAATTTCATTGGATTCTTCCACCGTGACTGCCACGGTCATCTTGGGCCCGGCCATCACCAGCCAGCCGGTTTCGGTTAGCATCAACAGGGGTGCCAGCGCGACCTTCAGTGTTAGCGCTTCCGGTGCCTCACCCACCTATCAATGGTATGTTGGAAACGCCGGCGTCATTACCAACCCGATCACCGATGCCACCTCCAACTCGTTGACCACCGCCGCCCTCACATCCACCACCAGCTACTGGGTGCGTGTTAGCAATGCCGCAGGTTCGGTGGATTCTTCCACCGTCACTGCCACGGTCATCACTCCACCGGCCATCACCAGCCAGCCGGTTTCGGTTAGCATCATCAGTGGTGCCACCGCTTCCTTCAGTGTCACCACCTCCGGCACCTCGCCCACTTTCCAATGGTATATCGGATCCTCCGGCGTGATTACCAACCCGGTCGGCGGTGCCACCACCAACTCGTTGACCACCACCGCCTTAACATCCACCACCAGCTACTGGGTGCGTGTTAGCAACAGCGCCGGCACGGTTGATTCCACCACCGCGATTGCCACCGTCAACACGCCGCCGCTCATCACCAGCCAACCGGCGTCTATCGAAATTCTGAAACAATCCACCATCACACTAACGGTCGTGGCCACTGGCAGCGCAACTTTGGGCTATCAATGGTATAGTGGCATCAGCCCAACCACCAGCAGTGTGATAAGCGGTGCTACCTCAGCAAGCTACACCCCGGGCAAATTTACCCAAGCTGGCACTTTCAATTACTGGGTGCGTGTGACCAACCTCTACGGAATCGCCAACTCGAGCACCGCCACCGTCACGGTTGACGCTACGGCCATCCGCCCGGTCATTACCTCCCAACCAGTTTCCACCACCATCGTCACTGGCAATACCGCTACTTTAAGCGTTGTCGCCTCCGGCACCTCACCCACCTTCCAGTGGTATGTCGGAAACTCCGGCGTCATTACCAACCAGATCACCGGTGCCACAGGATCTTCCTTCACGACACCTGCTCTAACGACAACGACGAGCTACTGGGTGCGCGCCACCAACTCCGCCGGTAGTGCTGATTCTAATACCGCAACCGTCACCGTCCAAACCAAAGCGACCGCAACGCTCACCCTCGGCAATCTGGCGGCGACGTACGACGGCACCGCGAAATCCGCCACGGCCACCACCACGCCATCCGGCCTGAGCGTGAGTTACACTTATCAAGGGTCGTCCACCGCGCCTACGAATGTGGGCACGTATGCCGTCGTCGCAACGATCAACGACACAAACTATCAAGGCAGTGCCAACGGAACACTGGTGATTTCCAAAGCGACCGCAACGCTCACCCTCGGCAGCTTGGCGGCGACTTACAATGGCACTGCGAAATCCGCCACGTCCACCACCACGCCATCCGGCCTGAGCGTGAGTTACACTTATCAAGGGTCGTCCACCGCGCCTACGAATGTGGGCACGTATGCCGTCGTCGCAACGATCAACGATGCCAACTATCAAGGCAGTGGCAGCGGTTCTTTAGTCATTGCTCCGGCCCCGCCATCGTTCGCCAATTGGGCCGCGAACCATGAAATTTCCAACGGGCTTACCGCAGGCACCATCAGCAATTACCCGAGCGAGGATTTCGATCAGGATGGTAGATCCAACCTCATCGAATACGCCTTCGGTATGTCTCCCGTCAGCGCCAATGATCCCACTCCACGCATGCCCATTACTTCTATCACTCCCACCCATTTCGTCCTGCGCTATCAATGTGATACCACCCTCACCGATGTCTCTTTCACCGCGCAAACTTGCACCACCTTGGGCAATTGGCTCGCTCCAGGCGATGCCGGGGCACCCAGCGGCTTCACTGACACCGTGGTTGCCACCAGCGGATCCCTCCAAACCCATGAGGCCAAATTGCCTCGCTCCACCTCCGCCAACGGTTTCATGCGACTGCGGATCACTCAATATTAATAGTTAGAATTTTGGGTTTTGGCAGGTAGCCGGATCGGTGTTATGAGTGCTGCCCATGAAACGCAATTGTTGGATTATCCCACTGGCGACGCTGTGCCTGTGCAGCCTCCAATGCCAGTCCATCGGCCCATCGGGCGGTGGCCCCGATCCATGGCGCCAGCACTACGCCGGAGCGTCCGGCTCAGCTTCACCGCATGCCAAGGCTGGCAGCAACCAACACAGCAGTGCCCAGCATAGCAGCAGCCAGGGCGGCAGTGCCCATGGCGGCAAGGTCAGCGCGGCGGCGCTGCTGCGCGAGGTGCACTTAAAAGTGGACATGGTGGCACGCGGAACATACGGCCGCAGAGTGGTGCGGCCAATGACCCCCCGCTACATCACCATCCACAGCACCGAAAACATGAGCGCCGGAGCGGCCCTCCACGCGTTGGCGCTCAAGCGCGGCTCCCTGCGTTCCGGCAAGCGCCCCGGCGGCAATCGCATCGGTTTCCTCATCTGGCATTTCACCGTGGACGACGGCGTGGCGATCCAGCACATGCCGCTGAGCGAACAGGGCGAGCACGCCGACTTTGATGGACCCGGCAACCGCCTGTCCATCGGCATCGAAATGTGTGAAAACCGCGGCAACAATTGGCCGGCTACCCTCGATCGCAGTGCCAAGCTTGTCGCCTATCTGATGTTTCGCAATCACATCCCACTGGCCAATGTCGTCCCTCATTACCATTGGCCTCGCCACGGGAAACATCCACCTAATAAGAATTGCCCGCATCTATTGCTAGATTACGGCCGCCCCGGTGCCAAGTGGCAGACGTTTCTCGCCCGGGTCAATTTCCACTACCACCGCCTCACCACCGCCTGAGCCTATGATACAAGATCACGGCAGCCCCGCCAACCTCGGCGTCCAGCTCGATCCGGACGTGTTCTACGTCTGCCAGCGATGTACCGCTTGCTGCAAATGGCCAGGTGATGTGCGCTTGGAGGACCACGACGTGCCCCGTATCGCCGGCTTTCTCGGGCTGACGGAAGATGCGTTTCTCGCAAGCTACACCCGGCTGCGTCACAACCGGCAGGGGTTATCTCTGTTAGAAAAGCCCGATCACGAGTGTTGTATGCTGGAGGGCGTGGACTGCCGGATTCATCCGGTCAAGCCGGACCAATGCGCGGGTTTTCCCAACCGTTGGAATTTCCCCGGCTGGCGCGACATCTGTCAGGCCGAGTGCGAACCTAATCACAGGGTGAGAGATAAATAGCACAGAATCGCGACAGATCCGGCGGATTGAGGCGGCTCCCGAGATGTACTGACACTGCGTTCTATCCCATCGCCTTTTCCATCAACGTGTTCATGCGGCTGACGGTATCGCGGGCGTCATCCAACAAACCGGCGGCGATCAGGGCGTTATCGAACAACTGGCGGGCGACGAGATTGGCCAATTCTGGATTGCTATCTTTGGCGGTTGCCAACTTGCGCAATAGCGGGTGGCGCGGGTTGATCTCGAGTTCCACTTTCACCTCGTCCTTATAGTTTTCATCCATCGCACGCATCATCTGGCGCATTTGCGGGCTGAGTCCGTCGGCGGGCACCAAAGCGATGACCGGGCTATCGACCAAGCGTTTACCGCTGGCGACGGTGGTGACCCGTTCGCCGAGTTGCGCCTTGAGAAACTCACAGAGAGCGGCAGTTTGCGCCGCGTCGAGAGAATCGCCCGCTGCCGCCTCTTGCGCCTCGATGTCCACTCCGGCATGGCGGATAGACACAAGCTTCTTGCCGTCAAATTCGCCCAGCGCGTCCACCACATATTCATCCACCATCTCGGTGAAATAAATCACCTCGATGCCCCGCGCCTTGAATGCTTCCAGATACGGGCTGCTCTCAAGGCTGTCGCGATTCGCACCGACCAGATAGAAAATCTCGTTTTGGCCATCCTTGGCGCGTGACAAATAATCGGCGAAGCCACACAACTCGCCGGGCTCGGCGAGTGATGATTCAAAGCGCAGGAGTTTGGCGAGGGCCTCGCGGTTGGCGTAATCGGTGGCGATGCCTTCCTTGAAAAAGCGGTCGAACTTGCGGTAAAATCCGCGATATTTCGCCGGATCGGCCTCGGCCTCTTTTTCGAACATTTTGAGAACGCGCTTGCTGAGCACGCTGTTGAGTTTGCGCACCAAGGCGCTGTCTTGCATGGTTTCACGAGATATATTCAAGGGCAGATCGGCACTATCCACCACGCCTTTGATGAATCGCAACCACTCCGGCAGCAGTCCCTTGGGATCCTCGTCAATGAGCACCTTGCGGCAATATAGCGCCACCCCGCCGTCCACTTTCCCAAAGCCCATGCGCTCCGGATTCTCACTCGGCGCAAACAACAGCGCGTTAATCGCCAGCGGCGCGTCCGCAGCGAAATGCAGCCGGTAGGCCGGTTTGTCAAACGCTTTCCCAGCAAATTGGTAGAACGCCTTGTACTCATCCTCAGAAATTTCCGTCTTGTTTTTCAACCACAGTGCCTCCACCTCGTTGATGCGCTTGCCATTGAGGAAAATCGGGAATCCGACGAAATTACTGTACGTTTCGATGAGCCGCTTGACCCGCGCCTCGCCGGCATACTCGGCCTGGTCTTCCTTCAAATGCAGCACCACCTTGACGCCGCGCGTCTGGCCGGGTTGCTCCTCGATCGCATAGCCGCTGGCTCCGTCGCTGGTCCACACCAACTCATCGCCATCAGCCCGCCAACTGCGCGTGTACACCTTCACCTCGTCGGCCACCATGAACGCTGAGTAAAACCCTACCCCAAATTGGCCGATAAGCTTGTTGGGCGCCCCACCGCCCGCCTTGACCGCCTCCAAAAACGCCTTGGTTCCTGAGTGGGCGATGGTGCCGAGGCTTTTCACCAGCTCCTCGCGTGTCATGCCAATGCCGTGGTCGGCAATGGTCAGCGTGCGGGCCTCTTCGTCTGTCGTTAGATGAATCTCCATCGCCAGCCCGGGCTCGTGCACGTGTTTTTCGGTCGCCTCAACGTGACGCAGCCGCTCCATCGCATCCGAGGCGTTGGAAATTAATTCTCGCAGGAAAATCTCCTTGTCTGTGTACAACGAATGGACCACCAGGTCCAACAGTTGACGGATTTCGGCTTGAAATGGCTGCTGCTCTTTACTTGTGTCGCTCATAATCTAATGGTATTTGCTGGAATCGCCTCCGGTCTCTCGGCGCGAGCGCCAGCATACGCGTTTGCTCCCATCTGTCAAAACCCTGAAAAAACAAAAAACACCATTGACAAAATCGCCCGCTCCCCCTCACCACCCTTGCGGGAAACATTCACAATGGCAAAATATGCGCAATTTTAGCCACTCCCCGCAGTGCCAAGCGCTCAGTTTTCCACTATGGTCTCTCCCGTCACGCCCCCCCACCAGCCACTATGATCACTAAAATCGACCACCTCGGCATCGCCGTCAGATCCATTGATGAAGCGCTTCCCTACTACGAATCCGTACTGGGCCTCACCTGCGAGGGCCGCGAAGAAGTCGAGTCTCAAAAGGTCAAAACCGCGTTTTTTGCTGCGGGAGAAGTTCATATTGAATTGCTCGAGCCCACCTCGGATGACAGCCCGATTGCTAAGTTTTTAGAAAAGAACGGTCCTGGAATTCACCACATAGCGTTTGCCACCGACGACATTCACGGTCAGCTCGGCCAAGCCAAGGATTGCGGAGCGCGTCTCATTCATGAGATTCCGTTCGACGGAGCCGGCGACAAGTTGGTGGCCTTTCTGCATCCGAAAACCAGTTTTGGGGTACTCACCGAGTTCTGCCAATCCAAACACTAACATTGCTTTTACCCCCTAGATACTAAACACACCACACATATGGCCATCGATCCCGCACTCATGGAGAGTCTCAATCTCCGCCGCCAAGAAGCACTCGACGGAGGCGGCAAGGACCGCCTCAAAAAACGCCACGAAAAAGGCATGCTCAGCGCCCGCGAGCGCCTCGCCGCCTTCTTCGATGAGGGGATTTTCATCGAATTCGGCATGCACGCCCATCACTCGTGCATCAATTTCGGCCTCGAAAAACGCAAGATGCCCGGCGACGGCGTCGTCTGCGCCACCGGCGTGGTGGATGGTCGGCAAGTCGCCGCCTTCGCCCAGGATTTCACCGTCGGCGGCGGTGCCGTCGGTGCCATC
>JBAXOP010000334.1:0-6195 GCA_037133195.1 Verrucomicrobiota bacterium | reverse complement strand
AGGTTGTGTGCGTGATAGAGACAGAGGCGATCGGCAAAGACCTTGAGGGTGATGCCCTGCGAGGCGTAGCGGGAAGGCACCGAATAACGGTTGGTGTCCAGCACGACGCGGCAGCGGGCGGTGACTCCAACTTCACGCGTGACGGAGGAGTCGTAACAGCCACGGTTGCAGGCACTTGCGGGTTCAAGACATCTTGTAGCCCTTTTTTCGCCGCAGGCTTCCGCTTGCGCCGGCCCTCCGGATTGGTTAGACGCCACTGCCGGACCCGGTCGGTGTTCGCAGCTCTGCGGAAGTACGTTTCGTTCCCCGGCTTCTGCGTCCACCGGAGCTGGGTGCTGGCCTTCGAGGCGCGTTTGCATGCCGGCTTGCGGCAGTAGCGCTGGTGCCGCCGGTTGCGCGGGTCGGCACTGAATTTCTCATTGCAATGGAGGCACTTGGGACTGGTTGGGGTTCGCATCGGCGGACGCGCAATAAGCCGCCAAACCCGCCCGCGCCAGCGCCCCGGCAACGAAGAAAATCCCGCCCCGCCCCCACGGAAGAAGACCCGGAAGAAGACGCAGGAAGAAGACGCAGGAAGAAGCGTATTATTAGAAGCTCTGGAAGAAGATCCAGCCTGGGCCGCATCCGGTATTCAAACCGCCCATTCTATCGGACTACCAAACCGCCGCTGACAATCGCCATCAAAAGGCCCGCTTCGGGCTGCGGACCATTGTCAGATTTTGCTCGAAGTATTCCCCTTCATTGGGCGGGCGGCGGGGTTTCTATAGATGGTGCAGCCAAGTTGGCACAGACGATCTCATTGTCGTTGCGGGCGAAGATGCATTTTTCGGCATAGGCGGGCGGCGACCAGCACACGCCTTTGCGCATTCCCAACTGGCCCTTTGTGGGCTCGATGAGTTTTGCGCGACTGATCACTTCCACTCCTTTGGGCGAGAGTCTGGTGATGATGAGTTCGCCGCGTTCGTTGAACATCCAGATATTATCGCCGTTACGCACCATGTGAATGTTCGCCCATCGCTCGCCGGGCACCAGCGTCAGGTCTTCCCAAACCCGGTCACCGGTAGTGGCATTCAAACAGCGCAACTGCCCGTAGCTATCCACTCCATAGATATAGTTATCCTGAAAGATCGGTGTGGCAATCATGGCATGCAGCGCATCTGTATCTATCTCGCTGTTCCCCTGTCGATGCCACATCTTGGTCACGGATGGTGGATCCTGTTTCATTTCGAGCATATAGGATCCATCGTAAAAACTGGTCAGAAAAATGCGGTCGTCAGCGACAATCGGAGTTGGCACATTGATGACCATTTTTCTCTGCGGCGTCGGATATTTCCAGAAGACCGCGCCGGTGGCTGGGTTCAAAGCGGTCATATTCTCTCCGGTCCAGCACAGCAACAGTCGCCGGCCCGCTCGTTCGATGATGATAGGTGAGGAGTACGAGACTTTATCATCCAAGGCCCGCCATTTTTCCTCGCCGGTCCGTTTATCCAACGCCAAAATACAAGCGTCGGGCCGTACCCCCAGTTGAAGGATCAGCAGGTCCTTTTCCACCAGCGGTGAAGCCGATATTCCCCAAATGACTTTGCCTATCGTGTAGTTCTGGCCCGGATCCTTTTTCCAAACCAGATCGCCGGTGACTGCGTCGTAGCAGCGCAGGTGCCCCATGGCACCAAGCGAGTAGGCCCGGCCATCGTCGACGACCATGCAGGCTCTGGGGCCATCGGGGTAGCCCAGTTCTGAATATGCGCAGGCATATTCCTTGCTCCAGAGGATCTTGCCAGTCCGCGCATCGAGGCAGAGCACCCGTTCGGCTTCCGCTGGTTCTGGCAGACGCTCGGTCACATAGACCCGCCCGTTGGCAACGACGGGTCCTGAATAACCGTTGGATATGGGAGTGCGCCACAGGATGTTGATTTGCGGCTGCGCGAACTTGGCCATGATGCCTGTCTCATGCCAGACGCCATCCCTGTTGGGGCCGCGCCACTGCGGCCAATCATCCCCAAAGGCCAGTGAAACCAGTGACAGGAAACAGGCCGCATACAGACCAATTGATAGGAAAAACCGGCGTGCCGTTAGGGGTCTGCTGCCAGGAATTTTTCCTACTGCAGAAAGGTTCGTGCTGAGGTTGGCGAGTAGGGGAGAGCGGGGGAGCAGAGATGAGAGGGTATTCATGGGAAATTCCTTTGCCACGGACAATACCCGTCTGCGCCGCAGAGCCAAGGAATCTCTGGAAAAAAATGTTCGGATGAGCGTGGGTGGTTTACAAGGTCCCCGTAACCAGGGGTTGCGTGACACATTAGCCCGGGCCCCCCAGTTTGCTTTCGTCGAGAAGAATGTGCCATCCTCTGACCTGGGGGGATTTATCAGCCGAAGCACTCTGCGGGCAGCTCCGTGTCATACGGCAGCTAGATCGAAAAGCAGTGCCTCGGCGTCTTCCGTGGCGCTGATTTCAAAGCGTCCGGTGCTGGCGGTGCTGGCGGCGTCGCCGGCATCCAGAGGGTTTCCGTTGGCAGATACCTTGCCCGTTATGAGCTGGAACCACAACCCGCGGCTGGCGGTGACCTCGTGGCTAACAGTTTCACCGGCCTTGAGGCGGACGCGCCAGACATCCACGTCCTGATGGATGATGGCGGAACCGTCGCGACCATCGGGCGAGATGACGAGCACCTTGGCGGCACCGTCGTTTGCCGGTGACGGATGCCACTCGGTGTAGGAAGGCGCGAGTCCCTGATGGCGCGGTTTGATCCAGATCTGAAGAAAATGGGCGGGCTCGCTGCTGGAGGGATTGAACTCCGAATGGGTGACGCCCGAACCAGCACTCATGAGCTGGATCTGGCCAGGCTTGAGTTGCCGACCGTTGCCCATGCTGTCTTTGTGCTCCAGCGTGCCCTCAACGACGTAACTGAAAATTTCCATATCGCGATGCGGGTGGGTAGGAAAACCGCCGCCTGGTGCCACATAATCCTCGTTGATCACCCGCAAGCTGCGGAAGCCCATCTGGGCGGGATCGTGGTAATCGGCGAAACTGAAGGTATGATGGCTGTTGAGCCAGCCGTGGTTGGCATGGCCGCGCTCGATCGATTTGCGAATGATGGTTTCCATGATCAGAACGGACATTACACGTATATCGGAAGCCGGCAAATGCCACTTGTCTTTTCCGCGCTCGGAGTTGGATGAGGGTGTGTGGGAATCCAAGTGACCCAGTGGTTTTGAAAAATCACCGGCACGCCGGCATTGCGGCAGACCCGGATGGTGTGGCCGGTTCCCCCGGCCTCGGGCAAGCGCGAGATCAAGCCGGAGAATTCATGGAACTTCATGCACGCAAGCAAGCACCCATTGCGGGACCTGTGCAGGGAAAAGTGAAAAAGCCCGTAGAATATGGTGCGCGCTGCAGGGTTCGAACCTGCGATTCGAACCCTGACATTTTGCGAAAATACAATTGCTGTATTCCAATGAGTTACGAAATTTAAAACTTGCAAAAGTCAAATGAAAAGGACACACTTTTGCACACAGTAACTTTCACCCAAATGGCCAGTATTTACAAGCGTCCGGAGTCCAAAACATGGCAGTGCCAATTCTATGTAAAAGACCCTAACACCGGAGAAAACCACAAAGTCCGCCAATCGACAGGCAAAAGAAACAAGGTTGGTGCGCGGAAGGCTGCAGCCGAGATGGAGCGTAAGGCGCAGGTGATCATGCGGGCGGACAGTCCTCAGGCGCAACAGGTGCAAGCAATTTTCGCCAGAGTGGGCGTCGATATTGAGCGCGAGAGATTTTCCGTGCCCTCCGCCCACAAATATGTCACCCAGCTCGTCAAGATCGCAACCGGCGAGGATCTAACGCGTTACTCACTCGAAAGCTGGTGTGAGGAGTGGCTCCGTAGAAAAGGACGGGGGCGAAAAGAAGGCGATAAAACCATGTTGCGATACCGGAAGCATGTCGCCAAATTCTTGGACCGGCGTGGCGACAAACGCAAAAAGCCACTGGAATCCGTCACCTCCGAAGTCGTGCGGGAATGGTGTGAAGAGCTCAGGGCATCCGGGTTGACGGGTGTGACCGTGAAAAACCACGCCAAGGATCTCGGCGCGATTTATCGCGGGGCTATTCGCGAAGGAGTAGTTTCCTTCAACCCCTGGGAGTCGGTTATTGCGGAAATTGGCACGGATGACAGCATGAGCCGCAGACCCTTCGAGATGGATGAAGTCAGGGAGCTCATCAAGGCAGCGCCCAGCAGGGAATGGAAAGGATTGATTCTCGTGGCGGCCTTTACCGGCTTGCGTCTTGGTGATGCAGCCGGCCTTTTGTGGAAAAAAGTGAACCTCAAGACCGAGGAAATTTCGTTGATTCCAGCCAAAACAAGAAACAAGAAGCGTGAAGTTTCGATTCCTATCCAAGAGGACCTTTTAGAATATCTCAAGGCTCTCCCCGAGGACGACGTATCGCCGGAAAGGCCCATACTGCCCACATTGGCCAACAAAAAGATACACGGGTCCAAGGGGCTCTCCAATACATTCACAAATGAGATTATGCTCAAAGCAGCCGTGAGCCGCGGCAATGCGTCCCGTGAAATCAAAGAGGGGGAATCAAAAGGCAAGGGTCGCATTATCTATGAGCGGGGCTTTCATAGCCTCAAACACACGTTCATCAGTTGGCTTCGCGAAGCGGATGTTTCAGAAGAGGATCGCATGGCGCTCGTTGGTCACACCACTCGCGAAGTCCATAAGACTTACAGCCACGTCAAGGTATCCAAACTGCGGGATGCCATCGGGAAACTACCAAGCCTCACAAAAAAGGCAAAGAAAGCAACCGCTAGTGAGTTCTCCACTAGCGAGATCTCGAACATCGCCGCCAGTTTGCCAACCGGATCACCTGAAGAACGGGCGAAAAACGCACAATTGATCATAGAAGCGGTGAAGAGAAATACGCAACCACCGCCGACAATAATGGCTTGGCACGAAACGGTGCCACTCGCAGAACTGCTCGAAGAACTCATGCCTTTCGAGACACCCGAAGACCGCAGTATTCGCTATTGCTCATTCCTGAAGTGGCTTGTGAAGCGTCAATTGAAAGATGAAATCGACGCCCAAATGATCGACAACAGGCTATTGGGAAATGAGACACCTGAGGTCGCCATCACTGAGAAGATGGTCATGGATTTGTTCCAACGCACGATAGAAAAGCATAGCAAGGATGGCGTGATGGAAGCCCCCGCGTTTGCCGAGAAATTCAAACAGTGGAGCGCTGCAAAATCCAAGAAGTGACAGGGAACATGAGATGGAATATCCTATCCGATTACCCAAGTGCGGATGGCGGAATAAACGAGCGATACCCGAATGAACTCTTGTTCCAGGCGACCGTTCTCGCAGGCAAGGAGGTGGAGGTAGAGTTCCGTTTCGCCGGTTGTGAGATTGTCGGGCGGTGTGGCGGAAGCGGGAGACTTTTCGGGGACGACGGCGTTGCCGTGAAGATCGAAGATTTCCCGCGTCATGAGCAGCGGGGTGAGTAGTGGAGCCTGAGTGCGGGCGCGGGATAGTAGTGTGAGCCCCCACGTATCTAGGTCACCCCAGTAAGCGACGCGTATGTCCCGATGCAGGGCAGAATGGAGCCATGTCAGGTTGTTGCCGGTGCCGAGCACGGCGACGACTCCCGGGAGGTCTCTGGGCAACAAGTGAAGACAGGATTCGTTTTCGACGATAAGGAGAGCGCGGGCAGTTGTGAAATCGTGGGCAGCAAGGTCGGTGGCGCGGACGCGAAGCAGGGGAAATGGAAGCGAACGGGGCTGACCAAGATCGGCAAGGAGCAGCCAGTGATCTTGCTCGCGCCAAGCGTCGAGGAATGTTTCGAGTCCTTGCTGGCTGGCATCTCCGTCGAAACGGAGATCGAGCAGGCGAATGATAAGCGAGCGGTGGCGTTCGAAGAATTTGCTGTCGATGCCAGCAAGGGATATGGAGCGGAGCGGCTTGCCCTCGGCGCAACCGGGAGAAAGCTGCATGACGAGTTGGGCTGCTTGAATTGTTTCGGTGGAGGTCTTGTTTTTCCAAAGGGAACGTTCGCGGATGAAAGCGGGGTGAAAAATGAGATCGGTTTCGGCAAGAATGCTTCGTAGAATCTGGTACTCGGCGCGGACGGTGCGGTCGTTTGCGGCGGCGATCCATTCGTCGGGGTTGGAGATTTCCCAAGTGATAGGGAGTTCGA
>JBAXOP010000333.1:0-6217 GCA_037133195.1 Verrucomicrobiota bacterium | reverse complement strand
GCTGGTGGCGGCGCCGCAGTCGACGCAGGCACCAGCCTTGCATCAGGCAGCGGGTCCGGCGCCTACTCATCGATTACGGTAGCCTGCACGGCAGGCGTCACGGCATGGACGTACACGGTCGGCACGGGCGGACCCGGCAAGCCAGCGACGCCTGATGTCAACGGCACTGCCGGCACCGCCAGCAGCATCGTGTCACCGGCCATGACCGCCAACGGCGGCGGCGCTGGCATTGCTGGATCGTCCACCATCCCAACCGCAGCTACCGCATCCGGCGTGGGCCATGCTGCCGCTGGCATTGGCGTTGCTGGCCGGGCGCACCGCAGTGCGCCTGACCCGCCACGCTTACCTGATATTAACCCCCC
The DNA here is from genome assembly GCA_037133195.1 of Verrucomicrobiota bacterium. GTDB lineage: Bacteria > Verrucomicrobiota > Verrucomicrobiia > Verrucomicrobiales > Akkermansiaceae > Luteolibacter. The sequence continues at coordinate 5,855 of JBAXOP010000333.1, read as the reverse complement.
TTGGGATCGAGGTTTTCCCATTTTTTCGTCCCGCGAAATACATGAGGTTAGTCACGTGGCAGGAAATAGCGGATGCCGAGATAGACGCGGGACTAACCTTGCTGACCCTCCACCATGACGCCCAGCATAGCTCCGGCCTGCACCTTTCGCTCGCCCCCATCCGCGAGGATCGGCGCGAATTGCTTGCCAAAGCCGTCGCCGTGCGGGTATTCAAACCCGCCACCAGAACCACCTGATTATGCGCCCACATTCCCAACAAATTCTTTCTGTCGAAGACGCATTTGGCCGCAATGGCTGGCATTGTGAACTTGTCGAGGGCCGGGAGGTCATCCGCGCCGGCTTTGATGCCCACCACACGCGAGTGAATCTGGTGGCCCAAGCCTACCCGCAGATTAACGCCCTGAGCGTGGTGACCGAAACCCCGCTGCGGCTCGACGACGCGCACTTGCCGCGCTTACTCGAATTGCTGGCCCGTGCCAACAAAGCGCTTACGCTCGGCGGTTTTGAGTACGATTTGGATCGCTCGCTGCTGGTGTTCCGCATCACCAATCTGTTTGAGCGGGAAAAATATGACAGCGACATCATTTCCTCGATGGTCCATTGTGCCATCGCCGAATTGGATCGCATCACCCCGTATGTGGCCATCGTGCGCGTCACCCCGGAGGAGGACTTGGACGAACTCGACCTCGCGGAGTTGCTGCAACGCGAGGATTTGATCCCGCCCGTGCCCGGCGAAGGTGAGGAAGAAGAGTATTGATCCTACCCGCCTAGCCGAACGCTTTGAGAAAACCCACTTCGATAGCTAGCGGCTCGAAGGCATTGGTGTCGAGCGTGCGCCGCAGCGCATCAAGCGCCTCCATGCGCTGCAATAAACGCGTCTCGCTTTCGGCCTCGGCGATGGGCCGTAATTTGGCGGCTGACTCCGGAAAATCCAGACCGGCGGCCTTCGTTTTGAGTCGGAGCAAATCGGCCATCCAAGCCATCAATACGTCGAAGAGGCGGCCGCGGGCGTCCAGATACTCGGCCTGGGCCGCTGCCGCGTGAAATTCCTTGCGCTCTTTCAACCAGACACCGTCGGTCGCTTCGCGGTAGGCGGCGATTTCCTCTTTTTCCGCCGCTGCCGCCGCTGCTTTCGCCGCCTCGCTGTGTTGCTCTAGGAACGACACAAAAGCCGCCTTGAGGTGCAGGGCCGCCACCGGCGTGCCAAAACCGCGGGTGGCCGCCTGATTCAGCGCCGCCACCAACTCGGCACCTCCCTCGGCCAACAGTGCTCGCCCGCCTAATAACGATATCCGCACGCAGCGCGACAGGATGGTGGGCAACAGCCGCTGCGGATTGGCGCTGAGTAATAACAGCAGCGTGCGTGGCGGCGGCTCTTCCAATGTCTTGAGAAATGCGTTGGCGGCTTGGTCGTTCATGCGGTCTGCCTCGGTGATCACCCCGACTTTGCAGGCTCCGCCGGGTGCCGCCAGATGCAGCGTGTGTTCCAGGTCGCGAATCTCATCCACCCCGATGCGGCGCGACTTCATGCGCGGCCGCAGCACCCGCACCCAGCCGCTTTCCAACTCATCGAGCGCGGGCACCACCTCCTCCACGGCTTCGCCGAACAAGTCAAAGCCGCCGCCCGCCGCCGGGGTCTTATTGACCCATTGGATTAGGCGGGCCGCCAGCCGTTCCTTGCCGCAGCCCACCGCGCCGCAGATCAAAAACGCGTGTGCCAGCCGTCCGCGTTGGTCGGCTGCCGCTATCAATTCAAAGGCCCGCTCTGATGTGTACGCCATGCGGCGCCATGCTGGCTGCCATCACCTGCGGTGCAACCAAAAACCGCCTATAATTCCCCGCCAGCACAGATTAAAAATTCTTGGGTTGGAAATTATTGGAGTTGGCGATGCCGGTGATACCGTCCACGCAGCGCAAGACCCAGAGGCCGTTGCGGAAGGCGTAGCGGTCGCTTTCCTCCTCGAAGCGCATAGCGGCCAAGCCGCCCTGGACATTCCACTCGGCGTATTCCTTGAAGGCCTCCTTGAAGCGGCCCAACTTGTCGAGATGCCAGATGACATCCTCGATTTTGAGGGTGGTTTTCACTTCGATGACTACGATGGTGTTGCCATTCACCAAGGTGATGTCCACCTCGATTTCGCGCCCCTGGCGGTCGCGACCGGTCCGCCGTTCGGTCATCTGGTTGACCTGGATTCCGCGCTCTTGGAACAATTTGACCGTGCCGGGACGCATCAGTGCCTCCACCAGTTTTCCCCACTGGCTGGTGAACAGACCGCTGAGCGCCTTGATTTTCCGGTCGGTGTCCTTCATCTGGAGGCCGGTCTCCTTCATCTGACGGTCGGTCTCCTTCATCTGACGGTCGGTCTCTTTCATCTGACGGTCGGTCTCTTGCTGAGAAGCCCGCAATTGTGCGGTGGACCTGGTGAGGTCCGCTACGAGTTCCCTTAATTCTGCATTACCCATGGTTGGATAGTCGTTTATGGGCCGCGCCGAGTCAATCCTGGTGTGCCTGGCGCGCCATTTTCGATCCCTGTGGCTAGCGGCGGCGTAACTCAACAAACGCCGCCGAATCAAACGACTCACCCCAGATCTTGCGCCGCCGAGATGACGTGCTGCGGGGTCATGCCTAAAGCCTCCATCACCAGATGGGCCGGGGCGCTGATACCGAAGCGGTCGATGCCTAACACCTTGCCGGTGGTGCCGACATATTTCCACCACAAGCCGCTTACGCCGGCCTCGATGGCGATGCGTTTGGAGCAGGCTTGTGGCAACACGCTTTCGCGATACTCGGGGCTCTGGCGGTCGAAGCGCTCGAAGCAAGGTATGGACACCACGCGCACGCCGGCACCGAGTTGGGTGGCGGCGGCCAGTGCATGTTGTAATTCGGAACCGCAGCTGAGCAGGATGGTGGTTAGAGGGGCGGTTTCCTTGCGGGCGATGTAACCGCCGCGCAGTACGCCGTCTCGGCGCACAGTGACCGACAACTCGTTCATCAGGGGAAGCGTCTGGCGGGTTAGAATCAGGGCGGTAGGGCCGTTGGTGCGGTGCATGGCCACGACCCAGGCACCGGCGGTTTCCTCGGCATCGGCGGGGCGGATGACATCGAGGTTAGGGATGACGCGCAAGCCGCTGACAGTTTCCACCGGTTGATGGGTGGGTCCGTCTTCGCCGACGCCCACCGAATCGTGGGTGAAGATATAGGTGACGGGCAGGCCGGCGAGAGCGGCGAGGCGGATGGCGCCGCGCAGGTAATCGGCAAACACCAGGAAAGTGGCGCCACTGGCGCGGAACAGGCCGTCGTAGGCAATGCCGTTGCAGATAGCCCCCATGGCATGTTCGCGGATGCCAAACCAGAGGTTGCGTCCGGCGGGGGACTGGCGTGAGAAATCGCCGCCACCCTTGATATAGTTTTTGGTGGAGCCGTACAAGTCGGCGCTGCCGGTTAGGAAATGTGGCATCGCCTTGGCCAATGCGTTGATGACCACGCCGCCGGCGGCGCGGGTGGCATCCTTGTAATCGGCGGCAAACGCCGGGATGCGCTCGCTCAAATCGCTAGGCACCGCTTGCGCCACGCCGTCGGTGAGTTCTGCGGCTAGCTCTGGATTTGCCTCGCTCCAAGCATTGAAGGTCGCCTGCCAAGCCTCGAATTGGAGGATATGCGCCAGTTTGCGTTGCGCGAAATACCCCTGAACTGCGGGCGAGACATAGAACAATTCGTCCGCTGGCAAGCCGAGGCTGGCGCGAGCTGCCGCACTGAATTTGGCCCCGCCCTCACCATGGCCTTTGGAGGTGCCCGCCACTTCGGCAATACCCTTGCCAATGACTGTCTTAGCAATAATCACCTTGGGTCGGCCGTTGTCGTCGGCCTTCGCTTTTTCCAGCGCCACCGCCAGCATCGCCAGATCGTGCCCGTCCACCGTCACCGCATCCCAGCCTTGCGAAATGAAATACTCCTCGGCGTTCTCACTCTGCGTTACCGCCGCCATCGCATCCAGCGTCACATCGTTGGAATCATAAATCAATACCAAGTTGTCCAATCCATTGTGGCCGGCATAGGCGATCGCCTCGCGTGCCACGCCTTCCTGCAGGCAACCATCTCCTAACAATGAAACCACGTGGTGGTCGAAAATCGTGTGCTCCGGCGTGTTGAAACGGGCCGCGGCTCGCTTACCCGACAACGCGTAACCGACCGCATTGCCCACGCCTTGGCCGAGCGGCCCGGTGGTGGCTTCCACCCCCGGTGTCTCGCGAAATTCCGGATGGCCCGGCGTGATTGAATGCAATTGGCGGAAATTTTTCACAGCGTCGCGCGACACCGCGTAACCCGCCAGGTGCAACCAGCCATATAAAAACATAGAACCATGACCGGCGGAGAGAATGAAGCGGTCGCGATTGAGCCACTTGGGCGCGTCTGGATTGAAGCGCAACGACTGCCCAAACAGCACCGCCCCAATCTCCGCGCTGCCCAGCGGCAGCCCTAGATGGCCGGAGGAACAGGCGTGTATGGCATCAATGGCGAGACCTCGGGCCTCGTTGGCGGCTTGCGCTAGCAGGGGGGTATTCATAATGGGCAAAATTAAGTATCTCTCCGATGCCGGCACCAGCGCCGCTTAGCGGAGGCCGCTAGCCTAAAAATATCCTCGCCCGCTTGACAAGCTGTGATTTCTTAATTCTTCAATGCATGAGTGTTCTGGAGTAATTTTTTTTCACAATTTCCTTGCCAAGCTCCCGTCCATCCGCTTTCTTTCCGCCCGCACCGCGAACAACGACCCGTTCGTCTATCGGTTAGGACTCCAGATTTTCATTCTGGCAAGAAGGGTTCGACTCCCTTACGGGTCGCCATTGGTGCACAAAAAACCTCCGCTTTCGCGGAGGTTTTTTGTGGCCGGTGCACGGAAATTCGAGGCGGCGGCAACTTCCGGGTGGTCTTGGCGGAATATCGCCGTATGCTGGCCGCGCCACCGTGACTGCCCTCGACAAAGCCGATGCCCTCCGCCGCCGCAAAGGTGCGCGCCCGATCACCGCGCTCACCGCCTACGATTACCCGACCGCACGACTGCTCGACGAGGTGGGCGTGGACGTGTTGCTGGTGGGTGATTCGTTAGGCATGGTGGTGCTCGGGTTTCCGGACACCACGCAGGTGACGCTTGAGCACATGCTCCATCACCTTGCCGCCGTGGCGCGGGCCAAGCCACGGGCGCTCATTGTCGGCGACTTGCCGATCCACACCTACGACACCCCCGCCCAGGCGTTGGCCACCGCCCGCCGACTGATCGGCGCCGGTGCCGAAGCCGTCAAACTCGAGGGTGGCACCGGCCATGCGGAAAAAGTGCGCGCCATCACCGCCGCAGGCATTCCGGTGGTGGGGCACCTCGGCATGCTGCCGCAAAGCGTCGTTGAAGAGGGAGGCTACCACAAAACCGGCAAGACCCCCGCCCAGTCAGCAGCCCTCCTCGCGGGGGTTTGTGCCCTTGTCGCCGCGGGGGTCTGTGCCATCGTGTTAGAATCGGTGATTCCCGCCACGGCTCGCTTGCTCACCGCCCACAGTGCCGTGCCCACCATCGGCATCGGTTGTGGCGAGGACAGCTGTGATGGCGAAGTCGCCGTCGTCACCGATCTCATCGGCTCGTTCCCGTGGTTTGTCCCGCCCTTCGCCCGCCCGCAAGCCGACGTCGCCGCTGCCATCCGCGAGGCCACCGCCAAGTATGTGGCGCGGGTGACAGCTCGCTGGGATGCCCTCACCTGAGGGGACGGCATGAGGGCAAGCGTCCCTAGGAGAAAGGTCTCGGATGCGAAGCGCCGGGACTTGGCAAGTCCCGCTCAATGTCACCTCTGCAAGAGGGGCACGGGCGGCC